>DAOTVT010000103.1:0-12437 GCA_034436295.1 Anaerolineae bacterium | reverse complement strand
GCGGCCAGGAATCCCGTCGTCTTGTCAAACATGCGCTTGCCGAGGAAGTAAACCGTCGCGACGGAGAGGACGCCCCAGAGCACGGCCGGCAGGCGCAGGATGCCCTCGGAGCGGCCGATGTAGTAGTACACAAAGTGGGTGATGATATACTCAATGGGCACAGCGCCGACCTCGGCCAAGACATCTTTGATCATGGCGAAGAAGGGCAAACGGCTGCGTCGGATTTGGATCAGTTCGTCAAGCCAGAAACTGTCCTGCTCCAGTTGGTACAGGCGCAGGGCGAGGGCGGCGAGGAGGATGGCGCCCAGGAGGATGACGTCATGGTGCCGTCGCAGCCATGCGAGCGGGGTATCGCGGGTTTCGGTTGTCATCGGAATCCTCCGATATGCAGTGTTGGCAGGGGCGGTGTGTGAAGTTTAGCCCACGCTGGCTCAAACGTCAAGCAGGCGACCGCACGGATGGACTGCGTCATGCCATACTGCGAGAGCCTGCAGTCGGGCCGGAAGCCCGGCCTACGGGTTCCCTGCGCGCGAGGGCATAGGAGGCGGCGAGGAGCGCCAACCCCGCCGCGTCAAAGGCGACGAACCGCATTCCCGTGGCGCGGAGGGCCGCGTGCCCGGGCGCCAGCGTCGCCAGCATCCACACCTCGCCGGCCAGGCCGATGGCTTGCATGGCGAGGATGACCCGGAAGCAAGCGCGATGCCGTCGGGGGTCCCAGATGACGGGCAGGAACGGCACCTGCCACATGAGGAACAGGATGCCCATCCCGCGCACGAGAGCCTCGCCGCCGACGCCGCTCACCTCAAAGGCGGGGGCGTAACGGGCCGGGGCCAGGGTGAACGGGATCGCCGCCGACAGGTTCCAGGCGCACACGACGGCCGCGGCGACGCGCGCCGCCCAGATGGGCCAGGCGGAGCGTCTATTTCCGACGATGGCCGACATGGGGCTATGCCTCCGCGTCGCGAATCGGGACTTGCGAGCGAAGTATAGCACAAAGGCGCGGCAAGGCAAACCGCGAGTGGGCGCGCGGGCAAGATTCGCGTGGGTTCGCGGCTTCTCGTGAGCCTACAGGTCCTTGCGGCTGAAGTTGCGAATGGCGAACGCCAGCGCGGCGGCCAGGTACGCCAGCGTGTACACCACCATGGCCAGGCTGGGCTGCGCGTTGCTGCCGAACGGGCTGACGTTGAACGTCCGCAGGATGGGTGGCTGCATCAGGTACGCTGCCCAGCGCCAGATGGCCTCGGAGGGCATGATGAGGCTGCTGAGGATGCCGATGTTCACGACGGTCTCGTTGTGCATCATCGCGCCGAACTGCTCCATCCACCCGCCGATGAAGGCGACGCCGAACAGTCCGAGCACGAAGACGCCGTTGGCGAGAGTGGACAGGAACGTGCCGCCGAGCAGCGACAGGTGCAGCACGATGAAGCCTTCCAGGATCATCAGCAGGCTGCCGCGAAGGATGTTCGGGGGCGTGTAGTTGGTGAGGAGTCGGGTGGCTAGCACGACGCCGCCGATCATGAGAGCCGCGTACAGGACGAGCATGACGGCGAATCCCAGCCACTTGCCCAGGAGGATTTCGGCGCGGCGGATGGGCTTGGCGGCGATGGCGTGGATGGCGCCAGAGGCCACCTCGCCTGCGATGGTGTCCACCGATGTGAGGACGGTCATCACGATGATGAGGAAGTTCACCGCATACAGCGCCATCATGACCAGCATGTTGAGGCCGGTGAGCGCGCCCTGCGGGTACTGCTCCATTCCCTCCAGGATTTCGCCGCGCAGGAAGTAGAGTCCCAGCGCGTAGATGGCGAGGAAGGCCAGGCCGAGTAGGACGGCCGCCCACATGATCTTGCGACGGCGCGCCTCGTGGAACGTGAGTCGGGCGATGAGCGCGATGCGGTTCATTCGGTCTCTCCCGAAGTGCCCACAATCTGCATGAACAAGTCTTCCAGGGAGATGCGTTCGGGCGTCAGGGCATACAGGCGCGCGCCGCTCGCGACAATCCAGTTGGCGATGGCGGGCAGGCTGTCCTCTTCGTCCACGACCATGTGGATGTGCTCGCCGTCGGCGCGAATCTCGCGGCCCCAACGGTTCAGGCCGTCCAGGGTCTCGGGCGTAACGCCCGCGGCACGGATGCGCACGGCGGTCTCGCCCTGCACCAGTTGGCGCAGGCTGGCCGTGCGGACGACGACCCCCTCGCGGATGAACGCGACACGGTCGCAGGTGATCTCCACTTCGCTGAGGAGGTGCGAGTTCAGGAACACGGTGCAGGCACGCTCGCGGAGATGGTGGATGACGTCGCGCACCATGCGCCGCCCGATGGGGTCAAGGCCCGACGTGGGTTCGTCCAGGAAGACCAGTTCGGGGTCGTTGAGCAACGCCTGGGCCAGTCCCACGCGCTGGAGCATGCCTTTGGAGAACGTTTTGATGCGCTGGTCGGCGTGGCGAAGGAGGCCCACCATGTTGAGGAGTTCGGGAATCTGGGCGCGGCAGGCGGCGTCGGTCATGCCGAGGAGCCTGCCGTGGTAGTGCAGCAACTCGCGCGCGGTGAGCCAGTCGTAGAAGCGGAAGTGCTCGGGCAGGAAGCCGACCTTGCGGCGGACTTCCATGTCGGCCAGGGGGCGGCCCAGGATTCGCCCCGCGCCCGCGGTCGGCGCGATGAGCCCCAGGAGCATCTTCACGGCGGTGGTCTTGCCTGCGCCGTTGGGGCCGAGGAACCCGAATATCTCGCCGCGCTGGACGCTCAGCGACAGGTCGGCGACGGCCACTTTGGGGCCGTACTCCTTGCGCAGGCTGTGGGTCTCAATGGCAAGCGATGTGGCCATAGCGTCAGTTTACCATAGAGCGCCTGGAATGCCAAAGGCCGGGGGTGCGGCGGACCCTCACCCTCTCCCAGCGGGAGCGGGCATTGCGGCCCCTCACGCTAGCCCTCTCCCAGCGGGAGAGGGGTTGTCGTCCCTCACCCTAACCTTCTCGCAGCGGGAGAGGGCATTGTGGCCCCTCACGCTAGAACATGGACTCGGCGGCGGCCAGCAGTTCCTGCGCCGTGGCCGCGCCCTCCAGTCCATATACGATGCCATCCTTGGCGAAGACGAGCAGGTGGTGTCTGGAAGCGTCCTCTGTGCTGTCGCTGATGAGCACGCCGCGTGCGCCCGCCACGGTTACCTCCTCGTAAGAAGCGTAGCCCAGCGGCACAGGGATGATGAGCGTGTTGGCCCAGTCAATGGCGGCGGCCATCTGGCGGGCCTGATCGGCCGGAATGCCGGCCAGGCGCAGGCCAAACTCGCCGATTTGCTGCAAGTCCAGGTTCGGCGGCAACTGAACCTCGGGCGACATGGCCTGGACTACGGCGAACCAACCTCGCTCCGATGCGTAGTTGGCGGCGAGTATCTTGGGCACGGTTACGTCCAGCACCGCCCCGTCCAATCCCGGCGGGATGGGGACGTCCGTCTTGCCCAAGGCCTCCCGAACGGCCAGCACGTAGTCCATGTCCACGCGCGCGCGGAATGCGAACTCGCCCTGGATGCTCATGCTGGGCTGGGCCGTGTATCCTTCGGGCAGTGCCGACGGAAGCCGCACCGCGAACCCCAGGGCCGCGGATGCTTCCTCGGGGGAAGCGACGGGGATCGCTGGCCCCGGCTCCTTGGTGACGGTGAGTTGATCCGAGAACGCGGATTGCAGCAGGTTCTCAAACGTCGGGTTCTCCAGCGCCGATACGTTGATGGGCACGGCGACGAACTTGCGGACACGGAAAATGCCCAGGAAGTCCGAGGCCGCCGTCCGCAACGGCGGGTAGAAGATGAACAGCGACGCGATGACAAGGACCGTGAGTCCGATCCAGACGGGCTTCCAGCGGCCCAGGTTGTTCTGCTTTCTCATGGGAGCGTGTCTCCTTTCGTTGTGTTCGTGGACGTTGTGTTGCTGTTGGAACCGCGCGAGGGCCGCGGACGGATGGGTGGGCGCGCGGTCCTCCGGGGGCTGCAGGGTGGACAGGACGGCTGCGGCGTGGCTGCGGCGGGCATCCAGGGTCGCCAGCCGCTTGCGGCACGCGGCGCATGCGCGGAGATGTTCGGCGATGGTGCGCGTTTCTTCGGGCGATGTCTGCTCGTCCAGGTATGCGCGGAGAGTGCCTTCCGGTATGTGCATCTCTGTCTCCTCTCGCAAACTTCACATGCTGCTCGGCCCGTCGCCGCGGTAGTGCCTGGCGAAGGTGCGCTCGGCGCGGGCCAGCAGCGTTCCTACCGACGAGACTTTGACCCCGACGATTTCTGCGAGTTCCGCGTAGGTGTATCCCTGGTAGCGCAAGAACAGGATCTGCGCCTGGCGGAGTGGCATTTGGGCCAGAGCCTGCTGCACCTCTCGCCGCGTCTCCTGCCGGAGGGCTTCCGCTTCCGGGTTGGCGACGGTTTCCACCTGCTGCTGCCACACGCCCTGCCTGCGCTCCCGCCGCACGCGTTCTCGCAGTGCATTGTAGCCCAGGCGCGTGGCTACGCGCATGAGCCAGGCGGCCAGGTTGTGCTCTCGTTCTGTGGCCAGCGGATGCCGGTACAGCCGCCAGAACGTCTCCTGCGCGATGTCCTCCGCCTCATCGGTGGAGCCGAGCAGGCTGCGTAGCACGCGGACCAGTGGGCCATAGTGGCGCAGGAAGATGTCGGCAAAGGCCTTCTCGTCGCCTTCCTGCCACCGTTGTAGGAGAAGCGCGTCGGAAATGTCCACGTGCCCTTGTCCTTTCGGGTCTGCGCGCAGCGTGTCCAATGCAATAACACCGCAGGGGGCGATAATGTGACACTCGGGCTGCAGCCCGGGCTAGCGGAGGCGGGCCACAAGTTCCTGCGCTTTCTCGCGCAGGGTCTTCATGTCAAGCGGCTTGAAGAGGCATTCGTCGGCGCCGGCCTCCAGGGCTTGCTCGTAGATGCCGGGGTGCTTGTAGCCGGTGATGCACAGGATGGCAATCTTGCGCAGTTCGGGGTCGCTTCGCACCAGGCGACAGACTTCAAAGCCGTCAATCCCCGGCAACATGAGATCCAGGACCAGAAGCGCCGGCGTGAAGCGGAGCAGTTTCATGCCGGCTTCCACGCCATCGGACGCTGTTTCCATCCGCCAGCCGGGGAAGGCAGGCCGGAGGGCCAGGAGCACGACTTCCAGGATGGAAGGCTCATCGTCCACGACGAGGATGACGTTTCTGGGGCCGCGGGCATCCGTCCCGTAGTGCTCGGCCAGGAAGCGCGCCAGGTCGGACTCCGCGATGCGGTAGTGGCCGCCAGCGGTCGTGAGCGCAGGCTGCAGTTTCCCGGACTTGATCCAGTGAAGCACGGTCGTCCGGGTTACGCCGGCCCGGGTGGCTACTTCGCCAGTGCTGAGAAGATCGCCCTTCTTTGCCAATTTTCCCCCACCTGAAGCACGGACGCCCAAACGCCCCGTGCGCCCCTGCGCATCGGGGGGCTTTCCGTTTCTTACGTTTTCTATTATAGCACAACTTGCGTTTGGGGATGCAAATCGCAGGAAGCGCGCGAAATGCTCCTCACTCCAGTCCAGCGAAGACCCTAAAGGTCTCGCAGACCTTTAGGGTCTTGTATCTCCACGCCGGCGGGGCGAAGCCTCTTTGGGGCTGACGAGAGCCCGCGAACACGGGCTAGCCTTTGCCATGGATCGCGCGCCAGACCATCTCGCTCGTGGCCGGTATACGATTGAGCCAGACACCTGTGGCGTCGTGGATCGCGTTGGCGATTGCGGCGGCTGTGGGCAGGGTCGGCGTCTCGCCCAGGCCCTTTGCGCCGAAGGGGCCGGTCGGATCTTCCACCTCCACGGCCAGGGAGACCAGTTCGCGCGGCATGTCCAGCACGGTCGGGATGAAGTACTCGCTGAAGCGGCGGGTGCGCGGCCGCGAGTCCTGCTGGATGTACTCCTCGGTCAGGCCGTAGCCCACGCCCATGTGGACGCCGCCGGCCACCTGTCCGAAGTATTGGGCCGGATTGACCACCCTGCCCGCGTCGTGCGCGGCCCACATCTTCAAGACCTCTGTCTCTCCCGTTTCGGCGTCCACCTCAACGAGGGCGATCTCGGTGCCGTAGGAGTAGGCGATGTGCGGATTGCATTGCCCTGTCTCGGGATCGTAGGGCGTCGTGGGGCGACGGGAGCGGCCGCGGTACAAGTATCGGGCCGACACGGTCGTCTCGCCGCTTTCCTCCAGCAGGACGCGCTCGCGCTTTTCAAGCGCCGCCTTGCAAGCGCCGTACACCGCGTTGCCCGTGATGTACACATGGCGCGAGGCGGAGGAACTGCCTGCGTTGGGGACGTCGCTGGTGTCAATGAGGGCGATTCGCACCCTGGACACCGGGATGCCCAGCGTCTCGGCGGCGATTTGGGCGAGGGCGGTGGTTACACCCTGGCCTACGTCCACGGCGGCGGTCTTGACCGTGGCGCTGGCGATGCTGCCATCCATCTTGAGGCGGAGGATGACCTCGGCCTCCGACTTGTCGTCAAAGCCGAAGGAGTAGCCGACGTTCTTGTACGCGCACGCGATGCCGATGCCGCGCTTCTTGTGCGGGGCGGACGGCTGGCCCAGGTCGGGTTTGACCCAGTGCTCGCCTTCCTGCCGCCAGCCGGCAGCCAGGGCCGCCTGCCGCAGCGTTTCCTTGATGCCCACGCCGCCCCACATGGCGTTGCCGGTGATGCTGATGTCGCCATCGCCCAGCAGATTCTTCATGCGCAATTCCACCGGGTCCATGTGCAGGGCTTCGGCTAACTGGTCCAGCATTCTCTCGTACATGACCGGCGGCTGCGTGGCGCCGAACCCGCGCATGGCCATCGTAACCGCGTTGTTCGTGAAGACGGTGTAGGCATCCACGTGGGCGTGCGGGTACTTGTAGGGCCCGGCGGCGAAACTGGCCGCATTGTTGAGCACGGGGATGGACGTGGAGGCGTAGGCTCCGGCGTCGGAGATGAGGCGAATCTGGACGGCCGTCAGGACGCCCTCGCGCGTAGCACCCACCTTGTACCGGAAGTAGAACGGGTGGCGCTTGCCTGTGCGGGAGATGGACTCCTCGCGGTCCCACACCATCTTCACCGGGCGGCGCATGACGAAGGCGCAGAGGGCCAGGAGGTGCTGGATGTACATGTCCTCGCGCCCGCCGAATGCGCCTCCGACCGCGGGCACAATCTCCCGCACCTTGTCCTCGGGCAGGTCCAGCATGCGCGCAATCTGGTGCAGGTCGTCGTGGGGCCACTGGGCGGAGGCAATGACGGTAACGCGCCCCTCCTCGTCTATGTAGCCAATGCCCGCTTCCGGCTGCATGTAGGCGTGTTCCACAAAGGGCGTGGAGACCTCGCCTTCCACGATGACTTCGGCCTGCGCGAAACCCTCTTCTACGTTGCCCTTGCGGATGGGGATGTGGTGCAGAATGTTGCTGGGGCGGTCTTCGTGAATGCGAGGAGCGTTCTCCTGCATGGCGGCGAACACGTCGGACAGCACGGGCAGCGGTTCGTAGTCCACGCGCACTAGGTCCCGCGCCTTGTAGGCGGTGCGGCGGTCTTGGGCCACGACGATGGCGATGCGATCGCCCACCCAGCGTACCTTCCCGCCTTCGCCCACCAGCACGGGCTGGTCGGGGATGTTGATGCCGTAACTGTTGACGGGCACGTCTTTGGACGTGATGATGCGCACGACGCCTGGCAGCGCCTCCGCGGCCGACGTGTCAATGCGCCGGACGATGGCGTGAGGGTGAGCGGCCCAGACGACGGCGGCCCAGAGTTGCCCCTCCATGTTGAAGTCCTGCGGGTACTTGCGGGTCCCCTTGACTTTCGCGACGATGTCCAGGCGAGTCTGCGGCGAGCCAACGACTTTGCTCATGATTGCTCCTCCTCCGCGAGGCGTTTCGCGGCCAGGGCCACTGCGTCCACGATCTGGTAGTACCCCGTGCAGCGGCACAGGTTGCCCGATATGCCGTGCATGATCTCGTCTCGTGTGGGGTTGGGGTTCGCATCCAGCAGGGCCTTGGTGGCCATGATGAAGCCAGGGGTGCAGTATCCGCACTGCGAGGCGGTGGCGTCCACGAAGGCCTGCTGAATGACGTGCAGTTCCTTGTCCTCGCTAAGTCCCTCTATGGTAACCACACGGCGCCCGTGGGCCTTCATGGCGGGGGTAATACAGGACGTAACCGCGACGCCGTCAATGAGCACGGTGCAGGCGCCGCATTCGCCTTCGCCGCAGGCTACCTTGGTCCCGATGAGGCCGAGCCGGTCGCGCAGAACCTCGGCGAGTGTTTCGTCCGGGTAGATGTCAACGCGGACGTCGGATCCGTTGACGTTCATCATCAGCGTGTGCATCTTATCGCCTCCCGTAGCATTGCTGGGCCGCCGCGGCGAGCGCGCGCCGCACCAGCACTCCGACCATGGCCGTCCGGTATTCGCCAGAACCGCGTATCAGGCTGTCGCGTGGTCGGGCCTTGGCGGCGGCGAGTTGCCCGGCCTCGGCGAAGACCGACTCTTCCGCTTTCTTGCCGATGAGGTAGGCCTCGGCGTCGGCGGCGCGGTAGGGCGTGGGCGCGACGGGCCCGATGGCGATGCGCGCCCACTTGATGGCGTCGCCGGTCATCTCCAGCACCGCTGCCACCACGAGCGTGGGGAGCGTCAACGCTTTGCGTCGGGCCAAACGCTGGTAGTTGCATCCGCAAGCGCCCGTGAGGGGCCTGAAGCGGACGGCCGTTACCATCTCCTGGCAGGGGTTGATGGTGCAGACGCCGACGCCACGGTACACGTGGGCAATCGGTTCCCATCGCCGGCCTTCGGGGGTTGCGACTTCCAGTTCGGCGTCCAGTGCGAACAGGGCCACAGCGCCGTCGGCAGCGGGCTGTGCGTTGATCACATTGCCCACGAGGGTGCCGGCGTTTCGGATTTGAGGGCCACCCACCTGCGCGCAGGCCATGGCGAGGATGGGGGCTTTCTCGCGTATCAGGGGCGATGCGGCGATCTGGGCGTGGGTAACTTGCGCACCGACGACGATATGGCCGTCTTGCTCTTGGATGTGATTCAGGCCGGGAATGCGGGTGATGTCCACCATGACGGTGGCGGGACACTCGCCGCGCTGGCTCTGGAGCACCAGGTCTGTGCCTCCCGCGATGAGTTGGGCACGCCCTTCATACCGGCTCAGCAATTCCAGCGCGTGCTCTACCGAGGTCGCAAACAGGTATTCTTGCCACATGCGTTGCCCATCCTTTCGTCAGTGTCCTCCGTGCGCTGACACTGCGCCGGAGTGTGCGGTTATCGCCGATGACCTCGCCTGCGCCGCGCCGATGCCGGCTGTTGCGGCGGGGTCAGTCTTCTGCCTCTGCCTCTACGGCCTCGGCCCGCGTCGGATTGGCCAGCAGGTTGCGGAAGGCCGTGTGCGAGCCGGTTCGCACCAGCGCGAGGATCTCATCGTGAGCCTGGAGCACCGTGTCGCCTCGGGGCACCAGGATGTCGCCTTCGCGGATGGCGCCGACCAGCAGGCAGTCCTGGGGGAGCGGCAGGTCGGCCACGCGCTTGCCCTCGGCTGGCGCGCCAGGCTCCAGTTTCTCGGTAACGAGCGAAATCTCCCCTTTGCGGAGCCGGAGGAGAATCATCATGTCGCCCAGCGACATCTCTTCCACGATCAGTTTGGCCAGCAAGTCCGTCTGGTTGACCGCCACGTCCACGCCCATCTCGGGCGTGAACAGCCAGGCATTGCGCGGGTTGTTGATGCGGCCGATGACGCGCGGAATCTTGTAGACGGTTTTCGCCATGAGGGCGATGGCGAGATTCACCTCGTCGTCGCCTGTAACGGTTACGAGGACATCGGCGCGGTCGGCATGGGCCAAATCCAGGGTCTCGCGGCGCAAGCCGTCTCCGTCCACGATGGCCTCGGTCGGGAGTTCGCGGTGAAGGCGCGACAGCACTTGGGGGCGGTTTTCCACGATGTGCACCTCATGCTGGCCTTCCAAGAGCAGCGCCGCCAAGTATGAGCCAACCTTGCCGCCACCTACGATGACGACTCTCATGACTGCCCCTCTTTCTTGAGATGCTCTAGCCAGGCTTTGAACTCGTCCAGGTAGTCCGACGCGACGGCCAGGCGCAGCCGGTCGCCTTCCGCCAGCGGCATGTCCATCGTGGGCAGGGAAGCCGCGCCACCGTGGAGCATCGCCACATCCGTCGTCTGGCCTGGGTGGATGAACTCCTTGACGGGCCGGCCCACCAACCCCTCGGTGGCCTGAACCTCCACAACCTGAACCTCGCCGTTGCCCAGGCTGCCCACGACGCTCAGGGTGGGCTGGCACAGCAACTGCTCCAGGCGCAGCACCCGCCACGTTACCGATGACACGGTCGCCACGCCCATGCTCTTGTACAGCGAGGCCCGTTCGGGTTCGTAGAGCCGCGCGACGACGTTTGGGACCTTGAAGGCGAGTTTCGCAATGCGGCACACGATCATGTTGGCCGCCTCGTCGTTGGTGAGCGCGGCCAGCCCTTCGGCGTCCTGGATGCCCGCGCGCAGGAGCACATCGCGGTCAAAGGCAAGCCCTTCGTAGGTGCGCCCTCGGAAGCCTGGTCCGAGCCGAGAGAACGCGCGCTCGTCCTTGTCAATGACGGCCACCTGATGCCCCTTGCGGCACAGCGACTGCGCCAGCGTTGCGCCGGTGCGCCCACACCCCACGACAATGAATTTCATCGGAATCGCCTCTACTCTTCAAGATGGAACGGGACGTCGGTTACCATGACGTCGCGCCGGAATACAAACGCCAGGTGGATGAGGATCGCCGTCTGGTTGTGCAGCAGATTGTGCCACGGCCTGGCGGGGACGAATTGCGGCAGCACGATGGTTACCACCTGGTCGCGGCGATTGGGTTCATCCACCTTGTCCACGTACTCAATCAGCGGGCCGATGATGGAGCGATACTCGGATTTCAGGGTTACAAGTCGGACGCCTTCGCCCCAGTCGGCCCACTTGCGGTGCACCTTCGGCGTTTCTGCCGGATCTACTTCCACATACACGGCCGTAACGTCGTCCGAGATGGAGCGGGCATAGTTCAGGGCGGCGATGACCCCCCGATGCACGTCGGCGATGGGAACGATCACGCGGTGCCGACGGATCGGCGGGAGGCTGCCACGGTTCTCAAGGGACAGTTGCTGCGCGACCCGATGGTAGTGGCGGTGCACCGCCAGGAAGAAATAGATGAAGACGGGAATCCAGAGCAGCACGATCCACGCGCCCAGGGCGAACTTCGTCGCGGCGATCACGAGGAGCACTATGCCAGTCGCCAACGCGCCAAGCCCGTTGATGGCCGCCTTGAGTTGCCAATGGTGGGTTCTCAGGCGCCACCACCGCACCACCATCCCTGCCTGCGAGAGCGTGAACGACAGGAATACGCCGATGGCATACAGCGGGATGAGGCGGGTGGTCTGGCCGCCGAACAGTACGATGAGGGCCGACGACGCCAGCGCCAACGTGATGATCCCGTTGGAGAACACGAGCCGGTCGCCCAGGTTCGCGAACTGGTGCGGCATGTAGCGGTCGCGTGCCAGGATGGACGACAGGCGCGGGAAGTCGGCGAAACTGGTGTTTGCCGCCAGCACCAGGATGAGCATGGTGGCCACCTGGAGCGCGAAGTATAGCGGCGAACCTTCGCCGAGCACGTATCGGCCCAATTGGGAGACAAGCGTCTCGTGTGTCATCTCGTTGGGCACGATGCCAAACCGGTGGGTGAGGAACGTGATGCCCAGGAACATGGTGGCCAGGAGCGTCGCCATGGCGATCAACGTCTTGCCCGCGTTGTCGGACTCGGGCGGCTTGAAGGCGGGGATGCCGTTGCTGATGGCCTCAATGCCGGTGAGGGCCGCGCACCCGCTGGAGAAAGCCCGCAGAATGAGGAACAGGGACAGCCCTTGCACGGCGGGGTAGTCTATGCGCGGGGGCTGGGCGGGTGGCATTCCCGCGGCAATCCACCGCGCAAACCCGACCGCCAGCATGGATAGCATGATGGCCAGGAAGAGGTACGTGGGAATCGCGAAGATGGTGCCCGATTCGCGCACGCCGCGCAGGTTCAGGGTCATGATGAGCGCGACGAAGAAGAGCGCCAGCAGAATGCGGTGCGGATACAAGGCCGGAAACGCCGAGGTGATGGCAGCCACACCGGAGGTAATGCTCACGGAGACGGTGAGCACATAGTCAGTGAGGAGCGCCGCTGCAGCGACCAGGCCGGGCAACTGGCCGAGATTGTCATGAGCGACGATATAGGAGCCGCCGCCCCCAGGATAGGCATGGACTGTCTGGTAATACGAAAACGCTACAATCGCGATCAGCGCAGCGATGCCCAGGGCGATGGGCCAGGCAAGCCCCACGGCCGCGCTGCCGGCGACGATGAGCATGAGCATGATCTCTTCGGTCGCGTAGGCCACCGAAGACAGCGCGTCGGACGAGAAGACGGCCAGCG
>DAOTVT010000102.1:0-52637 GCA_034436295.1 Anaerolineae bacterium | reverse complement strand
GGGCTGATCATGGCGGGCATCGGGGCGATCATCGCCCTCGTGGGGCGGTGGTTTGTCCCCAAGCGCGGGTCGGTGCTGGGCATCGGCGTGGTAACGGCGATCTTCAAGGCATTCAGCCTGGGCGGGATCGTCATCGGCCCGATTGTGGCCATCCTGGCAGAGGCCATCCTCATGGAGTTGGCGCTCTGGCTGCGCGCCACGCCGACGAGGGGCCTGTACGTGCTGGCCGGAGCGTTGGCCGTGAGTTGGAACTTCTTCCACAAGTTCGTCATGATGTGGCTTCTGTACGGCCAGGGCATCGTGCAGGTGTACACGAAGATGGTGAAGGAAGGCAGCAAGTTGCTGGGCATAGACGTGGCCTACGCCGTGGCCATCATCGTCATCCTGTTCCTGTTCCGCGTCATCGTCGGAGCGGTGGCGGGGTGGATTGGCTGGGACTTGGGGCGCTTGGTGGGGCGACGGCTTGCACGCGAGTAGGGGCATGTCGGTGGCGGCGAGGTTCCGCCTGAACTCCATCAGTTACCTTGTTTTTCTGGTCTGGACGCTCGCGCTGGTGGCGTTGCTGCCGGACGCCCGCCTGGGCGCGTTTCTGCTGGCGGTGCTCGCGGTCGGGGCGCTGCTGGGCAGTAGCGGGCTGCGGATTCTGACGCGCGGGCGATTCTGGCTGACGCTGGCCTCGGTGGTGGTGGTTTCGGGGCTTCTCCTGGGCGAACGGGACCTGCAGTGGGGCTTCCTGCGGCTTTCGCGCGAGGGGTTCATCATCGGGCTTTGGATGAGCGCGCGGGCGGTGGCTCTGATGCTGGCGTTCGCCATCAGCCTGGCCGCCCTGTCGGTTTCGGAGATGGTGCGCCTGTTTGAGGCGGCCAACCTGCGCGGGCTTGGGTTTGCGCTGGGGGTTGCCCTGAACCTGGGGCCGGTGCTGCGCGACGCGGTGGAGGCTGCCTATCATACGATTCGCCTGCGCGGGGGATTCCGCAAGCCCGCGCAGGCGATGCGGCTGTTCCTGGTTACCGTCATCGCCAACGCGCTGCGCTACGGCGACGACGTGGTGAAGTCGGCGTCGGCCCGCGCCTTTGACCTGGATGCGAAGACGGAGTCTGCACTCCAGGTCGGGTGGGCCGACGCGCTCTTCGCATGCGCGCTTGTGGGGATGGGCGCGGCGCTGGTCTTCGCGGTCTGACGGCGGGAAGACCAATCCCTCATCATCCCCTGGCTTCCATTTGTGGCCGCCTGTTGTTGCAATGCGTCAAGCGGCGAAGCAGTCTCCGTGCGGGCGGGGATTGCTTCGCTCACGGGGACGCAAGAGGACACGGGCGCGTCCAAGGCGCGGCTTGCTACCGTGGGCGCAGGCACCAGAGGTCGCGGGCCGGGCGATCCTGCGCCTGCGCCCACGTGGTCTGGGCGATCCAATCCGAGTGCTTTTGCGCGGCGGCAAGGACGTAGGCGAACTCCGAACCGCGGTGGGGGCCATCCAGGTTCTGCGCGAAGTGGCTGTCGTCGGGCAGGCGCAGGACGCGGGCGAAGGTAGGGCCGACGACGGGCAGAAACGTGAGCAGTTCGCCGAACACGGCGCGGCCGGTGGTGAGGTCTGGGCGCGCGAGCCAGTCCAGGAGCGGCGGGATGTCGTCCGGCGTCGTGTCGCGGTGGCGGTTTTCGCGGAGCCACGCCCGCACATACGTGGTGTGCGAATAGAAATCCTGGACTGCGTGCAGGCAGCGGCCCAGGCACTGCATTCCGCGCTCGCAGTCCCCGCGCTGCAAGGCCAAGACTGCCTGGCGCTGCTGGGCCTGCATGTAGCGGAAGGCGGGGGGAATCGCGTTGTCCACGTGGTACTCGGCGTGGCCGACTTGGCCCTTGAGGCTGTCCTGCGCGATGTTGGCGTGTATGGCGACTTCCACGGCTGCCTCGGTGAAGTAGGGGGACAGGGCCGCTCGCGTGATCTGGCGATGAAACTCGGTCAGCAATGTGCGCTCCTTCTATTTGACATAACAGAGTGGCGCAGGTGTCGGGTTACTGGCCCCAGACCTCCAGCGCGCGCTTCAGTTCGGGATGCTGTCTCGCCTGCTCGTCCAGGGGGACGCCGTGGACCGCGGCGTCAATGGCCTGGCGCATGGCTCTGGCTCCGGCGGCAGCGCCGTCGGGGTGGCCCTGGATCGCCCCGCCGACGGCCAGCATGATGTCCGGCCCAAAGTCCTGGATGATGCGCACGGCGTTGGCGGGCGTGATGCCGCCGCCGATGGTGGGCAGCGTGGGCTTGAGGTGGAACAGCGGCATCCGCTGCATGTGCGCGATGCGCAGGTAACGCTCGCGCAGGAAGGGGTAGTGGGTGTAGATGGAGTTGAACATGCCCGCATCCGCTCCGGCCAGCCGCACCAACTTGCCCAGGAGGAGCGGCGACGCGATGCCGGAACGCGGGTTCTCGGTGAGGGCCGCCGCGCCCGCCGAATGGGCCAGTATGGGGATGGCGATGGCTTTGTCATCCGCGAGCATGTGGAGCGCGCCGAGACCCACCGCCGCCGCGTTGACCATGACCATGGAAGCGCCCAACTCCTGGGCGCGGCGGGCGTTTTCCACCAGGTTGTCTATGCGGTCCGTGATGTTGGCGCAGTAGGCTGCGCGGTGGCCGGTCTCCTCGTACACGCGGTCCGCCGCCCGCCGATAGGCCTCCACGCGACGGGCCAGGGTGTTGAACGACGGGTTGCCGAGCAGTTCGTCGTCCTTGATGATGTCCACGCCGCCCCGCGCCACCTCGGCGAAGAGCGCCGCTCCCGTTTCCGGGCCAAATCCGGTGCAGGGCTTGATCATGTTCAGCAGGATGGGCCGCCCGAAGACGCCCAAGTGCTTGCGCACGCCTTCAATCCCGAACTTGGGGCCTTGGAAGCCGCCGGCAAAGGTGGGCGAAAATTGGATGTCTAGCAACTTGACCTGCGACGACGTGGAGGCTTCGTTGCCGAGGAGCGTGGTCAGGAGCATCGGGAATTGAGGCCCGAAGTTGACTTCCGGGAAGGCGATTTGCAGGATCACGGGGCGCTTGCCTTCCGGCAGGTCCGACGAGAGTTCCGCCGGCGGGAGGTCGTACACGGCGACAACGCGGGCCATGTGGCGGGCCGCCATCTCGGGGGTTACGCCGGGGACGGGCGTCCACGTGCCCACGCTTTGGCCCACGGCCAGCGCGCGGGCCTTCGCCAGCACGTCGGACGAACGGTCCATTTCGGTGTAGTACGTGGCGATGATGAATCCATCGCGGATCATTTCTTCTGGATACGCAAATGCCTCTTGCATGGTTCCCTCGGTCGGGCAAATTATCGGTGCGCGGCCCCCTGCCCGAATTCGTAGGCCGCGTCGGCCATGGCCACGATGTTCTCGGGCGGGACGTCCTCCTGGATGTTGTGCACCGACGCGACGACGTACCCGCCGCCCGCGCCCAGGTCCTGGATGCGGCGCATCACCTCGTCGCGCACGTCCTGGGGCGAGCCGCAGGGCAGGACGCGGCTGGTGTCCACAGCGCCCCAGAACGCGATGTGGCTCCCATATTCGGCCTTGAGGCGCGCGGTGTCCATGCCCGCGGCCGATACCTGCACGGGATTGAGCGCGTCCACGCCTATGTCAATGAAGTCGGGAATCAGGGTGCTGACCGCGCCGCAACAGTGGTACAGCACTTTGGCGCGGGATTTGCTCTTGAGCAGGTCTATCATCTGCTTGTGGCGCGGCTTGATCATGCGCCGATATCGCTTCGGGTCCACCATGGGCCTGTCCTGGAATGCCACGTCGTCGCCGAATTGGATGACGTCCACGAACGGGCCGACCTCGTCCAGCACCGCCGAGGCCAGTTGCAGCCAGAACTCCAGCGTCCTGTCCATGAGGGCTTCAATGAAGGTGGGGTTCAGAATCAAGTCCATGAGGTATTCCTGGTAGCCGTGGAGATACTGGCTCTGGTGCACGAACCCCACCGGCAGGCTCAACACCACGGCGTAGTCCGTTTCCTCGTGCAGGCGTCGGGCCTGGTCGCGGAGGCCGCGCGTCCGGCCTGGGTTCAGCGGGTCGGGCCACGGGTGCCGCGCTAGGTCGTCCAAATCGGCATCGCGGAGCGGGTTGCCCACCGGCGCGTAGTGGCCTTCGCCCGCCCTGGCCCACACGACGCCCCACTCGTCCTGGAACGAACCGTCGGTGAAGTAGATGTCCTGCCACCCATCGGGGCTGCCGGGCAGGAGGGGCCGCGTGTCCGAATGGAGCCGCACGGCGATTCGCTCGTCCAGGAACACCGTGCCCGATTTGCGCTTCATGTAGCGCGTCTCGCCGGCGATGCCCAGCGTTTCCTTCAGGCGCTCGTAGGCTTTCCCGATAATGGTGGTTACCGATGAGCCGCCGATGTCAATGGGCACACGGTCGGGAGAGCGACGCTCTACCGCGGCGATGACGCGCTCGCGTGGGGTCATCCTGCCCGTCATAGTCTCATATCTCCTGTGGCCGCGTCGCGGGAGGGGCGGCGGCGTTGCCGGCTTCGCGGCGCAGGCTCATGAACGTTTCCACGACGACGTCGGCGAACTCCGGGTCGTTGATGTGGGCGTCCACTTCCACCTGGCGCACCTCGGGCGCGAGTTCTCGGCGCATGGTGAGCACGTAGGCCATGTTCGCTGCCTCATCGTACAACGGATGCCCTTGCTTGTTCAACATGCTGTAGCCGCGCAAGGGGATGACCGAGGCGCGCGGGCCGTGGCCTTCGTTCAGGCGCGTGGCAATGAAATGCGCCACCTGCTCCATCTCCTCGGGCGTGGTGCGCACGTGCGTGTGCGTTGGGGAGTGGCGGACGCATGCGCGGCCCCTGACTTCCGGCGGCAACTCATCGCCCACGCCGTGGAGTCGGATGTCGGTGCAGCCGGGGACGACGACCTGCGGGATGCCCATAAGCCCCGCCGCCTTCATCCGTTCTGGCGCGGCGGGCATGAGGCCGCCGAACAGGAGGTCGGTGATCTCGTGGGGCGAGAAGTCAATGAGGCCGCGAATCACGCCCTGCGAGATGAGTTCCTCCATCGCCTGGCCGCCGATGCCGTTGCAATGGAACGCGACGACCTCAAAGCCGAGGGCTTCCAGGCGCTCCTTCACGGCCATCACGCCGGGCGTGGTGATGCCCGCCTGCGTGATGGCGACGAGTTCCTGGCCGGTTGGCTCCAGGGCCTGCGGTTCGGCGGCCATGGCGACGACGGCCCTCGCGGCCTGGGCCAGCAGGCGCCGCGTAATGCGGTTCAGCCCCGAGATGTCGGCGACCGAATGGAGCATGGCGATGTCCTTCGTGCCCACGTAGGGGCCGAAGGTGGTCTTGCCGCAGGCCACGGTGGACACCATGAATTTCGGGACGCCGACCGGAAGGGCGCGCATGGCGGCTGTGGCGATGGCGGTTCCCTGCGCGCCGCCAACGGCGATCACACCCTGGAATGTGCCTTGCTGGTAGAGGCGGGTTACCGTGCTCACCAGGCCGTTGGTCATGGTGGACTGGATGAGCGCCTTGTCGCGGGTGGCGAGGAGGTCGGGCAACTCCCAGCCCGCGGCCCGCGCGATTTCGGTACGGGACACATCGGCGGGGATGGCAGGCTGGCCGAGCGTGCCCGGATCAAGGACAAGCGTTTCGTGTCCCAGGGCGGCGATGGTATCGCGCACGAAACGAACCTCATGGCCTTTGGTGTCCAGCGTGCCGATGATCGCGATCCTCATACTCTCCCTCCGCAGTATCTTGGCTATCCGCTTACCGGGTACCGCCCGTATTTCAGGCTGCATTCCAGGAGCGCCAGGTAGTTCTCAAAAGGGACAAAGTCGGGGATGGAGTTGCTGGAGCCGATGAGCCAGCCCCCACCCGAAGCCAGGGCGGCGGCCTTCTGCCGCACTTCGGCCTCTACGTCGGCGGGCGTGCCGCCGCACAGGGTGGCCTTGAGGTCAATGTTGCCGGCGACGGAGATGCGATGCCCCCACTCGCGCTTGACGGCGATGATGTCGTTCATGGGCGGCTCAAACGGGTGGATGCAGTCAAAGCCGCATTCCACCAGGTCGGCCAGGACGCGCGTCAGGTCGCCGTCGCTGTGGAAGCCGACGGGCAGGTTGGCCTGGTGGCACCTCTGGACGATGGCCTGGTACCAGGGATACACAAGCCGTCGGTACACCTTGGGCGATACCAGCGGCCCCGTGTTGTAGCACAGGTCGTCGGGCATCCAGATGGCGCCTACGCACTCGTGCTGGAGGAGAATCTCCAGGACGGCCATCTGCAGACTGCCGAGTTTGTCTATGACGGCCTTCACGAATTCGGGGTCGTCGGCCAACTGGAGGCTGAAGTTCTCCAGGCCCATGAGTTGCCACGCGCCCATGAAGATGTAGCCCAACTGCGGGATGACCTTCATCGTGGGCGGGAGGCACTCGGCGATGGCGGCGAGTTGGGCGTCCAAGGTGGGATGGGCCTCGTAGCCGCTCAGGGTTTCCGGCGCCGGCCACGGGAATTGCTCAAACTCGTCGCGCGTGGCGATGATGCCCACCGTCTCGTCGGCCCAGCCCCGCCCGTCGCGCGCGAGCGTGTCGGGCTTGCGTTCGCGGAGCCATTCGCCCACGACCGGATGGACACGTCGCACGACCGAGCGGACGCCCGCACGGACGGGCACGAAGTCGTATCCGGCGGCCTGCCAGAACTCCACTTCGTTGGCCCATGTGCGGACGGGGCGCCCGAGGAACTGCGACTTGATTGTGTTGTGGACGGACAGTTCAAACAGCGGCGCGCGGTCGTAGCCGCCTTCCCGCAGCATCGCCCGCCGCACGCGGCCGAAATCGGTGTCCGCCGCGAGTCTCATCGCGTCCTACCCTTTGGCGCCATAGCGCGCCGCCACATCCGCGGGCTTTTCGCCGTCCAGAAGGCGGGCCATGCAGTCGGCCACCGCGTCGGCGAACACGGGGTCGTTGATGTGCGCCGGGATGAGCACGAGCGGCACTTCCGGCGGCAGCCCTGCCTGGAACTCGCGGATCACCGCCTCGTTGCCCTCGGGGTTGTAGAGTTCGCGGCCCGGCTGGTTCATGTCCGAGAAGCCCACCGTGGGGATGATGACCAGCGTGGGGCCGAGCGCGCGGTTCAGTCGTTCAATCATCGCACGCGCGGCCGTGGCCATTTCTTCCGGAGAGGGCTGGAACACCGTCATCTGCGCGTTGTGCACCATTTTGGGGCGGTCGCGGTAGGCGGGCGGAGCCTTGTCCACGCTCTCCCACAGCAGGTAGTCGCCGCCGCCCACGGAGACGACGGCCGGAATCGCATAGCGGGTCAGCGCGTCCATGCGGTTCTGCGCGCCGGCCAGCCCGTCGTAGATGCCGTCAATGACCTCGTGCACGCTGAGGTCTATAACGCCCGCGAACTTTCCGGCTTCTATCAGGTCTTCCATGGCCGGGCCGCCGGAGCCGTTGGCATGGAAAGGCACGATCTGGTAGCCTTTGGTTTCCAGGATGGCTTTGACGCGCATGACGCACGGCGTGGTGATGCCGAGTTGCGTAACCGCGATGACGGGCTTCTCCTGTTGGGGCGGGGCGGGGTGGCGCAGGGCCATGCCCGCAATGGCGTTGGCGGCGTTGCGAAGGATGGGGCGGCTGATGGCGTTCACGTCCAGGATATCGGTTACCGAGTGCATCATGCAGATGTCCTTCGTCCCGACGTAGGGGCCGAAGCGGAACAGGCCGCTTGCGATGGTGGAGAGCATGAGTTTGGGCACGCCGACCGGCAGCACCCGCATGGCGGCGGTGCCGATGGACGTGCCCTGCCCGCCGCCAATGGCGACGATGCCATCCAGCCGGCCCTCGTCCCAGAGTTTCTTGACGATGTTGCAGAGGCCCTCGGTCTGCTTGGCGATGCAGATGCCCTTCTTGCCCTGGGCGATGAGCGCTTGCAGCGTGGTGCCGGCGGCCTGGGCCACCTCCTCGCGCGTGATGTCGGGCTTGACCGTGGGGGTGCCCAGCACGCCCGGGTCAATGAGGATGGTGTCCAACCCCCAGGACGCGATCTCGTCGCGAAGGTATGCCGCCGCCTCGCCCTTCGTGTCCAGGGTGGCGACGATGACAACGGTGCGCTTGGTTTTCATGGGTTCCCTCGCTCATGACGCACGGGTGTCGGGGATGTCGCGCACGGCCCATGCCTGGCTCGTGGGCCAGGCGGTGGGGTGCCGACTAGATTCCCGCGAAATAGAACGGCGCGCCAGGGATCGGCTCCCTGCGTTTTCGGAGCGGCATGCCCGGATAGGGATACACCGGATGCTCCATGACCTTCGCGTCGTGGCACGGCAGGATGAAGTCCGCGCGCCGGTCAATTTCCTCCATGCTCCGCCAGCCGTCAATCATGCTGACGAACCGCTGTTGTACCCAGTAGCGCCAGTGCTCGTCCATGTTCGGCTCAAAGTTGCGGTAGGTGAAGATGGCGTCGCCGACGAGCACGATGGTGCCCGCCTCGGTTTGCACTTCCACGGACTGGTGGCCCGGCGTGTGCCCGGGGGTGGGGAAGACCCTCACGCCCGGCACGATGGTGGCTTCTCCCTCCACCACCTCAAAGTTGCAGCCGATGAACGGCGCTTCTATCCCCAGCACCGGCGACTCGTAGGAGCGGTAGTACAGGGGCAGCGGGTTGTAGGCCCACTGCAATTCGGCCGCCGAGACGATGTAGCGCGCGTTGCGGAACCGTTTCATGCAGGAAACGTGATCCCAGTGAAGATGGGTAAAGATGCAGATGTCTATGTCGTCGGGGTTCACGCCCATCTTCAGGAGCGTATCGGGGCTGTCCAGGCAGTCGGCCTTGCGGGTCTTGTGGTGGTAGCGCGTGGCGCGGTCGGCGTCGGGAATGCCCGTGTCCACCATGATTTTGTGCTCGCCGGTGTCCACGTAGAAGCAAACCATGGGGATTTCGGTCTTCTGGCCTCCGGGGCCTTTGAAGAAGATGTACGTGCCGAGGTCTGCCTCGGCCCATCCGGTGTTGATGGGGTAGATTCGGGTCTTTGCGGTTGACATGAGCCTTCCTCCCTGCGTTGATACTTCAGACTACACCTTTCTATCCGGTGATTCGCTGACAATTGCCTTACAATTCCGTTGCCCGCGCTAATGGTTCTGTGCCCGATTCAGAAGGTGGGCGGCCTGCGGCCAGAGCGAAGCGACGTAGTGGTACCGGTCTGGCCGAATGTGGATGTCTGCCCACACCAGCGGCTGGCCGGTGCGGCTGAGGCTCAACCGTTGCACCACCAGGACGGGCGAGTTGGGCTGCAATCCCAGGATGGCCTGATCCTCGGCGCCCGCCGCCTGGAGGGCGACTTCTTCGCGCACGTCCGCGACGATGGCATGGTACTTCCCCTCCAGCAGGCGCTGAAAAGAATGATGGGTCATGTCGTCGTCTTCCAGGCCGGGGCAGACTTCGTAGGGAATGAAGTTGACCTGATTGGCGATGACCTCTTCGTTCACGATGCGGGTGCGCTCCAGCCTGTACACGGGCGAGCCCACATCTATCTGGAGCCGCTGCGCCACGTGCTCTACGGCCGGCTCAACCACCACACGGCGGATGCTGGAAGACGGGGCCAAGCCTGCGCGGCTCGTGTGCTGGAACAGGCTTTCCACGCTGGGATTGAGGGGGGCCAGGATTTCAAACTCGTCGCCGGCGGGTTGCACCAGCCCCTTGCGGTGCGCGGATTCCAGGACTCGGCGCATGTCTGCAAGGGACGCGCCGAAGTCCGCAGCGAACTTCTCGGCGGCGGCCCTGAACCCGCTGGGGATTCTACCGTTTACAATGGCGCTCTCAAAACGTTGCTGAAGGTCGCGGGGGAAATCCACGGTGGCCATGTTCTTCCTCTAGGGTTTCCGCAGTCGCCCGTAAAGATACGTCAGTTCTCGGAGCCGCGCCGCGATGTTGTCGGTCAGGGCGCCCGGCAGCACCCGCCAGCACCAGTTCGGCGCTCCCGACGTGCCCGGGTGGTTCATGCGCGCCTCATGCCCCAGGCTCAGCAGGTCTTGGGTGGTGGTCATGGCGGTGTTGGCCACCGACGCCCAGGCCAGGCGGATGAAGTCCCACGCGATGTCCGAGCCGTCCACGGCCATGTACCGGCGGGCATAGTCGCGCTCTTTTTCGGTGGACGTTACCTGATACCAGCCGACGGTGGTGTCGTTGTCGTGAGAGCCGGTATAGACGACGCAATCGCGGGTGTAATTGTGCGGCAAGAAGGGATCGTTCGGGTCGCCGCCGAACGCGAATTGCAGAATCTTCATGCCCGGATAGCCGAATTCGGCTTTCAGCGCGTCCACGCCCGCGCGCGAGGCGTCGTCAAAGTCGCCCAGGTCTTCCGCGATGATGGCCACTTCGCCCAGGGCCTGCGTTACGGCATGGAAGAGGCGCGCGCCCGGCCCGTAGAGCCATCGGCCCAGCACGGCGGTATCCTGGCCGGCGGGGACTTCCCAGTAGTTGTAGAAGCCTCGGAAGTGGTCAATTCGGATGACGTCGGCCTGGGTAAACGCCATGCGGAAGCGCGCGATCCACCAGGCGTAGCCGTCCTCGGCCATGAGGTCCCAACGGTAGATGGGGTGCCCCCACAGTTGGCCCGTGGCGCTGAAGTAGTCGGGGGGGACGCCGGACACGACCGTAGGCTCCAGGTTCTCGTCCAGGTGGAACAGGTGCGGGTTGGCCCATACGTCCGTGCTGTCCCTGGCCACGTACAGGGGGATGTCGCCGATGATGCGAATGCCCCTGTCGTTGGCGTAGCGCTTGAGGCGTAGCCACTGGTTGAGGAACAGCCATTGCCGGTATTTCTGGGCCTCTATGCGGTCGCGGAGGCGTTCCCGCCACCGGCGCAGGGCGTCTGTTTCGCGCCGGGCGATGTCCCTGTCCCATTCGTACCACGGCCGCAGGTTGTAGTGTTCCTTCAGCGCGGCGAAGAGAGCGTAGTCTTCCAGCCAGGAGGCGTTCTCGGCGCAGAACGCGGCGAAGGCGGCGCGCTGCGCATCCGAGGCTTGAGCCTGGAAGTGGGCGAACGAGCGGTCCAGGAGCGCGGTCTTGTAGGGGATCACGCGCCCGAAGTCCACCCTGTCGTCCGGAAACGGCGGGACATCCGCGAGGTCCGACGGGGCGAGAAGGCCCTCGTGCAGAAGCAGTTCGGGGCTGATGAGCAGCGGGTTGCCGGCGAAGACCGATAGCCCCTGGTACGGCGAGTCGCCGAAGCCAGTGGGGCTGAGGGGCAGCACCTGCCAGTACGATTGCCCGGCCGCCGCGAGAAAGTCCACGAACCGGTAGGCGGTAGGCCCCATGTCGCCGATGCCGAACCGGCCCGGCAGGGATGTGGGATGCATCACGACGCCACTGCACCGTGGGAATCGGGTCATAGCGCTCTCCTCATTGAAGTGCGCGTAGTTTACCACAGCCTTGGCGAAAGGTACAAGTCCCGCGCGTGGAACCAGCGCCTGCGCCCGCAATGGGTTGGCGGCACAGCGCCAAAACACGTAGGGCGGCTTTCCATAGCCGCCGGAAACAGGGGGCAGGTATGGAAACCTGCCCTACACTCAATGCGTGTCATGCTGCCGTTCATCGGTCTGATTAATTCCCACCGAAATGTATACCTACCGCGGGTTGGGCCAAGTTGACGGTTTTCGCCCCATGCGGTATAGTTACCGAAAGCCCAGCGCCAAGGCGGGACATAGGGCTGCGCGGGCGCACGGGCATCACGGGCTAACGCCAGGAAACTCTATCCACATGAGGAGGTACACATGGGTAACATCGCCATTCATGGGTTTGGCAGGATTGGCCGCTCTGCGCTGAAGGCGGCACTCAACGGCGGGCTCTTTGTGCCGGTCTCTATCTCCGACATCAAGGATGTGCCGACGCTGGCAGCCTTGTTCGCCGTGGATTCCAACTACGGGCGCTGGCACGAGCCGGTGCAGGCCGAGGACAATGCTTTCGTCATCGGCGGCAGGAAGATCGCGTACTACAACGCCTTGCAGGAACTGCCCGATTGGGGGGCGCTGGGGGTGGATTTGGTCGTGGACTGCACAGGGCGGGCCACGGTGAGGGCCGGCGCGCAGGCGCATCTGGACCGCGGCGCCAAGCGCGTGCTGGTCAGCGCGCCCAGCAAGACCCTGCAGGACTGCGACGCGGTGCTGCTGCCGGGCATCAACCTGGAGCAGTTTGACCCCAAGAAGCACCGTATCATCAGCATGGCCAGTTGCACGACGAATGCGCTGGCTCCGGTGGTCAAGGTGCTGCGCGAGCACTACGGCATCAAGAGCGGCTTCTTCTCCACGGTGCACGCCTACACCAACTCGCAGTCTCTGACGGACCAGCCGATGAAGGACCGCCGCGATTCGTGGGCGGCCGCCGAGAACATCATCCCGTCGTCGTCGGGCGCGGCCAAGGCCCTCAACTTCATCTGGCCCGACTTGAAGATGACGGGCAAGGCGTATCGGGTTCCCGTCCGCACGGGCAGTATCGCGGAAGTGAATGCCATTCTGGATCGGACAGTAACCGCCGATGAAGTGCGCAATGCCTTCCGGGAAGCCGCGGCTCGGCCGCCGCTCCACGGCATCATGGACGTGCTGGAGGAAGAGTGGGCCTCGTCGCGCATTGTGGGCGACCCGCACTCGTCCATCGTGGACCTTCCGCTGGTGCAGGTCATGGATAGCATACTCGTCTCCGTTGCCGCGTGGTATGACAACGAGATGGGGTATTCCACGCGCCTGGCGGAGATGGCGGCCTTCCTGGCGAAGCAGTCCTAGACCTAAGAGGCGCATGCACGAATCGGGCAGGAGACATCCTCCTGCCCGATTTTTCTGTGGCGTTCGGCTTGCTGGTCAGCCCAGGCGCGCGCCGGCAAGGGTGCGCTGGCCCGCCAGGAACTCCTTGCCCGTCATGCGGCGCTTGCCCTCCGGTTGCACTTCCAGCAGCAGGAGGGGAGTGGAGCCCGTCCCCACCGCGGGGCCGTCTGGGTGAAGCACGACTTCGCCGGGGGCGGCGGGGCGCAGGATGTCTGCCGGCACGGGCATCGCCCTGTGGATGATGAGCCGCCTGCCGTTGAGGAACGTGTAGGCCGAAGGCCACGGGTTGAACGCGCGCACCTTTCGCCAAATCGTCTCTGCCGATTCGGCCCAGTCAATCAGCCCCGCTTCTTTGCTGACGCGCTTGAACCAGGTGGCTTTGCTGTGATCCTGGGGTGTGGGCCGAACCTGGCCAGCCAGCCATCTGGGCAGGGTGTCCACGATGAGGGCGGCCCCCAGGTCGGCCAGTTTCTGCATCAGGCTGCCGGTTGTGTCCTCGGGCAGGATGGGCATCGTCGCCTGGCTCAGGATGTCGCCCGCGTCCATCTCCTCGGAGACCAGGATGATCGTTACCCCTGTCTCGGTGTCTCCCGCGAGTATGGCGCTCATGGCGGGCGCGGCGCCCCTGTGTCGCGGCAGGAGGGACGGGTGGATGTTGAGGCTGTGGAACGGCGGGGCGGCGAAGACTTCGGGCGGTATCCACTGCCCATACGCGGCCACGACGATGACGTCGGGTGCCAGCGCGCGTACGGCCCCCATGCCGTCCGGGGTGCGGAGGCTGGCTGGCTGAAGCACGGGAATGCCCAGGACCGCGGCCGCCTCCTTGATGGGCGGCGGCTTCAGTTGTCTCCCTCGGCCCGCGGGCTTGTCTGGCTGGGTGATGAGGGCCACGATGTCGCCCCATGCCTGCTGGTGCAGGGCCTGCAGGGCAGGAATCCCGAAGTCCCCGGAGCCCATGAAAACGATGCGGTGTTTTGCCATATAGCGTCTTGTCCTCGCTGCTGGGTAGGGAGTGGTTCGGCTGTATGTTAGCATGGGCGGCCGCGGACGTCAACGGCGGCGGGCGGCGGGTGCGCGACGGGGTTGACGGCGGCGGGGCAGGACGCTATACTGCGTGCACCTGACAGTCTCGGCTGCCGGCGCTGCTTGTCGGATTGGGGCTGTCGCCCGGTTTGCGCTGGGACAGGTCATCGCGAGGGGCGAAGCAAAGTGAGCGCTAGGAGTGAAGCGTATGCCTGACCTGGTAGGTGCGAAACTGGGCGCCTACGAGATTACGGCTCGCGTGGCCAGCGGCGCCCTGGCCGAAGTGTACCGGGCCTATAACCCATCCCTGGGCCGCGAGGTCGCCGTCAAGGTGTATCGGCCCCATCTGGCTGGCGACGCGCACCTGGCCGAACGCCTGCGCGAGCAAGCCCGACGGGTTGCCGCCCTGCGTCATTCCCACATCGCGCAAATCTACGACTGCGATGTGGCGACGGTGGCCGGCCAGCCGCTGCTCTACGTGGTCAGCGAGTTCGCCGAAGGCGCAACGCTGAAAGATCGCATGTCGGCGCTGAAGGCTAAGGGGCAGGTGATGCCCCTTTCGGACGTGGCTGACCTGGTGCGCGCCATCGGGAGCGCGCTGGACTACGCCCACAGCCGCGGCGTGATCCACGGGGGAATCAAGCCGACAAACGTCCTGTTCACTGGCGAAGGCGAGCCGGTGCTCGCGGACTTTGGGATGGCGCGGGTGTGCAGCGCCGCCCTGCAGGCCCTACCCGCCGACCCGGCCGGCGCTCCCGCCTACATGTCGCCCGAGCAGATACGCGGCGACCCGATAGATGCCCGCGCCGACATCTACGCCCTGGGCGTGCTCCTGTACGAGATGTGCACGAACACCCTGCCCTTCGTCGCCGACACCTCCACCGGCGTGATGATGCGCCACCTGACCGAGATGCCGCCTCGGCCCTCGCAGGCCAACCCGGATTTGCCCCTGGCGGTGGAACAGGTCATCCTGAAGGCGCTCAGCAAATCCCCGGGCGACCGCTACGCCACGGCAGGAGAGATGGCGGCGGCGCTGGACGCGGCTATCGCCGGCGTTGCGGCTCCCGCCGCTGCCCCTGCGACCGTGGGCGAGGTCGCGGCGCCGGCCGAAAAACCCGCGGGGCTCAAGGCTCTGCTGGGCGCTTCTGCCTCGGCGCTCTTCCCGGCAAAGGAGGGACAGACCGCCGGCGAACGGGAGTCCAGGAGGGAGGGAGTTCGCAGCCTCCTGGTTCAGATACTGGCGATTTTCACCACGGTGCTGGCCCTGCTGGAGAAGTTCACGAAGGCCGTGGACATCATGCGCAACCCCCTCATCGGGCTGATCGTTGTGGGCGTGGGTCTGGCGGCCATGGTGCTGAGCGCGGGCTACGTCTTGGCCCGTCCGGGGCTTTACAAGCCCTGGCAGCGGCGGTTGGCCGCGGTCGGGCTGGCTCTGACCGTGCTCGCGGCGGCGGGCTGGGGCGGCTGGACGATCTACGAGATGAAGCGTCCACCCAAGGGGCTGATCGTCCTCATCGCCGATTTTCAGCCGTTCCAGAATGCCAGTCCGGTGGACTACGCCGCGCAGATTCAAGATGGCCTGACCGAGGCGTTACGGCAGTTGAAGGTGGAGGGCATCTACGTGGAGCGCGCGAACGAGGTGTACACGGAAAAGGACGCCCGTTCGCGCGCCGCTGCCCGCAAGGCGACTGTCGTCATCTACGGCTCCTATGACACGGCGACCGTCCGCCCCCGTTTTGAGTTGGTGAGAGCGCCCCAGCAGTTCTTGCCCATCCTCAAAGAGACGAACCTGAAACTGGCCGCGCTGAACGAGTTTGACGCCTGGATGGGCAAGGAATTCCGGGAGATGACCTATATCGCTCTGTCGGCTATTGGCCTGGCCTACTATGCCGACGGCCAGAACGAAACGGCGCTCGCTTTCTTTGAGCGGGCGCTGGCATCTCTGCCGGAGGGCACGCAACTGAAGGGGCGCGAGGCCGTCTATTTCTACAAGGGCTCCGTCCACTTCTCTCTGCGCCAATTCCCCCAGGCCCTCGCGGCGTTGCAAGAGGCGGTGCGCGTGAACCCCGACATGTACGAGGCTCACCAAAACCTCGCTGTTGCCTACATGGTCAACTGCGACTACGATGCTGCCCTGGGTGAAACCGACGAGGCCCTGCGCCTGAAGCCCGATAGCGGCGGTGCCTACCATGTGCGCGGGATTCTGCTGATGAGCCAGGGCCGCGTGGATGAGGCGGCCGAGGCGCTGGCCAGGGCCGCGGAACTCTCGCCGGATGACCCAGCCATCCACGCGGCACTGGGCACGGCCTACGAAGCGCTGGGGCGTGCCGACGAGGCCGCGGCCGCGCAACAGAAAGCCCTGACCCTGATGGAACGAGAGTTGAAGGGCGCGAGGGACGACCCGCAGACCATCGCTGCCTATGCTGACGTCCTGCGGAGCCAGGGCAAGTTGGAGGAGGCTGTGGCCGAATACGGGCGCGCCATCCAGCGGGCCGAAAAGCAGGGACTGCGACCGGATCGGCTGGCCCGGATCTACCGCTCCCTGGGCCTGGCCTATTGGGACATGGAGCGCTGGGAAGAGATGGCCGATGCCTACAACCGGGCCATTGCGCTCTCGCCCGGCCTGTACAGCGACCATACGGCGCTGGCGCAGGCCTATCGGGGTCTGGGGCAGCCCGATCAGGCTGTGGCCGCCTATGAGCAGGCCCTGGCCCTGCTCCCGTGCGATGCCAATACCCACGCCCTGCTGGCCGGCCTCTACCGTGAGATGGGCCGGACCGACGAGGCGCTGGCGGAGTACCGCCTGGCGGCCCAATATGACCCCGACGACTTCACCGCCTGGGGGTCCATTGGCGCGATCCTGGCGGAGCGCGGACAGGCCGGCGAGGCTATGGCCGCCTACGACAAGGCCGTGGATGCCGCCGAGCGCCACCTGGCGCACAACCCGCACGACGCAGACGCCGCCTCTATGCTGGGCCTGACGTACCTGCTGTTGGGCCAAACGGAGAAGGCGGTCTCCACGTTGGAGCAGGCCGTGGCCTTGCGGCCCAATGCCGACAACCACTACGCTCTGGGCAATGCGTACTACGACACAGGGGACTACGAGAAGGCTCTCGTGGAGTATCAGGCCGCCCTGACTGCCGATCCGAAGCATGTCGCCAGCGCCGTTCGCCTGGGCGATACCTTCGCGAAACTCGGCCGGACGGACGAGGCTATCGCTGCCTACCGCCAGGCGCTGGCGCTCAAGGATGACGCCGACGTCCACGCCTACCTGGGCATGCTGCTGGCGCAGCAAGGACAGACGCAACAGGCCGAGTCGGAGTATCGGGCCTCGTTGCGCCTGGCAGACAACGTTCTGGCCCACCTGGGCCTGGCGACGCTCTACCAAAACGCCGGCGATCTGGACCAGGCCATCGCCGAATACCGGGCCGCCCTTGCGCTGCAAGATGCCCCGTACACGCGGCTGGCCCTGGCCTGGCTCTACGAGGCGAAGGGTCGCCTTGCCGAGGCGGCCAGCGAGTATCAGGCCGGCATCGCGGGCCTCGGACCGGGCGATCCCTACCTGGACAGCAGCCGAGCGACGCTGGCCAGGGTGCTGCTCCGGCTATGCCGGCGCGATGATGCGCTGGCCGCGCTGCAACCATCGCTGTCGGGCGGGCAAGGGACACTTTCCGTGGAGGTTATGTCGGCGCTGGCCGCGGTTTACGAAGCGCGGGGGAAGGCGGCTGAGGCGGGCGAGACTTACGCGGCGCTGCTTCGGGACAATCCGAGTTCCCCCGTCGCCCACTACCTGGCCGGGGTGTTCGCTTATCGCCAGGGTCGCCTGGACGAGGCAACGAGAGAGATAGACCAGACGACGAAACTGGCGCCGGCCTTTTCGCTGGCCTGGAGCACCCTGGGCCACCTGTACGACGTGCAGGGGGACCTGGCGGCTGCGAAGACGGCGCACGAAAAGGCCCTGGAGACCATGCCCTCCAACGTCAATGGGCTGGTGGGCCTGGGCGTCCTCGCCCTGCAACAGGGCAAACCCGACGAGGCGCTCACCTATTTCCAGGAGGCGCTCCGTCAGCAGCCCGAATACGTCAAGGCCGTGCCGGATGAGGTTCAGGCTGTGCTGATTACCATCCACCTGGATCTGGCTCTGGCCTATGAACGGCTGGGCCGCGCCGATGAGGCTGGCCGAGAACTGGCCACCATGCGCCAACTGGCCGAGGCGGCCGTCGCGGCGTTGCCCTCGCATCCGCAGGCGCGCTTCTACCTGGGGGTGGCCTACTGGGTGAGCGGCGACGCCGAGCGGGCCGAAGCGGCCTTCGCCGAGGCCGCGCGTTGCGACGCCTCGCTGGCGGGGGAGCGGGTCCGGGTACAGGAGAGGATCCAGCGGCTGCGGGGCGCGTTTTGAGTCGCGACGGGCGAAAGGGCGCCGTTTCGGCCAAACCCAGACGGCTTGGGCTGTCTCTGCGCGGGTATCCCCCTCGCTCATCGTTTTCGCGGGTGTTCACTCTTGGGAGTAGCCCTATCCTCCCTTCGGCGCCGGACAGCGCCGAGCACGCCGTTCTTTGTTCCCCCTCCATTGGTCGCGGCATGGGTAGAGGTGCGACGCACTCCCGGAAGCGCGTTGCACCTTGCTCCCAAGCGTCGCTTTCTTGACGGCGAGGCGGCGAGTGATATACTTGGCAAGTATCTTGCCAAACGCATCTGCGTGCACTCGGCTGGCCGCGGTTAGGCGGCTCCGGTGTTGTGCGCGGCGAGGACCTTCCACCCATGCCACGGGTTGGGTGCGCGAAAGGGGGTGTAATCGGGGCCGCAAGCAGATTCGGGCATCTTGTTCTGTTGCAAGACATGCTTGTTTTTCTGATCATTCCCTGGAACGGAGAGTAAGATGATGAGAACGTTGGCGAAAGTGAGCCTGGGGTTCCTGGCCGCTTTGGTGGCGGTTGGCGTGCTGGCCGCGTGCGCCCCCACGCCCACGCCGGAGAAAATCGTGGTGAAGGAGACCGTCCCCGTCAAGCAGACGGAGCAGGTGGTGGTTACGGCAACACCCGCGCCCAAGGGGGGCAAGATCACGTATGGGTTGACCCTTGTGGTTTCTGCCATTGACCCGCACCAGGGCCTTTCTTCCGAGTTGGGAATCTTTCTGACGAGCGTGTACGACCCTCTGGTCTGGCAGACGCAAGAGGGCAAGTTTGTCCCGGGTCTGGCCGAGAGGTGGGAGGTGTCGCCGGACGGCAAGGTCTACACCTTCTACCTCCGCAAGGGCGTGAAGTTCCACGATGGGACGCCGTTCAATGCCGAGGCGGTGAAGTTCAGTTTTGACCGGATTGTGGACCCCAACCTCAAGTCGCAGAAGGCCATCAACATGCTGGGCGCCTACGACCACACCGAAGTCGTGGATGAGTATACCGCGCGCGTCTATCTGAAAGAGCCTTACGCGCCGTTCCTGGATTCGGTGAGCCAGGTGTATCTCGCCATGGTGTCGCCCACGGCGGTGCAGAAATGGGGGGCGGATTATCGGGACCATCAGGTGGGCACCGGCCCCTTCATGATCAAGGAGTATGTGGCCAAGGATCACATCACCCTCGTCAAGAATCCCGACTACAACTGGGCGCCGGAGTTCATGGAGCACCAGGGACCAGCCTATCTGGACGAGATTACGTTCCGCTTCTATCCCGACGCGGCGACACGGGCGCCGGCGCTGGAGGCGGGCGAGGCCGACGTGATGGGCGAGGTCCCGCCGCAGGACGCGACCCGACTCCAGGCGAGCGGCAAGTTCGTGTTGCTGCCGACCCGAATCCCCGGGCAGTCCCTCCAGTTCTTCCTGAACACGGAGAAGTTCCCCACGGATGATGTGCGCGTGCGGCAGGCGATGCTGTACGCGGTGGACCGAGAGGCCATCGTCAACGCGGTGTTTCGCGCGTTCTCGCCGGTTGCCTGGGGGCCTTTGAGCGCGGCGACGCCGTTCTACTCCAAGGCCGTGGAAGGGATGTACGCCTACGACCTGAACAAGGCCAAGGCGCTGCTGGCCGAGGCGGGTTTCCGCGACACCAACGGCGACGGCATCGTGGAGAAGGATGGCCGCCCTGCCGAGGTGGAAATGTTGCTCATGAGTTGGGGGAATGTGCCGGAAGTGGGCCAGATGATCCAGGCCATGCTGCGCCAAATCGGCATCAACGCCAAAACGCAGGTGCTCACCTATCCGGCTGCCGTGCAGGCCGCGCGCGAGGGTCAACATAACATGATTCCCCAGGCGGTCAGTGCCAGCGACCCGGACATCCTGCGGACATTCTTCCACTCCAGGAATATCGCCGCGGGGTTGAACTGGTCCAAGTTCGGCGACGCCGACCTGGATCAATGGCTGGATGACGCCGTCCGCACGAGCGATCCTGTCAGGCGCGCGCAACTGTATGAGAAGATTCAGAAGAAGATCATGGACGAGGCGCTGATCATCCCGATTCGCGACTACGTGAACTTGAACGTGGCCAGCGTGCGGGTGAAAGGCCTTCGGTACTCGTTGCAGGGTTGGTTCCCGTGGCTCTATGACGTGTACGTGGAGCCGTAGGGGTTTGTCGCTGGCGTTCTGTGTCTTGGGCGCGATGGCATCCGTTCGTCGCGCCCAAGACCGTGCAGGATTCTGGGGGAAACCGTGCTTCGCTATGTGCAGCGCCGCCTACTCGTAGCCATTCCGGTCGTGCTGGGCGTGGCCACCATCGTGTTTGCGCTGATGCACCTGCTGCCGGGCGACCCGGCCGAGGTGATGCTCGCGCAGTCGGGCGGCCAGGCCGAGACGATAGAGCGCCTGCGGCAACAACTGGGGCTGGACCTGCCGCTTCACGTTCAGTATTGGCGTTTTCTGCGCAACCTCGTTCGCGGGGACCTGGGCGAGTCCATCTGGCTCCGTAAGCCGGTGTCGCAGATACTCTGGGAGCAACTGCCCTCTACGGTGGAACTCGCCGTCGCGGCCATGGTTCTGGCCATCGTGGGTGGGGTGTCCCTGGGGCTTCTAGCGGCCCTGAAGCACAACTCGTGGGCAGACCGGGCGGTTATGGTCATCGCTTCGGTCGGGATTTCCATGCCGGTGTTCTGGTCGTCGCTGCTGGGAATCTACCTGTTTGCGGCGCAGTTGCGCTGGCTTCCGGCGACGGGCCAGGGAGACTTGAGGCATTTGATTCTGCCGGCTGCTGTGCTGGGGTATGGGACGGCCGGGTCGGTGGCCCGCCTGGTGCGTTCCAGCATGTTGGAGGTGCTGGGGCAGGAGTACATTACCGCCGCCAGGGCCAAGGGACTCTTCTGGCGGGTCGTGGTTCTGCGCCATGCCTTGAAGAACGCTTTGATTCCCGTCGTAACGATGCTCGGGTTGCAGTTCGGCGGGCTGCTGGGCGGGGCCGTGATCACCGAGACGGTGTTCTCTCGGCAGGGGCTGGGGCGCACGATGGTGGATGCCATCATCTGGAAGGACTTCCCGCTGGTGCAGGGCGGGGTCATCCTGATCGCGGGCATGTACGTGGTGGTCAACCTGCTGGTGGATGTTTCCTATGCCTTCATTGACCCGCGCATTCGGCACGAAGCCTAGGTGAGGGAGCCCAGACTGCCATGATGCGGTCCAGGAATGCCTACGTGGTGGCTGCTGCGGAATCCGGGCCGCGTTCGCCGTGGGCGGTGGCGCTCGCCCGCCTGTGGCACAACGGCGCTGCCCTGGCCGGGCTTGGGGTCCTTGTGGCGATGGGGCTGCTGGCCGCGCTGGCTCCATGGGTCGCACCGTATGACCCTCTCGCCATGGATTTGCCCAATCAACTTCAGCCGCCCGGCGCAAGCCACTGGCTGGGGACCGATCTCCTGGGGCGCGACATCCTGTCCCGTCTCCTGTACGGTGGACGGGCGACGCTGGTAACGGCGCTGGTGGCCGTGAGCATCTCCGTGGTGTTCGGCGTGTCGCTGGGGCTGGTTGCCGGGTTCTATGGGGGAATCGTGGATTCGTGTCTCATGCGCTTTGTGGACATGCTCCTGGCGTTCCCGCGAATTCTCCTGGCCCTCACGGTGGTGGCGCTGCTGGGGGTTGGGCTTGGCAATGTGATGTTGGCCGTGGGCATTGCCGGCATATCGGGCTACGCGCGCATCGTGCGCGGCGTGGTGTTGAGCGCGCGGGAACAGCCGTATGTAGAGGCGGCGCGGCTGGTCGGCTGCGGGAATCGGCGAATCCTCTTCCGGCATGTGCTGCCCAATGTCCTGGCGCCGGTGATCGTCCTGGCGACGCTGGACATTGCCCACGCGCTTCTCAGCGCGTCATCGTTGAGTTTCCTGGGGCTGGGGGCTCAACCCCCGACGCCCGAATGGGGGCTGATGCTGAACGAGGGTCGGGCTTACCTGCGAGTGGCCCCCTGGGTTACAACAGTCCCTGGGCTGACGATCATGCTTGCGGTGTTGAGCGTGAACGTGTTTGGGGACGGCCTTCGGGACGCATTGGATCCGAGATTGCAGGTAGGGTGAGGCCCATGGCGAAGGTGAACCTATCGCTGCTAGAGCGTGCGAGAACGTTGGAGCCGCTGCTGCGGGACATTCGGCGGCGCTTGCACCAGTGGCCCGAGTTGGGGTTCCAGGAGTTCAAGACGGCCAACCTGATTGCCGAGACGCTTTCATCCCTTGGGGTGGAGTTTCGCACAGGGGTAGGCCGGACCGGGGTTGTGGCCTTCCTGGGGCGCGGCGCTCCGACTATCGCGCTCCGCGCCGACATGGACGCCTTGCCGATTCACGAGAAGACCGGCTTGCCCTATGCCTCGCGCGTGCCGGGCGTGATGCACGCGTGCGGCCATGATGCTCACGTCGCCTCGCTGTTGGGGGTTGCCATGCTGCTGCGCGATGCGGACATCCGCGGCAGCGTGCGCCTGATTTTCCAGCCGGCGGAAGAGACGGTGGACGAAGAGGGCCGAAGCGGGGCCGACCGCATGGTGGAGGCGGGCGTGCTGGAGGGCGTAGATGCCATCGCGGCCAGCCATGTCGTGGTGGATGAGCCGGTTGGCACGGTGCTGGTGTCGGCCGGCCCGATCCTGGCCGCGACCGACGCTTTCCAACTCACGGTCATCGGCTCTGCGGCGCATGGCGCGTATCCACACAAGGGGATTGACGCCATCGTGCTCGCGGCCCAGGTGGTGAACGCGATCCAGAGCATCGTGGCGCGGCGCATAGACCCTATGGAGGCGGGGGTCATCACCGTGGGCACCATTTCCGGGGGACGGAAGGCCAACGTGATCGCCGACCGTGTGGAACTCACAGGCACGATCCGCAGTTTCAGCCCGCTGGTGCGCAGGCAGATCGCGGAGAGCCTGCGAGAGGCGTGCGAACTGGTGCGCGCGCAGAAAGGCGATTACGTCTTGGAGATTTCGCAAGGCCACCCGACGACGGTGAACGATGCGGCGCTGGCCGCGCTTGTGGAGCGTGTGGCGGTGGGCATGGGGCTGAAGGTGGGGCCGGAAGTCCCCAGCCCGGTGTCCGAGGATTTCAGCCTGTACACCCAGTACGTGCCCGGAGTTTACTTCCTGGTCGGCGCTGCGCTGGAAGGCGGCCCCCAGCGGCAATCGCATAGTTCGCGCTTTGACCTGGACGAGCGGGCCTTGCCCATCGCATCGGCGATGCTGGCCGCGACGGCGTTGGAGTTTCTGGCCTCCCGCAGGTAGCCGAGGCGAGGCTGGCGTGCGCAGAAGAAAGCCCCCGACTCCACGGTCGGGGGCTTCGGTATGGCCAGTCCTTTCAGGGTGTCGTTGACGGCTTCTGTCGGCAGTCCGGGTGTTTACCACCATGCGTAGCGCGAGAAATGGTACAGGATCGCCGTTCGGCCGAACATCTGGACCGGCACCCAGCGGCTGCCATTCCAGTAGTTCAGCCCGTTCACGGGGAAGGCGAAGTGTACATACACGGGCCGAGCGAATTCCATGTCGGGGCTGAAGTTTACCTCGCGCGCGCCCAAGTCCACGGCCATGGTGATCATGGCATCGTGCGGGAGGGCCTTGGGCGGGATGACGAGGGTGATCCCCGCCGCGCGCAGGACTCCGCCTGTGTCGGCCCGGATGAACCTCTGGACGACGATGGTTTTGCCGCTGGCGAGCGCAGGCATGACCATGGTCATGACGAGCGCAATGGCCAGCAGCAGCGCAATGGTCAGTTTGATTTTGGTTGTCTTCATTTTGCACCTCCTTCGGTAGCCCGGCTGTCCCAACAGTCAGGACCCGTAGCTTTGCGCCCCATTCTTACGAATGGTTTGCCTTTTCGGGCGGTGCCTTGGCAGAGAAAGTTGCCTTTCTTGCGTCTGGTGGTCGCGCCCCACGCTCAGGACTGGCCACAACCTGCGAGTTTTAGCGGACGGACGCGCCGCCCATAGGCACACCCTGTTTGAGCACACTCATCTCTTGGTTGGTTTCCATCGCCTCCTTTGTCAGGCCGAGGTCCGCGTAGGCATCGGCCGCGGCCTGCATGTATGGAATCGCTTCCGCCGCCCTGTGCTGCGCGGCGAGAAGCCGCCCGAGTTCGCGGGAAGTCTCGGCCCAGTTCAGGCGGTCGCCGAGTTCCCCATACGACGCAATCGCATCGGCAAGGTGCTTCTGCGCCTGCGAGGGGTCGGCGCTGCGCGCGGCGATGCGGCCGAGAATGCGGCTGGTGTCGGCTTTGCCCAGTTCGTCGCCGATGCGCAGGAACGTATCGCGGGCGGTCTTGCACAGGTCGGCGGCCGCGGCGATATTGCCCTGGGACAGTTCCAATTCGGCGAGATGCTGTTGGGTCAGGGCGGTGTGGTACACATCGCCGACCTTGCGGAAGATGGCCAGCGCATCCTGATAGCACGCCCGCGCCTCGGCCGGATTGTCCATGGACGCGTAGACGAAGCCGAGGTTCAGCGAACCGCGGGCGCTATCCAGCAGGCGGCCGGCGGCTTCAAAGATGTGGATGGCCTGCCGGTAGTGGCGGATGGCGTCGTCCTTTTTGCCCTGGGCGTCTAGGATGTTGCCCATGTTCCCCAGGATGCGCGCCCGCAAGAGCGCATGCTCCTCGCCTTCCACCAGGCCTGCTGCCCAGCGGAGGCTGTCCAGCGCATCGTCCCAGTTGCCGGTCTGGAACAGGACGATGGCACGCACCGAGAGCGCCTGGGCGATGGTGGGCGGATTGCCGACCTTCTCGGCAATGCCCATCGCCTGCGACGCCAGTTGCAGGGCGGCGTCCCAGTCGCTCTTTCGGGCGTGAAGGCGCGCGATCTCGGTGAGCACCTCGGCCTGCCGCGCGGCGTCGCCCTGTTGCTCGCAGAGGGCAAGCGCCCGCTCCAGTTGCTCCAGCGTGCCCTGGAGGTCGCCGGCCACCTGCAGCAGCGCAGCGCGCCGCTGCCGGAGGTCGCGTTCCTGGCGGGCGTAGTGTGGGTCGGGGGGCAGGTGGGCGATGGCTTCCAGCGCCAGCCGGTTGAAGTGCAGGGCCTCTTCCAGCGCCCATTGTGCCTCGGCGCGCTCGGTGGCCATCTGGGCGTACCGGAGGCCCGTGCGATAGTCGGCGCCCTGGTAGAAGTGATGCGCCAGGTCGTAGGCGATCTCCTCAAGCCGCCCGGCGTACAGTTCCTCCAGTCGCTTCGCGATGATGAGGTGGTATTCCACGCGCAGCGGCTCGGCGAGTTCCGCGTAGAGCACGTCTCGGATGAGGTGGTGGGTGAACGTGTAGGTGCCGCTCTCAAAGGCGATCAGTTGGTGGTTTTTCTCCAGCCGGCCGAGTCGGCGCAGCAATTCCACCTTGGGGAGGCCCAGCGCGGCGCTGATGGTCTCCACGGTGAACCGCCGGCCCATGACCGCGGCGACATCCAGAATCTCACGGCTGGCCTCGTCCAGGCGCTGGAGCCGCCGAGTGATCACATCGTGGACGCGCTGGGGCACGCGCATCTCCTCGGGCTTGCCGATGAGCCGCCACCCGGCCTCGGTGTACACCAGTTGGCCTTCCTCCTGCCACATGCGCAGGGCCTCAAGGATGAAGAACGGGTTCCCTTCCGTCTCCGCATACACCCGCGCGAGGAATTCGGCGTCCTCGGGAGCGCCGGGCAGCACATGGCGCACCAGGGCATCGCTTTGCTCGCGCGTGAGCGGCGACAGGGCCAGGTGCTCAAACAGGTGCTCGCGGCTCATGCGCCGCATGACTTCTTGCAGCGGGTGAGGTTCGGCGCCGGTCTCCTGCTGGATGTCCTCCTCGCGGTACGTGCCGGCCAGGAGGATGGGGGCGGCCTGAATGTTGCGCGCCAGGTAGTGGAGCAGCCGAAGCGTGGCCGCGCTCGCCCACTGCAGGTCGTCCACGAACAGGAGCAGCGGCTGTTTCTGGCCGAGCGACATCAACACCTGCCGAATCGTTTCAAAGAGCGCGGTCTGGGCATCGGCCCATCCCAGCGCCTCGTGGGCGGCCGGCGCGGCAGCGGTGGCGGCGTAGGGCAGGAAGTTGGATAGGCGCGTAACCAGGTGGCCGATGGTGTCATCGTCTTCGGGTATGCCGACCATGGTTTCGCGCGTGTCCAGGTAGGATTGGAGAATCTCCACGAAGGGCAGGTACGGGTTCGGGTCTTCCTGGTAGAGGCAGTGGCCGGTGAGGCACAGGAAGCCCGCGCTTCGCGCCTCGCGCTGGATTTCCGCGACGAGCCGCGTCTTGCCAAGCCCGGCCTCCCCGCTGATGAGCACCAGCCCTCCCCTGGAGTTGCGCGCTTGGTCCAGCGCCTGACGCAGGAACGCCAGTTCGCGCTCGCGCCCGACGAGCGGGATGTGGGTCGTGGCCAGCATCTCGTCGGATGGCAGGGTGGGGTCAAAGAGGTTGGCCGGCAGAGATGTGCCCTTGTCCAGCGCATCCAGGCACAGGCGGATGGCCGACGCGAGTTCCAGCGCGGACTGGAATCGCCGTTCGGGTTGCTTGTGCAGGAGCCGCCACACCAACCCGTCCACAGCGGGCAGGACGTCGGGGGCAAGGCGCCGAACGGGAATCGGCTGCTCGTTGATGTGTTTGAAGATGACAGCGGCGGTGGTTTCGGCGGTGAAGGGGAGTTGGCCGCTGATCATCTCGTACAGCATGACGCCAAGCGAGTACAGGTCGCTGCGGGCGTCGGTTGCCTCGCCGCGGGCCTGCTCGGGCGAGATGTAGGCGGCCGTGCCCATGAGGACGCCCGCCATGGTTACCGTGGATGCGTCGGCCACCTTGGCCAGGCCGAAATCCATGACCTTCGCGGTGCCGTCGGCGGCGATCATGATGTTGCTGGGCTTGAGGTCGCGGTGCACGATGTGGCGGGAGTGGGCGTGGGCGAGGGCTTCGGCCACTTGCAGCGCGATGTCCAGCGATTGCCGAAGGTCCAGCGCCCGCCTGTCCAGTCGTTCGCGCAGGCTTTCGCCCTGGACGTACTCCATCGCGATGTAGTACGTGCCGTTTTCTTCGCCAACCTCGTAGGTTTCCACGATGTTGGGGTGGCGCAGGCGGGTGCCGGCCATCCCTTCGCGGAGGAACCGCGCGACGCGGTCGGGCATGGCCGCATATTCGGGCGGCAGCACTTTGAGGGCGACCTGGCGGCGGGTGTCGCTGTGCTCGGCGAGGTACACGGCGCCCATGCCGCCGCGCCCGATGACGCGAATGGGCCGGTACGGGCCTATGCGATTCGGAGTCAACTCCTCGCTGTTCGGCAATTCTACTTCTCCGTGTCCTCTCCGTTGCTGGAGTAGTTCACCACGCGGTTGCGCCCGGCGTGCTTGGCCCTGTAGAGCGCGATGTCGGATTTGTGAATCAGGTCCAGCCCCGCGTCCGCGTCGTCGGGGAACGTCGCGGTGCCGATGCTGATGGTCAAGGGCATGCGCCCCTCGCCCTTGGACCAGTCGTTTTTCTCCACGAGCGAGCGCAGCCGTTCGCCGAGGATGCGCGCGCCCGTGGCATCCGAGAACGGCGCGAGAACGGCGAACTCCTCTCCGCCGTAGCGGGCCACCGTGTCCTCGCTGCGCACGTTGTCGCGGAGAATGCCGGCCACCACGGCCAGCGCCCGATCTCCGGCGGCGTGGCCCAGGCGGTCGTTGATGAGTTTGAAGTGGTCCACGTCTATCATCAAGAACGATACCGGAAAATGATGCCGTCGCGCCCGCGCCAACTCTTCGTTGAGGCGCTCCAGCAAGAACTGGCGATTGTGCAGACCCGTGAGGCCATCGCGGGTGGCCCTGCGATACAACTCCTCCTGGCGTTCCAGTTCCACGCGGTCTATGTACCGCAGGCGGAACACGGTGTCGCCGACGCGGATTAGGTCGCTGTCGTTCAGGTAGGTCTCTTTCACCTGAACGTCGTTGACGAACGTGCCGTTACGGCTATCCAGGTCCACGATTTTCGGCCCCGCACTGGTCAGGACGATCTTGCAGTGCTGGCGCGAGACCCTGGGATCGCGCACGAGAAGGTCCACCCCAGGCTGGCGGCCGATGATGGTCTCGCGCTGCGCCAGCACGCGCATACCGCTGAGGCCCGTGCCCAGCAGAGGAATCAAGCAGAGTTCGCGCTGGTCCAGGTTCGTCAGGGTATTGCGGCCTTCCGCAGTATGCAGGGTGAGTTCTTCCATGGCGGGTCCTCCGTCGTTATGCGGACAGGGTGGGCGCACGCAGGATGCGCGCGGCCAGCGAACTGGAATGGGCCAGGAGTTGCTCCAAGCGCGAATGGACCTGGTCGTCGGGTTGGGGGCGAAGCGCAATCAGGTGCACGTATTGCCTGTTGGCGATCAGCACCGGGCACCGGAAGGGAAGGGAGCGGCTTTGATCCAGGTACCGCACGGAAGCGTCCGTAACCGCAATGAAAGGCTCGGCGAGGTTCTGGGCGGCCAGGAACGCATCTTCGCCCTCACGAATGTGGAGGTGCCCTTCTATCTCCATGTTGTCCATGTAGAGGGCGGCCGCAACGGGATACTTCGGAATGTAGCGCGGATGCGATCTCCTCGTTTCGGGGGCGCTTTCCTCCTCGTAGGGGATGGCGATGCGGATGTGGTCGCGGCTCACCAGCAGGGCATCCTCGGTCTGGGGCCCGATGCCCACGCGGTTGAGGGACTGAATTCGCGCGTTCTCCAAGCGCAGGTAGGGCGATGTCAAGTTCTCCAGCACGTCCATCAGCCGCTGGTGGCGGGTCGTAACGGTTCCCAGGGCGATGTAATCCCCGGCGTGAATCTCCACGCGGAGCGTTTCCCCGTGCGTCCTGCTGCTGTCTGTCGGTGTGGCGAGATCGCTTGTTGTCATCGTGATCACCTCTTGTCCTGACGGGCGGCGTACACCTGGCCGGTCTCACCCCTGTTCCGCGATGATTTCCAGAAACAGCCGACTTAGGGTGGGGTCAAATTGGTGGCCCGCGCCCTTTTGGATTTCGCGCAGCACCACGTCGTGGGGCAGCGGCGGGCGGTACGGCCGCTGCGAGGTCATGGCGTCGTAGGCGTCGGCGATGGCCAGGATGCGCGCGCCCAAGGGTATCTCCAGTTCCTTGAGGCTGTCCGGATAGCCGCTGCCATCCCACCGCTCGTGATGGTTGCGTATCATCCGAAGCGCCCCGTTGAGTTCGGCCACGGGCACAAGGATGCGCTCGCTAATCAGCGGGTGGGTCTGGATGTGGGCGTATTCCACCGGCGTGAGGGGGCCGGGTTTGTTGATGACGGCCTCGCGGATTCCAATCTTGCCGATGTCGTGAAGGAGGCCGGCCATGCGGATGTATTGGGTGTCGCTTTCGGGAAGGCCCAGGGCGAGGGCGAGCCGCTCGGCGAGGGTCGCCACGCGCTGCGAGTGCCCCACGGTGTAGGGGTCTTTCGCTTCCAGGCTGTTGGCCAGGGCCATCACGGTGCTGAGCAACAGCCGATGGCCGGCATCCGCCGGTTGCTGGATTCTGGATTGGGATTCCAGGTAGCGCCGCGCCAGGTTCCGCTGCCGCTGGCGCAGGGCCTGCTGCACCGCGTTCATGACCTGATCCAGGTCAAAGGGCTTCACCACGTAGTCCGAGGCCCCCAGCCGCATGGCTGCGACGGCATGGTCCAGGTCGCCGTAGGCCGTAACCATGACCACGACGATGTCGGGATAGGTCTCGCGGATGATCTGCAAGAGTTCCAGGCCGTTGAGTTTGGGCATGTTGATGTCCGACATGACAACGCCAAAGCACTGCTCGCGGAGGAGAGCGAGGGCGTCTATCCCGTTGGCGGCGCCGACGGCGGTGAGACCCGCGCGGGCGAGTTTTCGGAGCAGCAGACTCCGCACGGAATCCTCGTCTTCCACGACGAGGATCGGCTCGGGGTGAATCTGGCTCTGAAGGAACTCTTCAGTGGTCATCGTCTAGTTACATCCCCCACATAAAGAATCTTCAGGCGCGCATCGGGCAGCCTACGCGCCGAGGCGCAGCCACAGCCGTCGGGCCGCGCATGTGTCCTCATCTGCCATTGTGCCACAGCACGTGGAGAGGCGCAGTGAAAACTGCGTGAAAATCGCAACAAGGTCGTGTGAAGGCCACGCGCCCTGGCTTCGGCGCGCTACGAAGGCGAATTCGGGCATTCCGGCTTGTGGCCAGGGCTCGCCCCGCGCAGAACGGGCTGTTGGCACCGTGTGCCACCCATGAGTTTTTGACACAGGTGCATTTGGGAGTGTACTATGGGTGCAGGATGGGAGGGGGGATGTACGCCATAGGCATTGCGGCTCATTGCGTTCAGTGCGGGGCATGCGTGGAGGTCTGTCCGGCGCGGGTTTTCGTGAAGGCGGAGGGTGTGCGGGCCTTGCGGCCGGGCGGCTGTATCTTGTGCGGGCACTGCGTCGCGGTGTGCCCGGTGGACGCCGTGGTGCATCGCGGGTTTGACGGCCAGGAGTTTCCCCCCATGCCCGCGGAGGCCGAGCCGAGTTTGGACAGCCTGGTGGGCTTTCTCCGAAGCCGCCGTTCGGTGCGCGAGTTCCGGCAGAAGGACGTGCCCCGAGAGGTGCTGGAGAAACTGCTGGATGTCGCGCGGTATGCGCCAACGGCAAGCAACGCGCAGGATGTGCGGTTCATCGTCATCACGGACCGACAGAGGATAAAGGCACTGTCGCGGCGGATTACGGGCTGGGTGCCGCTTCTACAGCGACTGGCGCGGGTTCCGGGGGTCCTGGCGTGGGCGAGCCGGTCCTGGGGGCGGAAGCGGCTGGAGGGCTATCTGGCGTCGCTGGAGGGTTTTGCCGAGACGCTCCGCGCAGGCGGCGACCCGATTTTCTACAACGCTCCCGCCCTTGTTATCACGCACGCGCACAAGAAGAACGCTTTTGGCATAGAGAACAGTGCCTATGCGACGTACCATATCGCGCTGGCAGCCCACGCGATGGGCTTGGGCACCTGCATGGTCGGGTTCCTGACGACGGCGAGCCGATACGATCCGGTGGTGCGGCGGCTGGTCGGCATCCCCAGGGGGCACCGCATGGCGACTGCGCTCGTGGTGGGGTATCCCGTGCATCGCTACCGGCGGCTGGTGCCGCGTAGGCAGCCGAGCGTTACGTGGAGCGGGGTCTAGACGGCCTCTCGCGACAAAATTCAACGTTCGGAGGTTGCCTATGGAGTATCGCTTTACGATCTACAGTCTGATTCACCTCCCTGCTTTGGTGATGACACTGGCCGCCGTACCCTACGCGTGGAGTTTCCGCAAAGCGCCGGGGCTGCTGCACCTGGCCTTGCTGGAAGTCTCGGCCGCCATCTGGATAGCCGCAGCGGGCATGGAAATGGCTGCGGCCACTTTGCCGCTCAAGATCTTCTGGTCGCAGGTAACCTACATCGGCCTGATGAGTGCGCCGGTCTTCCTTTTCCTGTTTGCCAGCGAGTACGCGCAGCCGCGCAGTCATTTCGGCTGGAAACACATTGCGCTGCTGTTCGTTGTGCCCGTGTTGACATGGATCATCATGTTGGTGGATGACCTGCGCCCGCTGATCTGGCCGAGTATCTCCATTGATCCAAACACCAACATTGGCGCGTATAGTCACGGCCCGTGGTTCTGGGTGGAAGTCCTCTTTGTCTATTGCCTGCTTGTTGCCGCCATGCTTTCCCTGTTCACGCGGTTGCTGCGCCTAAGCGTTTACTTCCGCCGCCAAATCCCGATCTTCGCTATCGCGAGCGCATTGCCCATAGTCAGCAACATCCTGTATGTAACCGGCCTCAACCCGATCCCCAGCCTGGATTGGACACCTCTTGCATTCGGCTTCATGAGTATCTTGTTGGCTTGGGGCGTGTTGCAGCAAAAGCATTTCAAGATGGTCCCCATCGCGCCCGAGCGCCTATCGGATTACTTGGCCGAAGGAATCATCGTTCTAGACAGCCAGGACCGCATCGTGGAACTGAATGTGGCCTTGCAGCGACTCTTTGATTTTTCTCTCAAAGATGTGGTGGGCAAACTCCTGGGCGAGGTGGTGGGTACGAGCGAGGAGATGAGAGTACTCCTGGCGTCAGAAGGCGAGCAGCGTGCGGAAGTGGCCTTGGAGGCTCGCAGTCTGCTTCGTGTCTTTGAGGCTCGGCTACTGCCCCTGTCCGATTGGCGCGGGCGGGCGACGGGGCGGCTGCTGGTCCTCCGCGATATTACCGCCGACAAACTCCTGGCACAGGGACGCGAGGATCTCATCCAGGGACTTCAGGAAGCGCTGGCGCAGGTGAAAGTCCTTCAGGGATTGCTCCCCATCTGCGCGAATTGTAAGCGGATTCGGGACGATCAAGGTTACTGGCACAACGTGGAATCGTACATCAGCGAACATTCCGATGCCACTTTCACTCACGGGCTTTGCCCTGACTGCGCCAGGGAATTGTACCCTGAATTGTTCAAAGACAGAGACGAGAGGGTAGGCTAGGGGACGGGAGGTCGCCGCTTTGCGGTCGGTAGTGCATCTTTTTCGGTGGAAACTGCGCGACCCAGGCTACAGACGTCGGGTGCAGGTATGGAACCAGCCCCTGCGCTCGCAATGGGTTGGCGGCACAACGCCAAAACACGTAGGGCGGCTTTCCATAGCCGCCGGAAACAGGGGCAGGTATGGAAACCTGCTCTACACTTGATGCGCTTCATGCTGCCGCTCATCGGTTGGACTAATTTCCACCGGAATGCATACACTACCCTGCGGTCTCCACGAGTGATGCTGCGGCTGTCTCGGTTCCAGACCCTGCTGGTCGCGCTGAGGCACAGGTGCGACGCATGTCCGAAAGCGCGTCGCACCTCGGTAGCGCCGAGACACAGGCGCGACGCATGTCCGAAAGCGCGTCGCACCTCGGTGGCGCCGAGGCACAGGTGCGACGCATGTCCAAAAGCGCGTCGCACCTCGGCGCGCCAACACAGGACGGAGCCGCATCCCGCCGACCCGCCGTTTTGCGTCTACGGGCCAAATCGTTATAATATTCACAATTTGCAGGACACACGAATGCTTGCGGTCCGCCGATGTACCGCCGACATCGCAGCCTGCGTCACTCACCAGGAGGGACAAAAATGAATACATCGGGTGATCACATTTCCAGAGAGGAGTTATTGGGATACCTTCGCCGCTACCGAGGGCTTATCGGCGTGCAGAGCAAGGTGCCGGTCAAGGATTCGGCCATGCTGAGCCTGCTGTACACTCCGGGCGTGGCCGAAGTGTGTCGGGCCATCGCCAAAGACCCGCTGCTGTCTTTCACGTACACGCTGCGGGGGAATACGGTGGCCCTGGTCAGCAACGCGTCGGGGCTTTTCGGCTTGCCGAACGCGTGCCCAGAAGCGGCGTTGCCACCCCTGGAAGGCAAGGCCATCATCTTCAAGACGTTCGCGGGCGTGGATGCGCTGCCCATTGTGCTGGATGCCGAGCATACGGCCGAGATGGTGGAAACCATCGGCGCGTTGAGCGGCACGTTCGGGGCGGTGTGCCTGGAGGACATCGCCGCGCCTCGCTCCATTCTGGTAACGTCGCTGCTGGAGAGGGCGCTGACGATCCCCGTGGTCAACAACCACCAGGAAATCGTCGCGATCGGAACCCTGGCGGCCCTTATGAACGCGGCCAAAGTGGTGGGCAAGAAACTGGAGGACCTCAAAGTGGTTATCCAGGGCGCGGGCGCTGCCGCCATGGGTTTGGTGGACCTGCTGGACGAAGTAGGCGTAACCCAGACCGTGGTGTGCGACAGGCACGGCGCGCTGACGCCCTTCCGCCTGAAGGAGATGAACTGGCTCAAGCGCTACCTGGCCAAGCGCACCAACCCCCAGCGGCGCGACGGCTCTCTGGCCGACATGCTGCGGGGCGCGGATGCCTTCATCGGGTTCTCGGGCGGCGGGATGCTGACGGAGGAGATGGTCCGGAGCATGGCGCCGGACCCCATTATCTTCGCCTTTTCGGTGCCGGATCCGGAGATTCTGCCGCCGGTTGCCGAACGGGCTGGGGCTGCGGTGGTGGCGACGGCGCGCGACGACTATCCCAATGGCATCAACATCGCGCTGGTGTTCCCGGGCTTCTTCCGCGGCTTGCTGGACGTGCGCGCCGAGGGCGTGAACAACCGCATGCTCGTCGGCGCGGCCCGCTGCCTGGCGGACATGGTGCCGAACCCCGACCGGTACCGCATCGTGCCCGATGTGCTGGACTTCACCGTCGCGCCGCGTCTGGCTCGCGAGGTGGCACGACTGGCCATAGAGACCGGCATGGCCCGCGTGAAGGCCGACCCCGACGAGATTGAGGAGCGGACGCGGCGTTACATCTACGAGGGGCAGGCGGCCACGGTGGACGAGCCGCGGGTGGGGGCTGGCGCGTCTCTGGGCGAGAAGGCCATTGACCTGCGGCGGCGCTACCACGGGGCGCTGGAAATCCACGCCAAGTTGCCCATCCGCGATCGGTACACGCTGAGCCTGTACCTTTCGCCCAACGACGCCGAGCCGGCCAAGGTCATCAACGAAGATCCGACCCGCGCCTACGAACTGACGGCCAAGGGGAACCTGGTGGCCGTCGTTACCGATGGGTCCGCTGTTTTGGGTCTGGGCAACATCGGCCCGCGCGAGGGGCTGCCGGTGATGGAGGGCAAGTCCATTCTGTTCCACACCTTCGCGGGCGTGGAGGCCTTCCCCATCTGCGTGTCCACGCAGGATACCGACGAGATCGTGGAGATTGTGCGGCGGATCGCGCCCACCTTCGGCGGCATCAATCTGGAGGACATCGCCGCGCCGCGGTGCTTTGAGATTGAGGAGAAACTGAAGGCCCTGCTGGACATCCCGGTGTTCCACGACGATCAGCACGGCACGGCGGTGGTGGTCATGGCCGGCCTCATCAACGCGTGCAAACTGGCGGGCAAGGCGCTGGACTCGGTGCGGGTGGTCATCAACGGCGCGGGCGCGGCGGGGATCGCTGTGGCGAAGATGCTGCTGGCCGGCGGCGTGAAGGACATCATCCTGTGCGACACCAAGGGCACCATCTACCAGGGCCGCAAGCAGGGGATGAACTGGATCAAGGAGGAGATGGCGAAGGTAACCAACCGCGAGAAGATTCGCGGTTCGGTGGCCGATGCCATGAAGGGCGCGGACGTGTTCATCGGCGTCTCGGCGCCTGGCGTCCTGACGCCGGAGGTCATCGCCTCCATGGCGGAGAAGCCCATCCTGTTCGCGCTGGCGAACCCGGACACGGAGTTCGCGCCGCGGCCCGGAGCGCCGCGCGAAGAGGTGGAGGCCGCCATCCGCGACGCGCGGCGGCAAGGCGCGATTATCGCCACGGGCCGCAGCGACTTCCCCAACCAGGTGAACAACTCGCTGGCGTTCCCGGGCATCTTCCGCGGCGCGCTGGACACGCGGGCCAGGGAGATCAACGAGGCCATGAAGGTGGCGGCGGCCCATGCGATCGCGACCCTGATTCCCGAAGACCGCCTGGAACCCGAGCGTTTCATCCCCGGCGGCATGGATTTCGCCGTGCCGCCTGCGGTAGCGGCTGCCGTGGCGCGCGCGGCCATGGAGAGCGGCGTCGCGCGGGTTACGGTGGATCCGGCCCAGGTGGCCGAACGAACGAGACGGTTTATCTACGAAGGCTACCTGGCGTAGAGAAAGCACCCCGCGGGCCGGCGGTTGGGTCGCCTCAACCCCGGCCCGCGGGACTGGCGGTGGCCGATGATGCGCGTGAGCCTCCGCTTCTACGCAGAACTGAACGACTTCCTCCCGCCCGAGCGCCGGATGGTGGAGTTTGAGCATCTGGCGGCCGACCGCGCGTCGGTCAAGGATGTCATTGAATCCGCCGGCGTGCCCCATGCCGAGGTGGATCTCATCCTCGTGAACGGCGTCTCGGTGGACTTCGCCCATCCGGTTTCCGATGGCGACCGCATCAGCGTGTATCCTGTGTTTGAATCGCTGGACATCACGCCGGTGATTCGTCTGCGCCCGCGCCCGCTCCGCAACCCGCGATTCGTGCTGGACACGCATCTGGGCAGGCTGGCCGGCTACCTGCGGATGCTCGGCTTTGACACGCTATACCGCAACGATTACGATGACGCCGAGATTGTCCGCATATCCTGCGACGAGAACCGCATCGTGTTGACGCGCGACAAGGGCTTGCTGATGCGAAACGCGCTCAGCCACGGGTACTGGGTACGGGCCACCCGTGTGCGCGAACAGGCGGTTGAAGTGGTCAGGCGGTTTGATTTGGCGGGGCAGGTGCGCCCGTTCAGCCGCTGCATCGTGTGCAACCAGGAGTTGCGGCCCGTCGCGAAGGGCGAGATCGCAGACCGCCTGCCGCCGAAGACGCGGCAGTACTACGAGGAGTTCTCAGCCTGCGATTCGTGCGTCCGCATCTACTGGAACGGCTCCCACTACGAGCGCATGCGGCGGACGGTGGATTGGATTCTGGCTGAAGCGCGCGGAGGTGAGGGGAGATGAGGATGCGCGTGGGAGTGGTCTTGCTGGCGTGTGTAGTGGGTGTTGTGATGGTGGGCTGTGGTGGGGGGCGCGCCCCAACGCCGACGCCCGCGTTGACCGCGCCGGGGGCGACCGTCGGGACGCTGACGCTCACCAGCCCGGCGTTCCCTGCGGGCGGCGAGATTCCGCGCAAGTACACGTGCGACGGGGAGGACGTCTCGCCGCCGCTGGAATGGGGAGCGCCACCGCAGGGCACGCAAAGCCTTGTGCTGATTATGGACGATCCGGACGCGCCGGCGGGCGTGTGGGATCACTGGCTGCTGTACAACCTGCCGGCAGACATGCGCGGGCTGCCCGAGGGGGCAAGCATCGCGATAGATCCCGCGAGTGGCAGAATAAGCCGTCTCGGGACGAACAGTTGGGGCAAACAGGAGTACGGCGGGCCGTGCCCTCCGAGTGGCACGCACCGGTATTTCTTCCGGCTCTATGCGCTGGACACGACGCTGAACCTGGCGGCAGGCGCGAACAAGGCGCAAGTGCTCGCGGCCATGGCCGGGCACGTGCTGGCGCAGGGCGAACTGATGGGCACGTATCGGCGGTAGTGCGCGCGATGGGATGGCCGTCTATGCCCGCATGATGGCACGGTTACCGGAAGTGCGTTACATAGCGGGGGTGCTGGCCAGCATCTCCTGTTTCAACTTGTTGGCTGACCACAGGGGCACGCCGACTTGGATCACGAGTTGAATGGGGATGCACACGAAGCCCACGATGAGCGCGAGCAGCAGCGAGATGGCTACTGCCGCGATGATGTCATACACCAACCAGGCGATGAGGCGGATGATGCCGTCGTTGGTGCGACCAGCGTAGAAATAGCCGAGGCCGAGCAGGCCGAAGAACCCGCCGACGAACTCAATTAGAAAAGCCGTGTTGGGATCCTTGGGGCTAATTCCCGTTGCCATCGGTAGCCTCCTCTGTAGCGAAATCACCGCGCTCGGTGTGGGCGTACACTAGCAGAAATCCATCAGCGTGTCAAGCGTCAATTGGCTCAACAGATCACCGGTCGGGGGCGTCCGACCCTGCGACGTACCGCGTGAGAAGGAGCAGCCCGTCCATGCGGCGGCGGTATTCGGTAAGCACGCCGCCCGGGAAGCACGATTGGAGTTCAGGGAGAATGTCCGCCTGGTCGGGCAGGATGTAGAAGCGCAGGGGCTGATTGGGGTCCAGGTGGTCCAGCACGGCGGGCACGCAGCCCAGGAAGCGGTCGCCCGAGACGTAGGCCGTGGGCGAATGGTAAACCTTCCCCGAGGCGTCCACCCCCTCGTGCGTGCAGAGCAGGAACGCGCCCTGTCCGCGGTGTCGCTCGTAGTCCAGCGCGGCGACCGTTACCGCTTCCTGCGTGGGCGTCTTGTACGCCTGGTGGACGTTGTACACGCCGAAGTAGAAGTGGATGTCCAGGGCGACCAGGCAGACGGCGACGACGGCCGCGACGCGCGTGGCCGCCTGGGGCGTCCATCCTAGCGCCTGCGCCAACTTTTCTGCCCCCGCGTCTATGCCAATGGCGACGACCAGGATCGCCGCCGGCAGGACGCCGAGCAGGCGGTGGAACGTGGCGGCGTCGGTGATGAGCACCGAACCCAGGGTCAGGACGACAAGCATCCAGGCGACAAGCCCTTGATAGGCGGGCTTCTTGATGCGGGCGAACACGGCCAGGAGGCCGATGAGGAAGATAGGGCCCTGTGCCGGGTGAAGCATCGCCTGCTGCGGGTGGTAGAACGTGCCGCGGTCGGGCACGGCGGTGAACACCAGCAGGCTGTCGCGCACCTGGTACCACCAGAGTTTCCACTCGGGCAGGCCCATCTGCGCCGACAACTGCTGCATCTTGTCGGAGAAAGGCATGGTCAGGAACAGGTGCTCGGAGACGCTGCCCGGGTTGCGCAGCCAGTGCCCGAGTAGCGGCCCGGCGGTTACCAGCGTAACCAGCGCGAAGCCGAGGAGCAGTTTCCACGAGCGCAGCGTGCCGCGCCGGTCGGCGATGAGCCATACGACGAGGGTCGCGAGGACGACGAAGGGGATCGCGCGGGTGCCGAAGTAGAAGTACTGGGCGAACCCCAGGCCGAACCCCGCTATCGCATACGCCGAGGCGCTGCCGGTGGCTCCGGCGATCCAGAGCGCGGCTAGCACCCACGTGATGAACATGCTGTCGCCGTTGTTGTTCAGCCCCAGGCGGCTGAAGTGGATGGCCGTGTTGGACCCCAGCGCCAGGAGCCCGGCGATGACGCCCACGCGGCGGCCGTAGCACGCGCGGGCCAGGACGTACAGGGCGACGACCATGAGCGAGCCGACGATGGCCCAGGGCAGGCGCAGGGCAAGGAAGGTCCTGCCGAACCCGCGTATGAACAGGCCGTTCAGAAAGAACTGGAGCGTGGGATGGGTGGCCCAGCCAGTGGCGAAGGGATCCGTCGCCAGACCTTCCGCTGCGTCCGCTGCCGACAGGCCCAACGACGCCTCGTCGGGGTCCACGCCCATGGGGATGGTCTCCAGGTACGGGATGCGGAGCAGGAGCGCGCCCGCGAGCAGCAGGGCGACGATGAGCCAGTCGCGTCGGCCGAACGGCTCCGGCCGGGGGAGGCCCAGGCGGATCGCCTGTGGCTCCAGCCGCACGACGGCCCCGATGACGAAGAAGCACGCCACGCCCCACACCAGCAGCAATTGCCACGTCTGCGCCCAGTGTTTCCACCCGCCTGGGTTGAGGGCGAGGGGAAGGACGATGTGGAGGCCAACGGCGGCCTGCAGCCAGTCGGTGCGCGCGCGGGGGATCGTGGGCCGGACCCTCAGTGCGAGGAGGAGCAGGTTTGCGGCGATGATGGTGAACCCCCAGACCTGGGCGTGCGGGATGGCGCGGAGGAGGAACTGGCCGATGTACATGCCGAGGAGAGGGGTGAGCAGGTCTACGACTGCGACCAGCCTGCTCCTGCCGTTGGCGGTTGCAGGTGCGGGGCTCGGCAGACAGAAGGCTTTCAGGCGGTTCCTGATTGCGGCAAGACGGGAAGATGGCACGGCGGGCTCGGTTGGAACTGTGAGGCCGTCTGACTGCTGTTCCATGGATCGGCGCTCCTGTCCTGTGCTGCCGAGATTGTAGCATGATGAGCGGCGCGCGTCAATCCTTCTGCCGCGAACGACTGGCCTCCAAGATTCCCAGGGCATCGGAGGCCGGCGGCCTTATCCTATGGGCGCGGCACCGGCCGCAGGTATACGACATTGTTTACATAACGTCCAGAAGGCAAATTTCTGTACTCTATGGTATCTTCGCCCAGGATGCCTGGCCCGTCCACCTGAACGCGATCCAGAACATAGTATTTGTTCCAGGAGTAGCACACTGTAGAGAACTGGATACGGAACGTGAAGGGCGGTTTCGTGCCTTCAGGTTCCCATATAACGCGAGCATCCGGCGTCCACACTCCCTCGGATGCCAGAATCTCCCACTGCTCGCATGGTTCTGCCGTGCATTTGAGGAGATCTGCAGTCGTGGCTTGTAGCGGCTGGTTGGTCTCCGCATCTACAAAGCGCACCCCAAAGGCATAGTCTCGCCAGCCGGTGTGGCGGAAGACGCCAGGGAGCCAGGTTTGCCAGACGAGGCGGACCGGTAGCGTGTCCTCCATCCCCAGGACTGTGCCGCGAACCCAGGACTGCTGGCCCAGGTGGGTTTGGAGGGCGCGCACCGTGATGTTCATGCGCCCACGCAGCACCCTGAGCATCCACTGCTTCTGAGTTTTCCCGTCGGTGAATTCCAGGCCCGGCCCCAGGGTTACGGTCAGTGTGTCCGTATAGGGCAATGCCTCAAACCGGAACGAGAGGGTTCTGCCCGCTGTGCCGACAGGCAGGCCGTCGGGGTCAATCCAGGCAACCCAGGGGCCAGTGGGTGTGGGGCTTGGCGTGGGTGTTGGCGTGAGTGCTGGGGCCAGAGTGAAGGCCACGCCATCGTAGATTCCTTCTTTCAGGTCTGCGCATTCTACGAGGTTGATGGCCAGCGCTTCACACTCATCAGGCGCGCTGACGTCGGCGACCCGCTGCCCTTCGGGCGGAAATACTTTCAGGCGCATGGAGTCTGGCGGACCCCACGGGAAATAGCCATCTGCGTCAAACTGCCCATTTTCATCAAGGCTTACTGTGCTCGCCCATGTACTATCCAACCAAACCGAGGGGAACGTTACACAGTCCGGCCTCCAGCCGCAATAGGCTTTGCGGACAATGGTGGAAGGGGAGGGGCTTGCGCCATCGTACGTAACTCGTCCACGCACGCGGATGACCGGTTCAAACCAGATGTCTTGGTCTATGATTCCAGGAGAGACGCTAATCAACTCCAGACTCTGGTCGCGCGGGCCGAGCGGCCCAATCACTCGGCAGCGAAGCCGGTAGTCGGCAGTGCGGGTAACAGACAGGGTTATGCGGTACTGGCCGTCGGCACCGGTTGTAACCTGCCTCAGCGTAACCCAGGTCTTGCCCTGCTTCTGATCCAGCCATACTGTTGCGCCCGCGATACGCCCCCGGGATCCTGCGTATTGGACAGTGCCTTGGAAAACAAGGGGAGCCGGTGTGGGAGTCCGCGTGGGTGTGCGAGTGGGGGTCGGGGTGCGAGTGGGCGTGCGGGTGGGGATGACCCAGAAGTCGGGGCCTTCGGAGATTACGCCCGCGTTCGGAACCCGGTCTATTTCGTTAGCGATGTATTGGTAAGGGGGCAGACCCTTAACAATTGAGGTGTCGGCCCACCACGCGAAGTTCGTGTTCAAGGCGAGAGTTGCCGGTCCCACATGGACGCGCAAGGTTTTTGTTTCAGAGTCTAGGGTAGGAGGCTGGAGTAGCATCTTGTAGACCCAGCGCCGGCCCTCCCATCGTTTGAAGATGGTCTCGTAGGCTTTGGTGGCCGGATTCGCCACAACCTCAACCATAACATCAGCGCCAGATGGCGAACCCGTGGCATCGTTGGCGTCTGCGTCGAAGAACCACGCCGCCATCGCGTGATAGGTCCGCTCGCTGAACCAGTCCCCAGCGCCAATTGGCGGCAGATTGGACACAAGTTCTAGTTCAATCCATCCGTCCCAGTGTCTGCGCACCGCGGCAGAGAAGATCTCCCCCGCAAGCGTGTGCTCTCGTTTAGGGAACTGGGTCGAAGATGCAACGTGCTCCCATCCGACCGGCCCTAGGTAGACCATCACCATATGGCGCAAGTTGCCGTATTTGTTCAGGATTGGCCAGGTATACAGGGCATCCCAGGCATTGGACGGGATTTCCTGGGCCAGGGTCATGGTGAAGACGTTGCCGTAGGAACCGCGCCGATCAAGGCCACCGGCGAGGATGTCCACCCAACGGGGAAAGATCTCATGGCCATCGGAGATGGTCCCTGGTATGAACGGAACCGGTCCCGTATTGGGTGCTACGTCCCGCATCTGCAACTCGCCGTTGACCTCCTGAAATGTAGCCGCGAACCAGTAGTAACTGTCATCCCAGAGGGTAACAAGGTACCACTCGGAGGAGATTCCAGTGCCCGCGACGGAAAGGTTATAGTCCGGCGACTGATATGGCCACATCAGACTGACACCGACGCGGTCGTCGGGCGGGTCTGTAACCGTGCCAGCGACTCCCACGCCGCTCGTAGAGATGCCGGTGGGGATGGGCGGCTCCATTCCCGGCGGGTAGAGCCCGGGGCCGGAATAGGGCAGCGGAGGCAGGGTGGGAAAGGGTTCCGGCGTAGGCGTCAGGCGCTCGTCCGGCGCATTGAAGCCTTTGGGTGCCGGACTTGGTCTCGCGGGCGGTGGCGTCGGCGTTGAGGTCAGGCGCTCGTCCGGCGCGTTGAAGCCTTTGGATACCCAGGGCACGGCTATCAGGCACAACCCTGCGATGGCGATGGCGAGAATGCAGCGAGCAGTCCGCGTGCGCGTCAGGCATTTCAGAGCGTTCATAATGCCCCTCCTCGGCGTGAAAAGTACTCACGCTTCACATATTTCCTAACGTCCCCAGCGACGGTGAGATACGCGGACGAGAGAAGTATCTCGCTTGGAAGCGGCGCGAAGCCTCTGGCCGCGTGGCCTATGTCTCCTTGTACGAGTGGTGCAGCCCCAGGTCCTGGGCCTCGTTGATGGCGCGCGCCATCTCGGGGATCATGGCCGCGCCGTGCCGATATTGGAAGGGCCACATGCTACGGGGGTCAAAGATGCCCACCCGGTCGCCGTCCTTGAGCACGTGCCCCAGGTCGGGCTGGAGGCCGGGCATGGCGCTGAGGTTGCCGCTGATGAAGGTGATGCCGCGCTCTTCCGTGGGGAGACCGAGATGCTTGAGGAGGTCGGCCATGGTGCTGCCCTCGGGCAGCGTTACTTTGAGGTTGGCGTGCGCGGACTCGGCGGCCTCTCCGCCGTACTTGGCCAGCGCGCCATAGAGCCAAACGTCCACTACGATGTCTGCCATTCTACCCTCCTCCGATGGGCGGGAAGATCCCGACCTCGTCGTCGTTGTTGAGTGCGAAGTTCAAGGGCTGGGCGCGCCCGTTGACGAAGATCACCCGCACCTCATCGGGCGGCAGGCCCAGTTCGCGGATGAGCGTCTCAAGGGTCGCTCCGTCGGGGAGTTCCACGTCCACGGGGTTCCCCGATGGCCTGCCTGCGAGATAGCGGCTCAACCCGGCGAACAGTTTCACATGTACGCGCATCTCCACCTCACGGACACCGCACGATGTCCTGCGCCCACAGGCAATCGGCGCAGGACGGGTTCCATCCCCAGCATCCTTCGTTCCGCTCGCGCAGGTCGCAGGTTTCTCTCAGGTCGCAGTCCGGGCATGACGGGAAGTGGAATCCGCGCACCTCGCTGCGGAAGCGGACGTACTCTTCGGATGTCCAGATGCCGGCCAGGGATTGCTCGTTCACGTTGCCCAGGATGTAGCGGGTTACTTGCTTCTGCCTGCCGTCAATGGCGAAGTACGTGTAGTTGTGCGACAGGGCGTAGCAGGGCGAGACTCCGCCATCCCATCCTACCACAATGGCGCGGTCTTGGACAAATCGGCAGCGTCGCTCGGCGCCCCAGTGCATGCGGGGCAGTTCCAGCGTTCCCCAGGTAACCCATGCCCCTAGCGACACGGGCCAGCCGCCCGCGTTGAACGGCGGGCGCGGCTCGTAGCCGTAGAGCATCTCGTCGCGCATGTCTGCGGTGTAGGCCAGCACGTTGCTGACCAGGACGCGGGCTGCGCCCAGCCGCGAGGCCAGGCCGGTGAGCAGGCCCAGTTCGGCGACGTTGCTTTTGAGGGCGACGAACTCAATGCCCAGGGCGGGAACGAGCGACGCGCGGCGCGCCTTGGCGTCGTTCACGTGGCGGATGTTCTCCAGCACCTGCGAGATCATCGCGCCGCGCACGCCCGCGTAGGTCTCGGGCTTCACGCCGTCCAGCGACACGACCAACCGGTCCACGCCGAGCCGCACCAGTTCGTCGGCCATCCTTTTGTCCAGCAGCAGGCCGTTGGAGCCGACCGTTACGGCCAGCCCCCTCTCTCGCACGGCCTGGATCATGTCCAGGATGTGGGGGTGGGTGAGGGGTTCGCCGAAGCCGGTGAAGATGACCCGCTCAAGGCTGGGGAGTTCGTCCAGGCTGGCGGCGATGCGCGCGAACGTGTCCATGGTCATCTGGGCTTCGGGGTCTTGCCAGACGTTGCGGATGCAGGTGCGGCAGTGGAGGTTGCAGCCGGTGGTCGGTTCCACGTACAGTTTGCGGGCGTCGCGGGCGCAGGGGTGCAGGATCAGGTCGCCCTCGCGTTCGTCCAGCCAGTACTCGGAGTCCGGCGGGATGTGGCGACGCTGGAGGAAGTCTTCCGGGAGAATCAGTCGTCCTTGCTGGTCTGCGATCACTTTGGGCATGGGATGTCCCCATAAAGACAGACCTCCCGCAGGACAATGCCTGCGGGAGGTCGTGATGGGATACTACAGTTCGCCGAAGACCGAATCCAGGGCCTCGTCCGGCACATCAAAGACCTGATTGTGCGGCGGGAGCGGCTCGTACTTCATGAACTCGGGTACTCGGTCGGCGGCCTTGCCGATGCCGGCGGCTTCGTTGAACGCGCGCTCTTTCTTGAGGATTTCGGCGCCGAGTTTCGCGGCGTCCTCCGACTTCCAGTTGGTGCCCAGCACGCCGTTGCACTCCTGCATCATGCCCTCAAACCCGCTGGCGATGTCCAGGATGGCGAAGGCGATGAAGAGGCAGTGGCCCGTGGAGTCAATGAAGGCGGTGGTAGCCTGGAAGGCGCGGCTCAGCGCGGCCTTGCCCTCGGGGCTGAGCGGGTCCTGCTTGCCGCTGACGCCCAGGATTTCGGGGGCGATGGTGTAGCCGGCGGTGTGGTCGGCGCCCATGGTGGTCGTAGCGTAGGTGATGCCGATGCCCTTGACCGCGCGTGGCTCGTAGGCGGGCATGGACTGGCCCTTGACGACCGGCACATGGGTCAGCCCAAAGGCCCTGCCCGTCGTGGCAGTGCCCGCGCCCAACAGGCGGCCCATGGGCGTGCCCTTGCCCATCTCATGCACCAGGTTGATGGCGCCCTTGCCGTCGCCGAACTTGATGACGCCTGCCTCCATGGCTACGGCCAGGGTGGTGCCGGTCTCAATGGTGTCCAGGCCATAGGCGTTGCACAGGCGGACCAGTTCCGCGATGTCATCCAGGTTGTCAATGCCGCAGTTCGCGCCGAGCGACCAGTCGGACTCGTACTCCACGCAGGAGACATGCTCGCTGCCATCGGCCTTGTGCCAGGTGTTGGAGCACTGGATGATGCAGCCGGGGCTGCAGGCGTGGTTGTAGAGTTCCTTGCCGAGGCGCTTCTTGTTGCCCTCAAAGATGGCCTCGCCGGCGATCTTGGCCGCGCCCTCAAACCGTCCGCTGGAGAAGTTGCGGGTCGGGAGGCCGCCCGCCTCGTTCAGGATGTTGATGAGGACGGCGGTGCCGTAGGTGTTGAGGCCGCCCTTGGGCTTGGTGATGTCGTGGGTGCGGAGGGCGTCAATGAGTTTCTTGCGGCCCTCGTCAAAGAGCGCCTTGTCTTTCAGGACGACGCCAGGAGCGCCCTTGGGGTCGGCGATGATGAACTTGAGGCCGCGGCTGGCCATGACTGCGCCCATGCCGCCGCGCCCGGAGTAGCGGCTGGGCCGTCCCGCCATGTCGTTGAACACGACGCCGGAGTTGCCGTAGCCGAACTCGCCCGCGTTGCCGGTGCCGGCGATGGAGACCTTGTCGCCGAACTTGGCGTACAGTTTCGGGAAGATTTCGTACAGGTCTTTGCCGGCGTACTCGTTGGCGGGCATGAACTCCACCTTGGGCTTGCCGGCCTTCTCGTCCCAGGAGATGCGGGCCAAGTGATAGCCCTTGGCCTGGCCCTCTACGACAATGGCCTTGATCTGCATGTTGGCGATGTGCTGCGCCCAGGACGTGCCGGCGTTGGACTCCTTGATGCCGCCGGTGAGGGGCGACTTGGCCCCGACGGACACGCGGGCCGACGTGGGCGCGACGGTGCCGGTTACGATGCCGGGGGCGAAAACCAGTTTGTTGTTCGGGCCCAGGGGATGGCACAGCGGAGGAACTTCGTCGTGCACGATGGTGGAGGTCAGCCCGCGCCCGCCCAGGTGCTGGTACTTGGCGGGAACCTCCTCAAGGCGATAGGACAGGTCTGCCATGTTCAACCGAAGGATCCACATTTTGAACACCTCCTTGTGATTTGTGGGGGCAGGAGCGCTGCCCGATTCCCTTATCCGATTGTCAAAAACAAAAGGCAACGTCGGCCCGACGTGGGCGTCAGTTGCCTCCTTTGCAAACACGGCAGGCGCGGGGATTGCTCCCCACACCCTATCGCCCATTCCTCCCGGTGGGAGGAGGTGGGTCGGAGGTCTGTCTCGGGTGCTTGGTTGTGGCGATGCAGGATTCCATCCTGCGAATACATTATACCCGAATTCTCGTCGGATGTCAATCGCTTTTGGCGGCCAATTTTGCGAATGGGTCTTCCTGCTCCGAAGCCGTGGGCGGGGTCGGCTGCGGTGACGAAACCGGACCCGAAAAACCGGACACTGATGGCCTATATGAATAAACTGTCATGCGCAATCAAGGCATTTTGTGCTATAATTACTGGGGGCGTGATGCGCGTCGTTGCGCCGATTATCTTTGCTGCCTTGCTGTCGGGAGGTGCTTATGCGAAGATACGTGGATAGGTACGCGCTGGCCTTCGCGGCGGTGTTCTTCGTTGCCGCGGCGCTCTTCTTTGGGATGACCCTCATGGCTCATGCCCGTCCCCAGCCGAATGCGACCGGGTGGGGCGGCAACGAGGGGCCGATCGCCCAGGATTCGGCCCTCGTCGTCGCGGTTACGGGGCCTTCGGCGCCTGTGGAAATCTGCGGCACGGCCAGGTTCACGGTTACGGTAACCAACCTGGGGCCGGATCCGGCCAACAACGTCGTGATCCAGAGCGCCATGCCCGCAGGGTTTTCGCCAACCCCGCAGTCGGAGAACAAAGGCACGGTCGGCGTGGGCCAGATGGTTACCTCCACGTTCACTTTCAACGCCGGCTGCGCGGCCGTCTCCGGCGATAACACGACGACCGTCTCCTACACGGGCGGCACCGACATCATCGTGTACACGTCGTTCGTGGTGAACCCGGGCGCCCTGTCGTTGACGAAGGAAGCGGTCGCCGTGAACGGGGTCCCCATCGCGCCCACCACGTCGCCGGCCGCGTCCATCGGGGATCAGATTACCTGGCGGATTGTCGCGCAGAGCAGCGGCCTTGGCCCCATCTCCAACGTCGTCGTTACGGACGTGGTCGGCAGTGGGATGCAGTACGTTTCCTCCACGCCGCCCGGCACCTACAACGGCACGGATACGATCGTGTGGACCGCCGCGGAGGTCCCCGCGCTGGCGCGGATTGAGGCGGGGCAAGCGGTTACGCTCACCGAGGTTACGGCGGTGCTGTCGTGCAGCGACCTGACCAACATCGCGCGGGCCACATGGGGGTGCACCGGCGAGGCGTGTCAGACGCCTCAGGAAGTGCAGGCCAGCGTCGCGTTGCGACTCAAGGAACCGCTGCTTGCCTTCACCCCGCCGAACGTTGCGCTGCCGTTTTGTTCGCCCTCCGTTTCGGTCAGTTTTGATGTGCAGAACACGGGCGAGGGCGCGGCGAGGAATGTGTTCCTGGCCGTGGACCTCACCGGCTACAACGTAACGGTTACCTCCCCCGGGGCTAGTTATCAATGGACGCCAACGCCCGGCTTCGTTCTCCCTGACATTCCGGGCAGTGGCTCCTACACGCTGTCCTACGTTCTGTCCTTTGCCGGCAACTGGTGCAGCGGCACTCCTCCAACGGGATCGCGCACGTGGTTCCCGACCTACGAGGACGATTGCGGCGTGGTGTTCCACGCGCCGGTCCGCACCAGTTCGCTGAGCATCAGCGGCGGGCCGCCCTCGCTGTCGCTCATCAAGTCCGGACCGAGCGTGGCGGCCCTGGGCGACAACGTCCAGTACACGATCAACGTCAGTTACACTGGGGGCCTTTCCTGCGGCGCGGGCGGGGAGGCCGGCAAAATCACCGTCACGGATACGGTGCCGGCAGGCTGGAGCGTGCTGGACGCCGACGGCGGGACGGTGGTGGACGGCAAGATTGTCTGGACGGGCATAGACCCCGCCACGGGAGCCACGCTGCGCCCCACGTTCCACATCTCCGACACGAATGAGAGCGGCTGCGACCTGTGCGGCCACATCTACGCCAACCAGGTTACGGCGTCGGTGCAGGATTGCTGCGGGTGCCTCCGCACGGCATCGGCCTCGGCAACGACGGCCATAGAATGCCCGCAGACCGACATCGGCCTGGAGTCAAGCCGCACCATCGCGTCTGCCTATAACTTTGAGTATTGCACGCCTATTACCTATACCAACACATACATCTTTGACAACAACGCCCGCTGGGATAACGTCGCGTGGACCGACCTCCTGTTCACCGAGGACATGCCCGCGGGCCAGACGTATGTCCCCGGGTCGGCGCGGGTGCTCATCAACAGCGTGGACTACACGAGCCAGGTGGCCATCTCGGTGGTGGGCGGCCACCTAGTGTTTGACTTCAGCGGCGGGACGTTCCCGTCCAACGTTCGCAACAGCACCCTCGTGATCCAGTATGCGCTGGACACGCATCCTTCCGGATGTGGCGCGTCCACCACGTGGTACGATTTTGCCACCCTTGAGGTGGACATTACCGGTGATACGGGGTTTGAAGGCCCATGCACGACGGCGGGGGGCACGCTGGTAACCCGCGACGTTGTGGAGCCGACGGTGTACGGTTCTACCGTGAGCGTCAGCGTTGCGGGCATTCCGGACATCACGTCGTCCTGCGGCACGTATGTCATCACGGTTACGCTCACGCGCACGTCGGCCATGGACGCCTATGATGCCCTGCTGTTCCTGGATAGCAGCAACTACGAGATCATCACCGTAACCGGCTGGTTGGGGATTGAGCCGCTGTCGCCGCTGGCGGGCACGCCTGTGCCGGGCGGGTACGAGTGGAACTACGGCGACCTGTTTTCGGGGGGCAACACGACCGCAGAACTTTACATAACCGTGAAGGCGCGCTGCCTTTCGTCGTCGTCGCTGCCTGTAACGCTGTTCTACAACAACCGCTGCAATGACTTGGCAAGCCCCTCCTTCCCCATGAACGTTTCGGCTCCGGATCGCGCTTGCTCCACGTCGGCCAGCGACTCGGGCATCGTGCTGAATCCGGTATTGACGATCTACAAGTTCCCCGAAATGAAGTGGGTGTCGGGCACGCAAGTCGCATGGCACGCTCACGTGATCAACTCGGGCGCGGGGATCGCCCATGATGTGCAACTCATAGATTTGATGGGCCCCAGCCAGAGTTTCAACAGCGCGGTTTGGAGCAAGGCCACCGGCGTAACGACGTACACGAACCAGACGCCCGAGGGCACACCCATCAACGGGGTGTCGTGGGTCTTGTCGCTGGAGCCGGGCGAATTCCGCGATGTGGACATCGTGGCCGACATCGTCGGTTGCCGCGATGATGTCAACGTGATCACGATGCAGACCAAGTGCCTGGGCGCGATCTGTTCCGGGCCCGTGAGCGACTCGTCCACGTTGCTGTTCCCGCCGGCCAACCTGGTCGCAACGTCCATGGCGTACACGCCCATCAACCCGTGCGGGCAGACCGATGTAGTCCTCACGGTGCGCAATGCGGGCCTGGCGCCGCTGTTTGACCTGGAACTCAACCTGACGTTGCCCGCCGGGCTGACCTACGCGGCGGCGCCCAATGCGGAGTACCGCGTGAACGGCGGCCCCTGGCAGGGCCTGGGGAGCAGCGAGCCGCTGATTACGCCGCCGTCGCTGGTGTGGAGTTACACCCAGGGCAATTCGGGCCTGTTCGGCTATCTGGACAAATTGGATCCCGACACCACGGTGGAAGTGCGCTTCAAGGTGGACGTGGCCTGCGAATTTGACCAGAGCCGATTGGAGTTCTACGCGTCCTACGCGGACTGCAAGACGACGGGACGCACGCAGACGGCCACCAGTTACTTCAACGTGCGGCCGAATCGGCCGATCCTCACCGTGTCCAAAGTCCAGACGCCCCCCGGCAACATCAACTGCGGCGCGCCCGTAGTCTGGACGATTACGGTGAAAAACGCCCTGCTGGGCACGGATGGCGCGCCGGTTACGGCAAAGGTGGTAACGCTCGCCGACACGCTGGGCGGCGCGTTCAACTTTGTGGATCTGCGCGAGGGCGGCGTCTCTGTCCCGAAGCGCCAGGTGGTCGGGCAGACCGTAACCTGGGAGGTGGCGAACCTGGGCCCGGGCGAGACGCGCACGTTTACGCTCCACGCAACGCTGGACAACGCGCCGTGCAGTTCCTCGCTCACGAACAGTGTGTCGGCGGCCTGGGGCTGCGGCGACCCGGACGAGGATCCGTCCACGCCGGCCGTCTGCCAGGGCACGCCGGTAACATCTAGCGCCACGGTTACCCGCGCCACACCCAACATCGTGGCGTCGTTCGCTCCGTCCGCGCTGGCCGCCTGCACGTCGGGCAGTTTGGTTACGATTACGCTCACCAACAATGACTCTGTCGCGACGGCCTACAGCCCTGCCGTAACGATCACGCTGCCATCGGGGGCCACCTACGTGGCGGGCACGGCGAATCCGGTCCCCAGTTCCTCTACTTCCACGCGCCTCGTTTACAACGCGGGCATCTTGCCAGACTTGGGGCCGGGGGAATCCACGATGATCAGTTTCCGGGTGGATTTGCTGTGCATCCGCTCGGGCACCTTCAACGTCAGCGGCTCGTACCTGGACTGCTGCAACAATGCGCACACGCTGAATCAGAATGTCGGGCCGACGTGGCAGTATCCGACGCTGACGATCACGAAGACCCCGACAACGCAGGCGATTCTTCCGGGCAACGACGTTACCTGGACCATCCGCGTTACCAACACCAGTGGGGTGGCAACGGCGGGCTACATTTTGATTGAGGACACGCTGGGCAACGGGTTCTCGTTCGTAACCGCCACGAACCCGGCCACGGGCATCGGCGGCTTTGTGAACGTGGGGCAGAACGTTACATGGGAACTGGACGACCTGGCGCCCGGCCAGAGCAAGACGGTAACCCTGACCGCCCACTACAACGGCACGGGCAATTCCTGCGATTCCACCCTGCGGCGCAACCGCGTTCGCGCCACGTGGGGGTGCGATAACGACAACAACATTGACGGAGACCCCACCACAACCGCCGATAGGGATTGCGCGAGTGGGGTGTACACGTCCTACGCCAACGCCTACGTAACCAGCCCCGACCTTTACTTCTCGGCGGGGCCTACGTACACCTGCAACACCGACGGTTCCGTTACCGTGTCTGGGACGGTGCGCAACCACACGGACCAGAGCAACACGGCCACGGGCGTGCAGGTGAGCATCATCGTGGACGGCGGCGCGCCCATAACCCTGTCCACGACGCCGGCCAACCTCAGCCCGGGCAGCACTGGCACGTTCTCGTACAACACGGGGCCTCTGGAAACCGGCGTGCCGCACACGTTCCAGGTGATGATAGATCCCGCCAACACCATTGTGGAGTGCAATGAGACCAACAACTCGGCCAGCGGGGCCGCGACGTGCAATGTGCCGGTGATGGACTTGACGAAGGACATCGCCCAAATCACGCGGGGCGGGCAGGTCCTGACGTCCTTCTCCAACATTCAGCAGGGCGACCTTATCCGGTATCGCATCCGCATCAACAACCCGGGCGCGACGACGGCGTACAACGTGGTGATTACGGATGTGCTGCCGTCGCCGCTGGCGCAATTCGCGTACCAGGCCGGTTCTACGCAGGCTACCTGGCCCAACTACGTGGGCACGTACACCACCGACCCGACGGGCACCGGTTCGGCGGCAGACCCGCTGACCTGGACATTCGCCGACGTTCCGCCGCGCGGCGCGACCATTGACCCAGGCGAGACCCTGACCCTGACATTTGAGGTGCGCGTCGGCAACGGCATCGCCGACGGCGTCAATTATACCAACACGGCCTACACCACGGCCCAGGATGGCTACGGCCAGGATTTGCCCGACGACTGGGACGACGAAACGCGCCCCGGCGCGCTCCCCGGCCTCGTGGTGGACAAGAGCATCGCCGACATCAACGGCGGGCCGAATGACGGGTACGCCGAGCCGGGCGACATCGTTACGTACCGCGTTGTGGTTACCAACGTGGGCGCGGGCAACGCGTACTCGCTGGTGCTGACCGACACGCTGCCGCCTGCCTTTGAGTACGTGGCGGGCACGACCTTGGCCACATGGCCCAGCGGCTCCTACACCAACGACCCGACGATCAACGGCGCGACGCTGTTCTGGAACATCGGCGCGACGCTCCAGGGCGGCACGCCCACCGGCCAGGCGCTGACCCTCACGTTTGACGCGCGGGTAACCGCGGCCGTGGCGCAGGGCGTAACGTACACGAACGTTGTAACGGCAT
>DAOTVT010000101.1:0-4425 GCA_034436295.1 Anaerolineae bacterium | reverse complement strand
GAGTTCACGCAATATTCACGCTCTGTGCACGTGTTCTTCACGCAAGGGGCGCAATGAAAGGCACAATTCCATGGTACCGCAGGACAAACGGGCGCTAATTCGGGGGCTGCTGATCGCCGCAGCGATGCTGCTGGCGGCCCTGCTCGCGCCTGTCGTCCGCGGAGACATTCGGACAGACGCCCCCCAACCACAGCGGAACCTCCCCGCCGACACCGAGACCCTCGCCGGCTACTGCTTCCATTTTGACGGCGTAACGTACAACGACGACGGCACGTCCACCTGGACGTACACGGTGGACGACTGCGGGGCTACCAAGAAACTCCACTGGTGGGTGCTGGGGCTCTGCTCCGGCCATACGGTCGTGTCCAGCAACCCGCAGGGGTCAGTGCGGAGCGCCGGCGGCGTCTATGGCATCGTGTGGGACGTGGACATCTGGCCCAGCGACCCGCCGCAGACGTTCACCGTAACCCTGGGCGACTGGCACACGGTAACGAGCGTGGCCATTGCCGCGCGCGTACCCCCCGACACCGACGTTGGCTCCATAGACGGCCCGGCCTGCCCCGGCCCGACGGTAACGCCGACGCCCACAGCAAGCCCAACTCCAACACCCACGGCAACCCCCACGTACACGCCTACTCCGACGCCGACCCCTACGCCCACGCCCACCAACGCCCCGCCGTCGGTCAACGCCCTGGGCATCTACGAGCCGAACCGCGTGAACCCGGTAACGGCCATGGACCCGCAGACCGAGTACGCCGTGGGAGTCTCCGTGTCGGACCCCGACGGCCTGGCGAGCCTCCAATGGGTGCGTGTCGTGGTCTTCCTGGATGCCGACGGGGACGATGACGCGGGCGATGTCCCCGCCTCGGGCGACGCGCAGACGGCCGCCATCTTCACGTGGACCAACGGGCCCACGCCGTCGTGGAGCATGGACGCCGGCTCGCCCACCACCTGGGCGCTGGTAACCGCCAACTGCGCCCAGCCCAACCTGGCGGGCACATCCGGCACGTGGTGGTTCCACTTCCGCCCGGGCAAGGTGGCCGCCGAGTCCACCGATTGGGACGCCTGGGCCGAAACGCGCGACGGCGCCGCCGCGCACGCATCGCTGTACGACGGCAGCGACTATGACATGAACTGGTACGGGGAGGTAACCGTGAACACGCCAAGCGTCAACTGGGGGGTCGTCCTGCTCGGCTCCGACTTTCCCGCGAACCCGAGAACCGGCATCTCGGTTACGTACATCGCCAACGGCCCATACCAGCAGCAGGTGCGGACATCCAACCCGTGGGGCAGCGCGCCCCGCTGGATCGCGCTCAACGAGAGCGGCACGCCCGGGCCCGGGCAATTCTCGCTCAAGGCCAACAGCACCAACAACCTGCCCGGCGCCCAGGTCGTCCGCTCCAGCGCATACGCAACCATCGGCGCAGGCACGCGGACGCCGGAGGGCGGGAGCGCCATCGCCACCAACACCCTCTGGCTCCGCCTGGGATCGTCGGGCATCCCAGACACGACATACGTCGGAACGATCTTCTATCGCATTGCGCCATAAACCATGCGGCCCATAGCCGGAAAGGAGGCAACGAGAGGCGAACAACAGGCATTCCACAGGCTTCAGCGAATTCGTAAACAAGGATTCTTCATTGATGACACAATCAAACCCTAGGAGGATAGCGAAATGGAAAAGAAACGGTTCTTTACAATCCTGGTAGCCCTGGTTATACTTGTGGCCATGCTGCCGATGGCGGCCTTCGCCGACGAGGACCAGACCACCGGCCAGTTCACGACGGCCAACGCCGCCCCGAGCGTGGGAGACTTGGGCATCTACGAGACCGATCACGCCACTGCGGTAACGGCGATGACGCCGGGCACCGAGTACGCCGTCAAGGTTACGGTTACCGACGCCAACACGCTCAACGACCTGGTAACCGTCAAGGTAACGATCTTCTTGGACGCCGACGGCGACGACGATCCGGGCGATGTGCCAGGCACGGGCAACACGCAGACCGCGGCCATCCTCACGTGGACGAAGGGGACGCCGTCCACGTGGACCATCAGCGCCGGCTCGCCTACGACCTGGGCCATCGTAACGGCCAACTGCGTGGAGCCTAGCCTGACGGGCAGCACCGGCACGTGGTGGTTCCACTTCAAGCCGGGCAAAGTGGCGACCGAGGCCACCGACTGGGACGCCTACGCTGTGGCCACCGACGACAACAGCGCCACCGGCACGCGCTACGACGGCAGCGACTACGACATGAACTGGTACGGCGAGGTTACCGTGAACACGGCGCTGGTGGACTGGGGCACGCTGGCGCCGGGCACCGACTACACCATCCAGACTGGCATCCAGGTCAACTACCTGGCCAACGGCGGCTACAACCAGCAGGTGAAGGCGAGCGGCTCCTGGGCCGGCGCCTCGCACACGGCGGCCCTGAACGCCGCGGGCACGCCGGCGGCCAACGAGTTCTCGCTCATGGCCGATGACGACAACACCATCGCCGACGCGGTGCAGGTGCTGAGCGCGGCTTATACCACCTTCAACACCGGCACCCAGACCGGCGAGAGCGGCCACGACGAGACCGGCAACAGCCTGTGGCTCAAACTCGGCTCGCCGTTCTTTGAGGACACCTACAGCGGGTACGTGTACTACCAGATCATCAATGACTGAGGCCCTGGGAGAGGGGCGCACAACCGATGGGGTGGCGGCTCCCGCGCCTTCGCGACGGTGCGGGAGCCGAACCCGTCGGTATCACGGGCCAACGGCCAGCGGGCCTAGGCCCACGTGAGGGAAGGTATGGGCAACAGGTTACGGCACGCGAATAGGCGGAGGCAGGTCGCGGCGGTCCTGCTCATCCTCATGGCTGGGATGCTGCTCGCGCCTGCGGCGGGTGCGCAGGGCGGGCTGGCGATGTCCGGCTCGTTCTACCGCCAATCGTTTGAGATTCCGCAAGGCTCCTCGGTCAACGCCCCCAGCATCTACGTCATCGTGTTCAACCAGGGGAGCGAGGAATTCGGCGTGCGCATGACCTGGGAAGCGCCCGCGGGCGTAGAGGTTCTCCTGTCCGAGGAAGAGTTCACGCTGAAGCCCGGCGAGCAGAAGAAAGTCCTGGTGGGTGTGGCGGTGAGCCACGACACGCCGGCGGGCGAATACGCCATCAACCTCACGGCCGAGTCGTACAGGGCCGAAGCGCAGGGCATCCAACTGCTGGGCGCGGCAGGCCAGAGCGCGCGCCTGGTGGTGCTGGGCACGTCGGCCACCGTGCACGCGCGCACGGTCAGCCCGTCGGGCGATCCGGTGCCGGCGACCGTGCGCCTGTTCCGGCTGGCCGGCGACGACCGGCTTGAGGTCGCCTATGCCGAAACCGGCGACCTGGAGGCCACCGTCGCCCCCGGCCGATTTGTGGCCGCCGCCTACATGGGCGGTCAGCGCCTGGGCGAGGAGACCTTTGACGTGGCCGACGGCGAGGCCAAGACCGTAACCCTCACCGTCGCCACCGTTTACTTTGAGGGGTTCGGCGTCGTGCCCAACTACCGCAACGACAACGGCGCGCTGGCCTTCGCCGACATCGTGTACACCCTGAACAACCTGTACCAGGCTTTTCCCGAGGCAAGCACCATCCTGACCGTGGATCGCGACGGGGCTCCGCTCGCCCAGATTCAGATGGCCACGCTGGCCCCGCTGGAGAAGGGCAGCGTGGGACTCCACTACGCCTTCATTCCGGCGGATGGTTGGGTGGCCGGCGAGTACGCCTTCCAGGCGCTCCTGTCCATCGGCGGGCAGACCTACGCCGCAAGTCCGGTGGAGACGCTGCGCGTGGAGCCTGCCGCGGAAGCCAGCCTCGCCGGCAAGGAGAGCGGCGCGGCGCAGTCCCGCGCGAACTCCGGCGGCATCAACTGGGCGCTGACGCTGTCGGCGGCGGGCGGGACGGTGCTCATCGGCCTCGTACCGGCGGCCCTGGCCCGCAGGCGCAAGAAGGCCCGACCCGAACAGAAGGATTCATAGCCGCAAGGACTTGGGCAGCACGTTTGCGCATGTCCTTGCGACGGCAGAAAGTTGCGAGAACCCATGTCGCCGATGACACGACGGATCGCCTACGCGCTTGTCATCGCGGCGCTGACGCTATCGCTGCCGACGGCGTCGGCCCGCTCACCCGGCCGCCAATCGGCGGGCGGCGTGTTCACCGTGCGCTCCGGCGACACCACTCCCCCCGCGTGCATCACCGACCTGCGCATCGGCGGCATGGCTGCGCTGACCGACAGCGCGCTTGTGCTCTACTGGACGGCGCCCGGGGACGACGGCATGGAGGGGACGGCCGCGCTCTACGAGATTCGCTACGCGCGTGCGCCCATCCTGACCCAGGCCGATTGGGAGGCGGCCACCCCGCTGGCGGGCGTGCCTGCGCCCCGTGTGGCCGGCTCCGCCGAGTC
>DAOTVT010000100.1:0-2146 GCA_034436295.1 Anaerolineae bacterium | reverse complement strand
TGGCCCTGGGCAGGCGGTCGGGGTCGTCCACGTAGGCGGTGTCGCCGCCCTGGGCCGCTACCATCTCCTTGAGTTTCGCCAGCCCCGCGCCCGAACGAATCTGGCGCAGGAGCAAGTCGCGGGCTTCCTGCTCGGTCGCCGCGCGGCCTGCCAGCAGCACCATCTGGCCCGCGATGGTCAGGCAATGCTGAAGGAAGTCCGCAGGGCCGCGCCCGTTCAGGGTGTCTATCGCTTCCCTGACCTCTACGGCGTTGCCCACGGCCAGGCCAAGGGGCTGATTCATGTCCGACAGGACGGCGGTAACCCGACGGCCCAGGCTGCGCCCGATGCGCACCATCATCTGCGCCAGTTCCAGCGCGCGCTCCTCGGTCTCCATGAAGGCCCCACGCCCCACCTTCACGTCCAGCACGATGCCGTTGGCGCCGGACGCGATCTTCTTGCTCATGATGGACGCGGCGATGAGGGGGATGGAGTCCACGGTGGCGGTAACATCGCGCAGGGCGTAGAGTTTGCCATCGGCGGGGGCCAGGTCCTTGGATTGTCCCGAGACGACGATGCCGTGCTCGCGCACCTGGGCCAGGAACTCCTCGGTGGTGAGGTCGGCGCGGAACCCCGGGATGGATTCCAGTTTGTCCAGCGTGCCGCCGGTGAAGCCCAGCGCCCGGCCGCTCATCTTGGCGACGGGCAGCCCGCAGGCGGCCACGATGGGGGCCACGACGAGGGTGGTCTTGTCGCCCACGCCGCCGCTGGAGTGCTTGTCCACGACGAACGGCGCGATGCCGCTCAGGTCCAGGCGGTCGCCCGAGTTCACGATGGCCAGGGTGAGGTCGGCGGTCTCCTGGTAGGACATGCCGCGCAGGAAGACGGCCATGAGCCAGGCGGCCACCTGATAGTCGGGGATGTCGCCGCGCACGAAGCCCTGCACGAAGTCGTGGATTTCGTCGCGGGTCAGCGCCCGCCCGTCGCGCTTCTTGGCGATCACGTCTATGGCGTTCATACGCACCCTCGCGTGTGTCGGATTGCGAATGCTGTACGGCGATGTCCGCCGCTATGGGCTCGCCCCCAAAGGGGCGTCGGCTATGTTACCATAACGGGCCGCCAGTGGCAAAACGTTTGATTTGTCGGCGAGATCGTGCTAGACTGTGGGGCGCGATGAAAAACCGCACGTCTGCCGTTCTGTTTGCGATCACGCTCGTGTACTTCGCCACGCAACTCCTGACCTTCCGACTGGGCATCATCCCGGCGGACGAAGGGTTCGCGGCGATTACGCCGCTGCGCCTGCTCCAGGGCGAGCGGCCCTATCTGGACTTCTGGTGGCTGTACGGCCCGACGGGGCTATTCCTCAACGCGGGCCTGTATCGGCTCTTCGGGGTGAGTCTCCTCACGTTGCGGCTGGCGGGGGTGGTGGCGGGGTACGCGGCGCTGCTGCTGTGCTGGCGACTGGCGCGGCGGCTGACGACGCCGGTCGGGGCGGGAATCGCGGCCACCCTGGCGCTGGCGCTATACCGCCTGCCGACCTACAACTACAATCACATGTACGCGGCTGTCGTGGGCCTGCTGGCGCTGGAGGCCGCCTGCAAAGCATGCGAGACGCGGCGCGGTGCGTGGTGGGCCGCCAGCGGCGCGCTCATCGGCCTGCTGTGCTCGTTCAAGTTCAACGTGGGGGTGCAGGCGGGGGCGGCCGTGGCGTTGTTTCTGCTCGTGGCTCGCGCCGAGTCGGGACGACGGGCTTGGCGCGCGGGCCTGTGGTTCTTCGGCGCGGGATTCGCGGTGCTCGCGGCGCAGAACCTTGCGCTGCTGGCGTGGCTCGGATGGGACGCTCTGCCGGCCATCTACGGCCCGCAGTTCGCCGTGGCGGGCGAGAAGATGACCTCGTGGGCGTTGTGGCGCAACCTCGCGGCAGCGATGCCGCGCACGCTGTCGCGGGAGGGGCTACGGCAGGCGTACTACCTGGCGCTGTTCGCGCTGCCCGTGGTCATCGCGCCCGTGGCGTGGCTTGCGGCGCGGGGAGTCGGGCCTGCGGCGCGGGACGCCCTGCGGCTGCTGGCGTTGTACTCGCCCGCGGTGTACGTGCAGGCGTTTATCGTCGGCGACCCCACGGGCTCCACGGGCGACAACGCGGCGCTGCTCATCACATCCCTGCTGT
>DAOTVT010000099.1:0-3660 GCA_034436295.1 Anaerolineae bacterium | reverse complement strand
TCAGGCTTTGCTCCGCGTTTTGATAATCCATGTTGCGTGCAGGCGCACACGCCTCTGGGAGACGTGTGCCAATCATGAGGGCTGTGGAGGATGCCTAACGGCCTCTGAGATAGGGGTCTAGAACATCGCGCAGCCCGTCGCCCAGCAGATTGAACCCGATAACCGTGACTACGATGGCGAGGCCGGGAAAGGTCGCAATCCACCAGGCCGACAGCATGTAGTTTCGCCCGCCCGAGAGCATGGCGCCCCATTCCGGCATGGGGTGCTGAGCGCCCAGGCCCAGGAACGAAAGGCCGGCGGTCTGCACGATGGCCCAGCCCACGGCCAGGGTAGCCATGACGATGATGGGCGCGACGCAATTGGGCAGGATATGGCGAAACATAATTCGGAACGAGGAGGCCCCGATGGCGCGCGCGGCCTCAACAAATTCCTTCTCTTTCAGAGACAGGACAGTGCCCCGCACGAGGCGGGCATACTGCGGCATGTACACGATGCCGACGGCAATCATGGCATTGCGGATGCCCGGCCCGAAAATCGCCACGACGATCATGGCGAGCAGGAGGTACGGGAACGCGAGCATCACGTCGGTAAGCCAGACCACGAATGCGTCCACGCGCCCCCCGTAGTAGCCGCCGATGAGGCCGATGGTAACTCCCAGCACCAGCGCGATGCTGTCGGCCAGAATGCCTGCCAGCAACGCCCAGCGAGCGCCGTGGATGATACGGCTGAGGATGTCGCGACCGAACTCGTCTGTGCCCAGCGGGTAGGATGCAGACGGCGGTCGGAGTTGGCGGATGAAACTCTGCTTGATGGGGTCATAGGGCGCAATCTGCTGCGCGAATATGGCTACCACGGTGATCCCGAGAATGATCACCAGGCCGATGATGGCCGATTTGCTCCGAAGCAAGCGGCGAAACAGCGACGGAGCCGTACCCTTCCGCTGTACGACCTCTATGCGACTCCCAGGGACTTTCTTGGCGACGACTTCCTCTCCTGCTGCCATGAGACCGATACCTTCCTATGTGTAGTGGATGCGCGGGTCCAGATAGGCGTACAGCAGGTCCACCGCCAGATTGATGACCACGATCATGAGAGCGGACACAATGACTACAGCCTGCACGACGGCATAGTCCCGTGCCAGTAGCGACGTAATCGCCAGGCGGCCCAGGCCGGGGAGCGCGAACACCGTCTCGGTGAGAACGGCCCCGGACAACAGAAGGCCCAGTTGCAGGCCGATCACGGTAACAACCGGGATCAGCGCGTTGCGCAGGGCGTGGCGGATGATGACCAGGCGTTCGCTCAGCCCCTTGGACCTGGCCGTGCGTACATAGTCCTGGCGGAGAATCTCCAGCATGGCCGAGCGGGTCATGCGGGCGATGGTTGCCATCGGGATACTCCCCAGGGCAATGGACGGGAGCACGAGATGGCGCGCCGCCGAGTTGAAGGCTTTCAGGTCTCCGAGTATCAGCGCATCCAGCAGGTGAATGCCCGTGATCTGTCGCAGGATGATGCCGTCATCCAGAATGCCGCCTATCGGTAGCCAGTGAAGCGTCCCGCCGAACAGCATGAGCAGGATCAACCCGGTCCAAAATATGGGCATGGAGACTCCGATGAGGACGGCGACCATAGAAAGCGAGTCAAAGAAAGAATACTGGCGCAGTGCAGCCAGCACGCCGACCGGAATACCCACGGCAATGGCGACGATGATGGCGCAGATGGACAGTTCAATGGTCATGGGCAGCGCCCACATGACTTCACGCCATGCTGGCTGCCGCGTGCGCAGCGAAATGCCGAAATCCCCATGCAGGGCCTTGGTGATGAATCGCCAGTACTGCACGTACACGGGTTGGTCCAGCCCCAATTCGTGCTGAAGCCGCGCCAGCGACTCGGGCGTCGCCTTGTCTCCGAGGAGCAGGGTAGCCACATCGCCAGGCACGATATGCATCCCGACGAAGACGAAGATGCTGACGCCGATCAGCACAGGGATCATTTGCAAGACTCGTCGTATGATGTAGCGGCTCAAGATCCACCCCTTGCCCGGAAATTGCATTGGCGGGCTGGGGCCGGCCCAATGGAGAACCGGCCCCAGCGTTGCCTCTCGTGGATGGGAACGCTATTTCAGTTCCACATCCTCCATGTACCAGAACATCTGCAACGGGTTCAGCGCGAAGCCTTCCACGTTGGCGCGGATCGCGCGCACTTGCTTGGTGTGGTTGATGAAGAGCCACGGGGCATCATCGTGGATGATGCGGCAGGCTTCCTCATACAGTTTGGCTCGCTCTGCCTGGTCGCTGATGGTGCGCGCCTTCCTCAGGATTTCGTCCAGTTTCGGGTTGGAGTAGTGAGACGTGTTGCCAACGGGGATGTTGTCCGTGCTGAACATTTCCCACAGGAAGTTGTCGGGGTCGCCGTTGTCGCCCGACCAGCCCACCATGCCCAGGTCCTTGTTATCCGCGCGCCGGCGGGTCGCCAGGAACGTGCCCCACTCCAAGGTTTGCAGTTCCAGTTCTATGCCGACTTGTTTCAGGTACTCCTGGACGGCCACGGCCATCTTGATGCCGACAGGGTTGTAGCCGCGCGGGTTCTCGTAGCACAGGAGTTTGGCCTTGAAGCCGTTCGGGTACCCGGCCTCCGCCAGCAACTGCTTGGCCTTGGCGGGGTCATACGGGTACGGCTGCAGGTCTTTCGGGTAGCCCATGAGGATGGGGGGCATGCCGGTGGCTGCGGTAACTGCCGCGTCCTTGTAGAGGAACTTGTTCATCTCCTCTTTGTTCACGGCGTAGTTCACCGCCTGGCGCACCCGAACGTCATCCCACGGCTTCGCGTCGGCGATCAGGGCAATGCCGTTGACCGTGAGGCCGGGCTGCTCCAGCAATTTCAGCGCCGGGTTGCTCTGGATGCGCTGGTAGTCGTCCGGGTTCACGTCGGCCAGGATGTGGACCTCGCCCTGCTCCAGTTTCAGGAGGCGCACAGAACTCTCGGGGACGACGCGGAACACGATCTTATCCACCTTGGGCGCGCCACCCCAGTAGTCCTTGTTCGCCTCCAGCGTGATGTGGTCGTTGCGGACCCACTCCACGAACTTGAAGGGGCCGGTCCCCACCGGGTGGTAGTTCACGTCAAATCCCCACTTCTCCACCGCGGCAGGGCTCATGATGCCCGACCACACCATGGCGATGCTGGCCAGGAACGGGGCGTGCGGCTCTTTGAGGGTGATCTTGACCGTGTAATCGTCCAGTTTCTCGTAGGAATCCACAATGCCCCATGTGAAATCGGCGAAACTGTGCACGCCTTCCTGCTTATAGACGTAGTAGGGGTTGTTGGGGTTCTTGACCCGATCCAGTTCCTTCAGCACCGCGTCGGCGTTGAAAGGCGTGCCATCGTGGAACTTGACGCCTTTGCGGAGATAGAAGGTGTACACTTTGCCATCCGGCGAGATGTCCCACTTCTCCGCCAGGCCAGGCCCGGGCTCCGAGGTGCCCTTCTTGTACTTGGTGAGGCCGTCAAAGATGCACGACATCACGAAGCCCGACTCGTTGTTCATCACCGATTCGGGGTCCAGGTATGTGGCGTCCGCGCCGATGGCGATGACCAGGGTCTTCTCCGCCGGTGGCTGGGTGGGCGGAGGCGTCGTGGGCTGGGGTGCCGTCGTGGGTTGGG
>DAOTVT010000098.1:0-11012 GCA_034436295.1 Anaerolineae bacterium | reverse complement strand
ACGGGGGAGTACGCGCTGGGGCAGACGCAGGGCGACGCGCGCCCCGACTGGGTGCTGGATTCGGTGGCCGATTTGCCCGCGCTGTTGGGGGTGGGCTAGCGTCCGCGGGCGGGCGTCGTTCCCTCTTTCGCCGGGAGAGGGTTAGGGTGAGGGGCGTTTGGATCGCGAAGGACACGAAAGGACGCGAAAGGCACGAAACCACGGCGGCGCATGCGCGCATCGCCGCACGGGGCTGACCCCCCGCGCTGACGGAACGAAGCCCCTTCGGGGCTTTGCTCGTTCAGCCCGACGGCTTTAGCCTCGGGCGGGGTGGTGCGCGCGCGGCGTCCTCGGCGGTGAAATCCGGCGTTCGCGCGCCTACGGTTGCGCCAGGAACTCCCGCAGCGCCTGCACCAGCCGCGCCACCTCCGCCTCCAGGCGGGCGGCGGCCGCCGGAGCATCGTCCATGCGCCCCTCGTCGCCGATCTGCTCCACTTCCAGCGCCGCCTGGGCCGCCTGGTCGGCGCTGAAGTTCCGCGCCAGGCCCTTCAGCGTGTGCCCCGCCCGCTTCAGCAGCGCCGCATCCCCCTGGGCGATGGCCTGCCGCACCTGGGTCAGCAGGGTCTGCGACTCCGTGAGGAACATTTCCGCAATCTCGCGCAGGAGTCCCTTGTCGCCCCCTACGCGCTCCAGCGCCGCGCCCAGACGGAACGCCGACTCCGCGCCCACATACGGCTCGGGCGCGGTCGGTTGGGTCTCCTTCTCGCCGGGCGCCAGTCGCTCCACGATTTCCAGCAGTTCCTCCACCTTCAGCGGCTTGGAGATGTACTCGTCCATGCCGGCGGCCAGGCACCGCTCGCGGTCGCCCTTCATGGCGTGGGCCGTCATCGCGACGATGGGGATGTGCTGGCCGGTGCTCTTCTCGCGTTCGCGGATGGCCGCCGTCGCCGCGAACCCGTCCATCTCGGGCATCTCCACGTCCATCAGCACCACGTCAAAGGACTCGCGCTCCAGAAGGGCCAGCGCCTCCCGCCCATTGTTCGCCACGGTAACGATGTGTCCACGCTTCTCCAGGAGTCGGGTCGCCAGGCGCTGATTCACCGGATTGTCTTCGGCCAGCAGCACGCGCACGCGCTTGCGCATCTCGCGGATGGCGTGGCGCGTAACTAGCGCAGGGGCGCTGGGCTCCCCCTCCTTCGGCGCCATAACCGTCAGAATCGTGTCCAACAACTCCGACTGCTTGACCGGCTTGATGAGATACCCATTCACGCCCAGGTTGCGGCACCTCGCCGCGTCGCCGGGCATCCCCGCTGATGACAGGATGATGACCCGCGCGCCGGCAATGTCCGCGTTGGCCCGAATCTGCTCAATCAAGGAGAACCCGTCCATCTCCGGCATGCGCACATCGGTGATGACGAGGGGGAAAGGCTCCCCGCGTTCGCTGGCATCCCGCATCAGCGCAAGGGCCTCGCGGCCACTGGCGGCCGGCACCGGACGCAGCCCCCATGACGCCAGCATCCCCTGCAGGATGCGACGGTTCGTCTCGTTGTCGTCCACCGCCAGGACGGACATCCCGCGCATGTCGCCGAGTTCAGCCGTGGGCCACGCGCTCACCCCTTTCTGGATGCCGAACCGCGCCGTGAAGTAGAACGTGCTCCCCACGCCCACCTCGCTCTCCACCCATATCTTGCCGCCCATCATCTCTACCAGGCGCGACGAGATGGTCAGGCCCAGGCCCGTCCCCCCGTACTGGCGCGTGGTAGAACTGTCGGCCTGGGTGAACGCCTCAAAGATCGCCTGCTGCCGTTCGGGCGGAATTCCGATGCCGGTGTCGGCCACGGCGAACTGGAGCACCGCCTCGTCGTCCGTCTCCTCGGAGCATTCCACGAACAGGACGATTTCGCCCTGCTCGGTGAACTTGATCGCGTTGCCCACCAGGTTGGCGACAACCTGCCGCAGGCGACCTGGGTCGCCGATGAGCGCGTCGGGCACGTGGGGCGAGATGTCCATGGCCAACTCCAGCCCCTTGTTGTGCGCGCGCACCGCCAGCGCCTTCATCGTATCGCCCAGGCAGTCGCGCAGGCTGAAGGGCACGGATTCCATGTCCAGTTTGCCCGCCTCAATCTTGGAGAAGTCCAGGATGTCGTTGAGGATGCGCAAGAGCGATTCGGCAGAGTTGCGCGCCATGGTCAGGTATTCGCGCTGCTCGTGTGTGAGTTCGGTATCCAGCGCCAGTTCAGTCATGCCGATAATGCCGTTCATGGGGGTGCGGATTTCGTGGCTGATGTTGGCCAGGAACTCGCTCTTGGCGCGGCTGGCGGCCTCCGCGGCCTCCTTCGCCTGGCGCAATTCCTCCTGGATGCGCTTGCGCTCCGTGATGTCCTCCAGACTGCCCTCGTAGGCCACGATGCGGCCGTCGGCGTCGCGGATGGCGCGCACGTTATCCAGCACCCAGATGACCGAGCCATCCTTGCGGCGCATGCGCTGCTCAAAGGCCCGCGCGACGCCCTCGCGCTCCAGAATCTCCTGCTGGCGCTGACGATCGGCGGGATCTATGTAAACGTCGCTGGCGTTGACGCGCTGGAGTTCCTCCAGGCTCCCGTAGCCCAGCATCTCCAGCAGGGCGGGGTTGGCGTCCAGGATGCGCCCATCGGGGGCGGTGCGGTACAGGCCGATGGGGATGTTGTCAAACAGCCCACGGTAGCGCGCCTCGCTTTCGCGCAGAGCCAGCTCGGCCTGCTTGCGCTCGGTGATGTCGCGGAAGATGCCTCGCGTGGACACGGGCTTTCCGTTCTCCATGCGACAGGAGACGCTCCCCTCCACCGGAACGCTTCGGCCGTCCTTCGCCACAAACGTGGCTTCCACATTCACCGCGTCGCACTGTCCGCCGATAAGCGCCGAGAACAGGTTCATGCAGTGATCCATGGAATCGGGGTGGATGATGTCCGGCAGGGTCAGGGCGGCGACATCGGCCTCGCTGTAGCCCAGGGTCTTGCGCCAGGCGCGGTTGACGTACAGGAACCGCCCCTGGGGATCCACCATCTGGATCAAGTCCGTGGCGTTGTCCAGGAAATCCTGCAGCCGCTCCTGGCTCTCGCGCACGGCCTGCTCGGCGCGTTTCCGCTCCGTGATGTCGGTGTACACGGCCACCGCGCCGATGAAGTGCCCTTCCACCAGCACCGGAGCCGACGCCACGACGACATCTACCGGCGTCCCGTCCTTGCGGTAGCGCACCACTTCGGTGGGTGGCACCACCTGGCCCTTCATCACTTGAGCCGTGAGGGCCTTCGCCTGGCCCACGGAGTGCGCATTGGTGATGAGGTCGTCCAGCGATTTGCCGACGGCCTCATCGCGCGTGTAGCCGAACAGGCGCTCGGCCTGCGCGTTCCACTCCACGATGCGGTGCTGGGCGTCCAGGGTTACGATGGCGTCGGGCGCGGCGGCCAGCACCGCCTCCAAATACAGGCGCCGCTCGGCGAGTTGGCGTTCGGCCTCTTTGCGCTCCGTTACGTCCCGCGCGATCCCCAGCACCAGCGACTGTCCCTGAATCTGCACCGGATAGGTGCGAATCTCCGCCACGACCTTGGAGCCATCCTTGCGGGTCAGGACAAACTCGTCGGGGCCGGTGGGCTGGCCCAGGAGATTGCGGGCCAGCAGCGCCGCCGCCTTCGGTATCTGCGACGGCGACAGGAGTTTCAACTTCAGGAAACTGCCGCCGATGAGTTCCTCCCGCTTGTAGCCCACCATCTGTTCGGCGGCGCGGTTCCCGTCCACAAAAACGCCCTTCAGGTCGCTCAGGTAGTAGGCGTCGGGCGCGTACTCAAATAGGATGCGAAGGCGCTCTTCCGACGCCTTGAGGGCTTCCTCGGCCCGTCTGCGCTCGCTGATGTCCTCCACGACACCTTCGTAGTACAGGATGTTGCCTTCGTCGTCGCGGATGGCGCGCGAGGTCTCGCGTACATAAATGCGGCTTCCGTCGCGCCGCGTCCATGAGGTCTCCCAGCCCGTGATGAAGCCCTCGCGTTCCATGCGCGCCTTGAATTCGGCCCGCGAGTACTCGTCGCCGAACCTCTCCTTTTCCAGGTTGCGCCGCATGAGTTCCTCGGGCGATGCGTAGCCCAACATGCGGGCCAGTGCGGGGTTGGCAAGCAGCACCCGCCCGTCCGGTGTCGTGCGGTAAACGCCGATGGGCAGGCCGTCAAACAGGGTGCGATAGTCAGCGTTGCCGTCTGGTAACGCGGTGGGTTTGGGTGGGTTCATGGTTCTCGCCTCCTCGGGGCAGCGACATCGGGGGGACTGCCCGCGCCCAAGCGGATTCTAGCGCATTCGGCCTCAAGAGGCAAACGCCGCGCGCGGACAAGCCCTGCAAATCTGAACGAATGCTCTTCACGAGTAGCGCGAATCTGCACGGGTGTTCGGGCATGGGTTCGCGTGCATTGCATCCATTCACGGCGGCCGGCGCTACGGGGTGGGCGTGGGGGTCGGCGTGCGCGTGCCCGCGAGCCACACGAAACTGCGCGGCGCGCTCTCGGCGCCCGCGGCAGGCCACAGGTCGGCGTTGCCAGGAATGCCCTCGCTGGCGCGCACCCGCACGCTCACGCTCCAGAACAGCCTCCCCGACGGCGGCCGCAGCAGCCAGACGTAGGCGGGAACCTGCCACTGGGTGTCGCGGGTAACGCCCACTTCCTCGCCGCGCTCGTGCGGGATACGCACCACGTACCACTCGTCGTCGGCCAGCGGGCCTACGTCCGTCCAGCGCAGGACGATGGCTTCCTGCGGCTCAAAATGCATCTCGTTGGGCGGCGACAGGAGCGTGGGCGCAGGGTGCAGGGCGTGCGTGGCCGTCGGCGTGAGCGTGGGCGGCTGGGGCGTGCGCGTGGGCGCTTGGGTCGGCGTGGGTGTGGACGCGGGCGGCGTCGGCGTGTCGGTGGGAATCTCGGCCGCCGTGGGCGCGACGGTGGGGCGCGGCGTATCGGTCGGCGCGATGACGATGACGGGCGTCGCTGTGGCCGTGGGGCGCTGCACCTCGGTGGGGCGCGGGGTTGGCGCCGCAGTCGCGGGCGCAGGCGCGGCGCTGTGGGGCCTCGTGAGCGCCCAGATGCCCCCGCCGACCGCCGCAGCCAGCGCGACGATGGCCAGCAACGCTGCGGCATATCGGCGGCGGGGCGTTGCGCGTCGGCGGGGGGCGGGCGCGGCTTCTGGAGCCTCGCCGCCCAGGACGCGCGTCGCCCGTCGTAGCCATTGGCGCGCCTCGGCGTCCTTGGGGTTGAGCCGCAGGGCGTGCCCCGCCAGTTCGGCCACCCGCCCCCACTGGCCCAGTCGCGCGGCGGCACGGGCCTGCTGGGCCAGAGCCTGGGCGCGGCGCCGTTGCTCCTGCCGACGCTTGCGGCGGCTTTCGCGCGGGGGCGGGCCTGCCGTCTGCGCGGCCTGCACGAACGCATCGGCGAACTCGCGGAAGTCCGAGAAGGGCTTGCCCTCGTACCCCACGCCGCGCATGAGAATCTGCCACATCTCCGGCCCCAGGCGGTCCTCGGCACGCCGCCAGGGGATGCCAGGGCGGCGCATGGTCGCGTCGGTGCGGGAGAACGGCGCGCCCACCACCATCTCGTGCGCCAGGTTCGCCAGCGCCTGCGCGTCCTTCTCTGGCGTGTGAACCCCCAGCGCCATGCCGAAGTCCAGCAGCATTACCTGGTCGTCATCACTGAGCCACACGCTGCGGTCTTGCAGGTTGCCGTGGGACAGCCAACGCTCGTTCAGGTACTGGAGCGCATCGGCAATCTGGCTGACGATGAACGCCGCCCGCAGGGGGAATATGGGGCTTTCGGCGCGCAACCGGTCGGACAGGGTAACGCCCTCCGCCGGCCGGAAGGAGAAGAACGGCAGCCCCTCGGCCTCGCCCACCTCGTACACCAGCGGCAGGTTGGGATGGCTGAGACTGGCGGCCAGGCGGGCGGCGCGCTGAAACTGTTCCGACGTGGCGGGATCCGACGCCAGGTCGCCGTCCAGCACCCGAACCCACACGTCGCGGTCGTAATGGGTATCGTGGGCGCGATAGATGGTGCCAAACCCATCGCGCAGCACCACGCCCTGGAGTTCGTAGCGCCCGAATTGGCGCGGGAATGTCTCGGCCATGACGCCCCCATCGCATTGCAACGCGGCTGCATTCTAGCACAGAATGCAGAGGAGACGCAAGCGCCTGTCCGCCCTGCTGCCTGGCACGCCGCGGGCCGTTATGGCCTCAAGCCCCAATCCGTGGCGCGGATGCGGTCGTGGGTGGGGTCGTCGCGGAAGTAGTCGTACCATCCGCAGAACCACTGAATGCGCCCGCCCATGTCCACCGGCCCGGCCGCGTATTGCCACAGCAGGTAGCCGCTGGCTCCCGAATCCAGGCTCTTGCGGATGTCGGCGGCCACAGCATCGGCCCGCTCGTCCAGCATCTCGGCGCGGATGGGCTGGCACCTGTCGTCGTACACCCGAGAGTACACCTCGCCGAAGAACCACGGCTTGCCCAGGTCCCGCGCCAAGTCCACGATGTCCTTTTCCTCCGACCCCACCTGCTTGTGGATGCTCACCAGGTCCACCGACGGGAGCGCGTGCATGCGGCGGAAGTTGTCGCGGTCGGGGGCCGAACCCCACAGGTAGCCCGTCGTCCCAACCGACACGGGCCGGCACGGGTCCAGCGCCTTGATGGCCTCCGACGTCTCCTTGACCCAGCCGTACTCGGCGTCCAGGCAGGACCGCGAGAAGTTCTCGGGGCCGCATGTGGGCTCGTTCATCAGTTCCCAGGCGGCCACCGCCGGATGGTTGCGAAAGCGTCCCACCACTTGCTTGACGTGGGGAAGGTACTCCATGCGGAACGTGCTCTGGAACCAGTGCTCGCTCTTGCCGCGATAGTAGTCGTCCAGCGTGATGAGGAAGCGCACGCCGTACCTGGCCCCCGCGTCCAGCACGCGCCCCAGGCGATCCAAATCCCACCCCGGCAGCACCCACAGCCGCAGCACGGCGTTGGGGAATGTCTCGCCGATGAACTTCAGGATGGGCGCGATTTCGGCCTCGGGGAAGTAGGACTCCATGAGGTAGGCCGAGTTGGTTCCCAGGAAGCGGAAGGGCCGGCCGTCCAGCGTGAGTTGCGCGCCGGTCCGCGTAACGATGCCCGCGCACTGTCCGGTGGCCGCGCTGAAACCCAGCGCCGATGTGGGGGCCTGCGTTGGGGCGGGCGTCGGCGCGGTGGTCGGCTCTGCGGGGGCGGGGGCCGTCGTCGGCAGGGCGACCTGCGCCAGCGCGATGGTCGGCGTGGTCGTGGCCGCCGGCACCGACACGTTGGGCAGGGTCAGTTGGTATGCCGGCGCGGTGGGCGTGGCGCTGGCCGCGGCGGGCGGCGGGGGCGGTGCGGGGGTGCGGCCAACCTGCGGCCACCACACCGACAGCCCCAACACGACCGCCAGCGCGGTGAGACCCACCAGCCCCAATGCCACGAGACCCTGATACAGGCGATGCATAATGCCCTCCGTGGGGGTATGGTATCACGGAAGGGCGTTTCGGGCAAGACGGGCTGCGGGTGTGCGTTTCACCGCCGGGGCGGCCGCGGGCGCGGAGGATGATGGCTATGGTCGCGCGGCGGCCCGACGCTGAAGCGCCGGGCTGTGCGGACCTCACCCTCTCGTTCCCCATCTCCGCGCGCGGAGAGGGGGAAGCCGAAGGCTGGGGGTGAGGTGCGCGCCGCCACGCCCGACTTGAAACGCCGGGCTGAAGGGGCGAAACCTACGGGCGCATGTCCGGCCGTAGGGGCGACCCGCGGGTCGCCCCTACGCCAGGCCCAATACCCTTCGTGTGGATTCGTGTTATTCGTGGATGACCACGCCCCGCAGGATGGTCCCGAACGTCTCGCGGCCCAGCAGCGCCTCGGTCAGGCGGCCGGGGATCTCGCCCGAGAAGAAATGCACGCGCAACTCCGGCTGCTCCTCCACCAGGGCCGCCAGCGCCCGCACCTTGGCCAGCATCCCGCCCGTAACGTCGGTGCCGTGGGACCCGCCAAGCCCGCCCAGCCCCTGCGCCAGCGTCGCCGGCGTGATGACCGGAATCCGGCGGGCGTCGGGATGCCGCAGGGGATCCGACTCATAGACGCCATCCACGATGCCCGCCATCAGGATGCGGTTCGGGGGGATGCGCCGCGCCAGGTACAGGAAGATGTCCTCGGTGGAGATGATCGCCGTCCCCTGGTCGTCGTCAAACGCCACGTCGCCGTACACGAGGGGCACCAGGGCGTGGGCCAGCGCAGCCTGAATCGGCCCTGTGGCCATCTTGGCCAGGGCCCCCGAGCGGCGGCACGCCGACGCCGACGGCTGGAACGAGAGGACCGGCACCCCGGCCTCCAGGCAGGCGTCCACGACAAGGCGATTCAGGCGCGCCGCCGCGGCGCTCGTCTCGGCCAGGCCGCGCCAGTCGTCCCGCCCCGCCAGCCCCAGGTGCACGCCGTAACGCCGCGCCGCGAAGTGCCCGAACGACCCGCTCCCGTGGCCCAGAACCACCCGCAGGCCGGGTGCGGCATCCAGCGCCGCGCGCACCTCCCGCGCCAGACGGCGGATGACATCCAGGCGCGGCGTGGCTTCCCGCGTCTTGTCGGTGATCAGCGAGCCACCCAGTTTCACGAAGACCGTCTCGCCCCCCGCGTTCATTCCACTTCTGCCCCCTGCCCCGCGCGGGCCACGCGGCGGACGGTAACCCATTCGCCCTCAATCGTAACCTCGTCGCCCGTGCGTATCTGCCCGATGTCTATCCCATCCACCATCGGGATGTTGGAAATAATCGCGCCGACCGCCACGATGGCCTCGCTCGCGGCGTTGATGATGCCCAGCGGAGCCAGGCCCTTATACGCCAGGCGGTACAACACGTAGGAACCCACCGTGCTCCCCTTGCCCGTGGGGAAGACCAGGATCTTGCCCGCCACCGACTGGCCGCGCAGCGGGTGCCCCGCCTCCACCACGACGCCGGTCTCGGGATCCACGCCGCCTAGGAAGCCGATGGGTTCGGGCGAGACAAGCGCCTCGCCGTGAACCGCGCCTTCCTTGATGATACGCCCGCGGAGTTTCAACACATGGGCCTCCTTCGCGGCGCCCAACGGCCCTGCACCGCCGCGTCCAGGCACTCGCCCAGCGTCCCCAGCCGCACCTGCAGGCCCGAATGCGAGGGCGCGTAGAAGGCCGCCTTGGCCGAATTCGTCGCCATGGTCTTGACCCCCAGCGCCTCCACGGGGGCCACTACCAGGCAGGTGTCGCTCACCACATGGCCGCCGGCGTGCTCAATCGCCTGCACCCAGCCCGCCGCCTCGGCCCGTCGCCGCGTCTCGCGCGCCGTGGTGATCCACAACACGCTCCGCACGCGCCTGCCGGCCAGGTAGCGCGCCACATCCCTCAACTCCTCCAGCGACGCATGGGGGCAGCCGATGCTCACGAAATCAATAGACCCCAGCGGGCTGCTCAAGCGCGCATACCCCTCGGCCAGCGAGTCAATGCGTATCTCCTCGGCGTCGGGCCGCACGATCTCGTCCAGTTCCGATTCGGGCGTCATCCCCTGCACGTGGAACAGCGCCACAGCGCCCCCCGCGGCCATCGCCGCCGCCAGCATCCGCAGGTGCAGACCCGCCGAGATTGTCTCCGCGTTCCAGGCCGCGCCATCCGCCACGAAGTAGGGGATTCCCTTCCCCACGCGCCGCCCAACCTCGTAGCCCAGCACGCCGAAATCCACCTCGGTGCGCACCGGGCACGCCACGCGGACGATGTGCGTGGCGCGGCGGTTCTCGGTGAGATGCAGCCCATAGCGCGCCGTGCGCCCGCAGATGGCCGCCGCCAGCGCGCTTGGCCCCCCTTCGCGGTTCGTGCGCGCGCCCAGCACCGAATTGGCAAACGCCACTGCCGACGACTCGCTCCAGGCCAGGTGCGCCCCAAGCCCCGGCACTCTGCCGATGAGGTACGGGGTGCACGTGCAGGTCATCTCAATCCCCATCTGCGCGTAGGCGTCCAGCACCTCCATCTGCCGCTGCGCGAACTCTTCGGGCAGGCCCAGCGCCCGCCACTGCTCCAAATCCACGCCCGCCGGGTTCAACATGGTGGGCACGCGCACCCGCGCCCCTTCCCGCGCCCACTCGCGCAGGAACAGCAGCCCGGCCTCGCCCAGGTTCTTGTAACTCACGCCCGCCACCTGGACGCTCTCCACGTGCACCAAATCTGTCGCGCCGTAGATTCTTCCCAGCGCGGTAACGATCTCCATCGCTTTCTGCACGGCGGGGCCTTCCTTGCCCGCCAGCATCTGCTTCTCGTGCCGAGTTAGCCGCATACCGAATGTCGCTCCCATCCACAGGCGGCTGCCTGCCGCTGCGCCCCATAATATCACAGCGCCGCAGTTTTGCAACCGTCGCGGCTCGGCTCCACACCATCCCACGGCCCACGCGGAGATCGCTGTCTACCTCACCCATCCTCACCCCGGCCCTCCCCTTTCATCTCCGCGCGCGGGAAAGGGGAGGGTGTGGGAGGGGTTAGGTGAGGTCAAACCCGCAGGGCGGCTACCCACAGCCGCCGGATCGGTATCCACGAATAACACGAATTCGCACGAATGGAGGCCAGGGGCAGGTATCCAATGTGCGACGCACTCCCGGAAGTGTGTCGCACATTGGCCGCCAACACGAGTTCGTAAGGCGGCTTCCCATACCTGCCGGAGGCCGGGGCCGGTATGGAAACCTGCCCTGCTGTGCCCCATTCGCGTAGATTCGCGGTGTTCGCGGTTACAGAGGCAGAGGGCAGGTACGGAAACCTGCCCTACACTCTCCGGCCCCCGCGCACCTCATCCCCGGCCTTCGGCTTCGGGGGTGAGGTGCCTGCACGCCTGCCTCCATTCGCGTAGATTCGTGTGATTCGCGGATCCGGTGCTCTTCGTGGATGACGTATACACTGCCGCCGCCGCTTTGACGTACCTCTCGCCCTGTGCTACACTTCCGCCAGACCGATACGACGCGAGGAATGGCTATGCAGTTCAGCGAG
>DAOTVT010000097.1:0-43511 GCA_034436295.1 Anaerolineae bacterium | reverse complement strand
ATGATGGGGTACACGGTGGCGGGGCCGCTTCGGATGTTGGCTTTCTCGGTCTCTATGGTCGCGTAGATGGCGTTCTCGTCCACCGGGGTTGGGGCTGGGGTGGGCGAGGGCCGCGTGGCGGTGGGCGCAGGGGCCACCGTCGGCGCGGTTGCGGCGGGCGTGCCCTTCCCCGCGAGCGCCCACGCGGCTGCGCCGACGATGAGCACGGCGACGGCGGCCGCCAGGGCATAGACGAGAGCGGGTTTCGCGGCGCGGCGCTCTGTCCAGAAGTCCGACGCTCGTCGCGCGGCGGTGGCGACGCGGCGCGCGGGCCTGGTCGCCAGGGCGCGCACGCGCTGGGCTGCCGCGGCGCACGCGTCGGCGGCCCGCCGCCAGGCACGCCGCACGGCCCAAATCGCATCGGTCATGCGCTGTTCCCATTGACCCTGGCGGGTGGCTCCCTGGGGCGTGGCGGGTTCCACGAGGGTGGGCGGTGTGGCTTCGGGTTCGCCTTCTTCCGCCCACGGGAGCACGGGGTCGGGGGTTACCTTGCCGCCGTTGCTGAGCGCGTCGTAGAAGGCGAGAACGCTGGGGAACCGCCGATTGCGCTGCTTCTCCAGCGCCTTGAGGATCGCCTGCTCGGCCCATTCGGGAATCTCGGGGTTGTACTTGCGGGGCGATGGCGGCGTGGCCTTGAGTTGCTCCCAACGGATTCGTTCGGACACCGCGCCCTGGATGGTGGCCATCTCGCCGGTGAACGGGCGATCCAGGGTCAGCATCTCAAAGGTGGTGATGGCCAGCGCGTAGATGTCGGTGCGGGCGTCCACTTTCTGCCCGCGGCACTGCTCCGGCGCCATGTAGGCTGGCGTGCCGGTGGTGCTGGACGTAACGGTGGCGCTTTCGGCCAGTTTGGCGATGCCGAAGTCGGCGACGACGACCCGCCCCGTGCGGTCAATCATGATGTTGGCGGGCTTGATGTCGCAGTGGTAGATGCCCTCGGCATGGGCATAGTGCAGCGCATTGCAGACGGGCTCCAGGATCGCGAGCGCCTGGGCCAGGGTCAGCGGCCGCGCCAGGCGGGACAGTTTTTTGCGCAGGCCCTCGCCGTCAATGAACTCCACGACAAGGAAGTGGAGGTTGTCGGTTTCCTCAAAGCCGTAGTAGCGGACGATGTTGGGGTGTTGGAGGGTCTCCAGCACGCGCGCCTCGCGGCGGAATCGCCGCAGGAAGACCTCATCCTCGGCCATGTCCTCGCGCAGGAATTTCAGGGCGACGGTGATACGGCGGCGAAGGTCGCGCGCGCGATAGACTTCGGCCATGCCGCCCCTGCCCACGAAGTCTTCCACGTAGTATCGGTCTAGTAGCGTCTGGCCTATCAGATCTTCCATACTGCCTACAAATCCCCCTTCATGATGACTGCGGCGTTCTGTTTGGGGATGGCGTTGCCAGGGCCTCCATGATCGCGTCCACGGTCGGTTCTTGCGCGGGCGGCGCGGTGAGGATGCCCTGCGCGGGTGGACCCGCCCGCGGCCCAGGGTTCCAGCGGGCGACGATCACGGCGATGTTGTCCAGGCCGCCGCGGTCGTTGGCCAATGCGATGAGCGCGCGGACGGTCTCCTGGGGTTCGGGCGATTCGGAACAGATCGCTCCGATTTCGGCTTCCTGCACGTGGAGGGTGAGGCCATCGGAGCAGAGAATGACGGCATCGTGGGGCTGCAGTTGCGCTTCGGCGAGGTCGGGCAGGACGGTGCTTTCGCCGCCCAGCGAACGGAGCAGCAGGTGGCGCTGGGGGTGATGGCGGGCCTGTTCGCGTGTGATGATGCCCTCGCGCGCCAGGTGCGCCGCCAGGTTGTGGTCTTCGGTGAGGGGCCGCAGGACGCCCTCGCGCAGCAGGTAGGCCCGACTGTCGCCGACATGGGCGACGTAGAGATGCGCGCCGTGCACCGCCGCGCAGACGATGGTCGTTCCCATGGTGGCGAAACGGCTGTGGGTGTGCGCGTAGCGGTACAGGCTGTCGTTGGCGCGCGCCACGGCGAGGTGCAGGCTCCTGGGCGGGGAGACGGGAGCGCCGTAGTAGTGGAACGCCACGGCGAGGGCGGCGAAGCGGCTGGCGATCTCGCCCCCTGCGCCTCCCCCGACGCCATCGGCAACGATGTACAGATGCCCTTTGTCGTCCCGCAGGGAGGGAGCCTCGGGTTCGCAGGCGAGCGCGTAGTCCTCGTTGTTTCTGCGCCTCCGCCCGATGTCGCAAGCAAGCGCCGTCCAGGTGTGCCAGTCGTTGCCCACTTTCAGGCTCCGGCAGAGCGTATTGGGGGCACAACGTGCGTGCCCTGGTGGAAGGATAGCACCAAACGCCGCGGGCGTCAACTGGCGCGCGGCATCCAGACGAGCCCCATCCGAGACCGTTGGGTCTATTATACATTCGCGTGCATTCGTGTTATTCGCGGTTATAACCCCACGGGATGGCGAGCGGAACGAGACCATGACGCTGGCAGGGCGTCAATTTGACACTCCTCCCCTTTCAGGGTATTATCCACCTGCTGGGCCGCTAGCTCAATTTGGCAGAGCAGCTGACTCTTAATCAGCGGGTTACAGGTTCGAGTCCTGTGCGGCTCACCAACGGGGACCCATTCGCGCCGGCGGATGGGTTCTTTGTTTTCCCCATGCCCGCGGTGCTATAATAGCCCCATCAACACAGGAGGTCTCGCCATGTCCCAATTCCCCAAGCCCCGTATCGTGGTGAGCCAGTGTCTGGGGTTCGCGCCGTGTCGCTGGAACGGCGTAACCATCCCCGATGAGTTCGTGCGCCGCCTGGAACCCCACGTGGACTTCGCGCCCGTGTGCCCCGAAGTGCAAATCGGGCTCGGCGTGCCGCGAGATCCGGTGCGGGTCGTCGCGGCCGACGGCGAACTGCGACTCGTCCAGCCCGCCACCGGCAAGGATTTCACCGACGCCATGCGTCGCTTCTCTGCCGAGCATCTCGCGTCGGTGGGCGTGGTGGATGGCTTCATCCTCAAGAGCCGCTCGCCGTCGTGCGGCATCAAGGACGTGAAGGTGTATCCGGGCGCAGGCAAGGGCGCTCCATCGGGCAAAGGCGTGGGGTTCTTCGCCGCGGCGGTGCTGGAGCGCTTCGGCGACCTGCCCGTGGAGGACGAGGGGCGACTCACCAATTTCGCCATTCGCGACCATTTTCTCCTGCGGGTCTTCGCGCTGGCCCGCCTGCGCGACGCGCTGCAATCGGGGATGTTGCGCGACCTGGTGGCGTTCCACGCCCGCCACAAGTTGCTGCTCATGGCCTGCAACCAGTCCGAATTGCGGGTGTTGGGCCGCATCGTGGCAAACCCCGACAAGCGCCCCTTCGCGGACCTGGCCGGCGAGTATCAGGCCCACTTCCGCCGGGCGCTGATGCGCGCGCCTCGCACCGGCTCCGTGATCAATGTCCTGATGCATAGCATGGGGTACTTCTCCGATGAACTTTCGGCGCGGGAAAAGGCCTTCTTCCTGGACTCGCTGGAACGCTACCGCCAGCGCAAAGTGCCCTTGAGCGCCGTTACCGCCATCCTGCGATCGTGGGTCGTGCGGTTTGAGGACGCGTACCTGATGGAGCAGACGTTCTTTGACCCCTATCCGGAGGCGCTGGTGGATCTGGCCGATTCGGGCAAGGGGCGGGACCTGGGATGAATCGCGCAGAGGATGGCGGGCGCAGGGCCTGGGTCGTCGCCGCGCTCATCGCAGTCGGACTCACGGCGGCGCTGTATGGGCGCGCGCTAGGGCTGCCCTTCTACTCCGACGACCTGTTGCAGGTTCGCTGGGTGAGGGCGACGCCGCTCCTGGAGTTCTGGCGCTCCGTGGGCCCCTACGGCGACTACCGCCCGCTGCACTTTTCGCTGTGGAAGGCGATGCAGGCCCTGGGGCTGTTGGAGCCGGGGCCGGTGCACGCGCTGAACCTGCTGGCCCACGCGGTGTGCGCGGCCCTTGTCGGCGCGCTGGCTGCGCGGGGGAGCCGACACCCCACGGCGAGCGCGGCGCTGGCAGCGGCGCTGTTCGCGGCGTTCCCCTTCGCGCCCGACGCCGTGGCGTGGGCCTCGTCGTTCTCGTATCCGCTGGCGATGGCGCTGGCCCTGGGCGCGGCGCTGTGGGTGCTGGGCCGAGCGCCCGAAAGTCGGGCTGGCGGGCGCGGCGCGCTCTGTGCGCATCTCCCCAGCCTGATCCTCGTGGCCCTGGCGGGGCTTGCCCACGAGGGGGGCGTGGTGGCGGGGCCGGCTGTGGCGCTGGCGGGGCTGCTGACTTCCAGACGGCATGGGCGCGCGCTGCTGCTGTACCTGGCGGCGTCGGCGGTGCCGCTGGCCCTCATCCTGCATTTCTCGCCCGCGGGCGCGACCTACTCGCCCGGCGCGGCCAACTGGGGCGACAATGCCGCCGTGGCCCTACAGGCCGTCGCCTATCCCGTAGCGCCGCTCGCGCAGCAGGCCCCGCGCGTCGGCGTGAGTGCCCGCGTCGGCCTCGTGGCGGTGGGGCTGGCCGCGCTGCTGGCCCTGGCGGGGTGCGCGGCGCTCGGGCGCGGGGAGGGCGGCCGTGCGGTGCGGCTGTTCCTGCTGGGCCTCGGCTGGGCGGCGCTGTGGAGCGCCATCCCGCTGCTCACGCAGCCGTTCAACTGGGTGCGCGACCCGCCTCGGGCGATGTATGTCAGCGCGGCGGGCGCGGCCATGATGTGGACCGCCGCGCTGGTGAACGTCCTGCCGCGGCGATGGGCCTCGGCGCGCGGCGTGGCGTGGGGGGCGCTTGCGCTGGTTGCCGTGCTGCCTGCCGCGCTGTTCGTCGCGCGCATCACGGCCCTGTACGCCCGCGCGGGCGACGTGCTGTGGCAGGCGATCCGAGCGGCAAGCGGTCCTGGCCCCGCGCTTCTGGTCAACCTGCCCGGGCGCATCACGCCGCCCGACCGGATGTACCCGCTGGGGCACGAGGGCGTCATCCCCATGCCGCCGCCCTCCAACGCCGACCTGCTGGTGGAGGTGCACACGGGGCGTGCGGGGGCCGCCCTGGAGCGCTCGGCGGGCGCGATTTTGCCGCGCTTGCCCTACGGCGTGGAACTGGCCGGGCCGCCCCTGGCGACCGAGGACATCCGCGCGGCGCGGCGGGTGTTCGTTACCGCCTATCGCGCCGATGGCGCTATGACGCTGGAGGAGGCGGGCGCTCTCCTGCTTCCGCCGGAACAGGGCGCGCCCGTCGCCCGTTTCGGCGATGGCCTGGCGCTCTTGTCGGTTCAGTGCCGCAGGGAAGGCAGCCGCGTTACGCTCACGGCCACATGGCGCCTGGAGTCCGCGGTGCAGGGCACGCCGACAGTCTTCGCCCATCTCCTCGGCGCCGATGGTCGGCTCGCAGCCCAGGCCGACGGCGACCCGCTGCGCGGCCTGTACCCGCTGGCCCAGTGGCGAGTCGGCGACGTGTTGCGCGACGTGCGCGCGTTTGATGCCGCGCCTGCCGGCCCCCTCACGGTGGCGTTTGGCGTGTGGGATCCCGCGGCGGGCGTCCGCTGGCCGGCGGTGGATGCGGGCGGGGTGCGCCTGCCGGACGACGCGGCCACATGTCGGGTCGCGGCAGAACCCGCCGACGGGGGCGATGGCCACGAATGACGCGAGGGGGAACCTCGCGCGGCCTCGCGGAAGTTGCGAACAAACCCATTGACATCCGCCGCGACTCGTGCTACACTTGGAGCAGAGTTCCAACGCTGAAATCGGATCGGAAAGCCCATGCCTCTGGACAGCCCGGGGGCGCAAGTTCCAAATGCGGAAGGAGAATCGTATGGGAGGCAAGGCAAGACCGGTGGTTCGCGTGGCAACCTACACGGGCGGCATCGTGGGGCCCAGCGTCGCCATGACGGGGCCGGTGGCCGACGGCGGGCGCATCATCGCCGAGACGGCGCCGGGATGCTGGGGGCCCATGATCACGCCCTCGTTCCACGGCGGGCACGAGGTAACGGTGCCGGTGGCCGTTGAGGGCGCGAAGGTGGGCGACGCCATCGCCATCCGCATCCGGCGCGTGCGGGTAACGTCCCTGGTTACCTCGTCGGGCACCATGGTGGCGGTGGAGGGGCGCTACGAGGGCGACCCGTTCGTGGCGCGGCGCTGCCCGGTGTGCGGCACCGAAAGCCCGCCGAGCAAGGTCGTCGGCGTGGGCGCCGAGGCCATCCATTGCGCCGTGTGCGGGGCCGAGGTCAGCCCCTTCCACTTCGCCAACGGGTACACCATCGTGCTGGACGGCGACAAGAAGGTCGGCGTAACCGTGGGCCCCGACGTGGCGAAGCGCCTGGCCGAGGAAGCGGCCAAACTCATGGCCCTGCCCAAGAAGTCCGAGCAGAACCCCGTGGTGGCGCTGTGTCCCGCCGACATCGCCGGCGTGGTTACGCGCATGCGCCCGTTCCTGGGCAACATCGGCACCACGCCCGCCATAGACATGCCCGACTCGCACAACGCGGGCGATTTCGGGCAGTTCCTGGTGGGCGCGCCCCACAAGTACGGCATCTCCAAGGAGCAACTGGAGCACCGCACCGACGGCCATCTGGACATTGACTCGGTGCGAGCGGGGGCCATCCTCATCTGCCCGGTGAAGGTGGACGGCGGCGGCATCTACATGGGCGACGCGCACGCCATGCAGGGCGACGGCGAAATCGCCGGCCATACCACCGATGTTTCGGCGCGCGTCTCGGTTGAGGTGCACGTCCTCAAGGGCCTGAAGATCGGCGGGCCTATCCTCCTGCCACCTGCGGAAGACCTGCCCTTCCTCGCCCGGCCGCACAAGGCAGGCGAGAAGGCCGCCGCCAAGGCTCTGGCCGCCCGCTTCGGCCAGAAGGCGTTGGAGGAAGCCGCGCCCATCCAGATGGTCGGCTCCGGCGCCAACCTGAACGAGGCGGCCGACAACGGCGTGGCGCGCCTGGCCGACCTGCTGGGCATGTCCAAGGACGAGGTGCTCAACCGCGTTACGCTTACCGGGGCGGTGGAAATCGGGCGGCTGCCGGGCGTCGTTACGGTAACGATGCTCGCGCCCATGAAGACGCTGGAGAAGTTGGGCCTGGCCCCGCTGGTCAAGGCGCAGTACGGGCTTTAGGCGCGGGGCATCGCCGACGGTGGAGTGCGCGCACGGGTGTACGGGCGATTCGCGAGTCGCCCGTACACCACGGGGCGGCTGCCGTCAATCGCGCCGCAGGCGCTCCAACACGGCGGCCAGGTCGTCGGGCAGGGGCGCCTGGAACTCACGCCACTCGCCCGTCCCAGGCAGGCGGAACCCAAGCCGCGCGGCGTGGAGGAACAGGCGCGGGGCTTTCGCGCGCTGCTTGCGGAACCCGTACACGGGGTCGCCCACGATGGGGTGGCCGATGAAGGCCATGTGGATGCGAATCTGGTGCGTGCGGCCCGTGAGCGGGTGGGCCTCTACCAGCGTGTGCTCGGCGTAGAACTCCAGGGCGCGGTATTCGGTCTGGGCCTCGCGTCCGCCGCGCGGGACAACGGCCATCTTCTTGCGGGCGCGGGGGTCTCGCCCGATGGGGGCGTCAATCAGGCCCGTTGGGGGCGACACGTGCCCCTCCACCAGCGCCAGGTAGGCCTTCTGCACCTCGCGCCCCTTGAACTGCTCCTGGAGGTTGCGCAGCGCCACGTCGCCCTTCGCCACGACGATGAGGCCCGACGTGTCCTTGTCCAGCCGGTGGACGATGCCCGGGCGGAGTTCGCCGCCCACGCCGGCCAGGTCGGGGCAGTGGGCCAGCACGGCGTTGACCAGCGTGCCGCTCTGGTGTCCGAAGGCGGGGTGCACCACCATCCCCGCCGGCTTGTTCACCACCAGGATGTCGGCGTCTTCGTAGAGGATGTCCAGCGGGATGGCCTCGGGGGCGACTTCCACCGGCACGGGCGCCGGAATCTCCACGGTGAGGGTGTCGCCCGGCTCCAGGCGGTGGGACGCCTTCACGGTTGCGCCGTTGACCAGGACGTGGCCTTCGTCAATGAGCCGCTGCGCCGTCGCCCGCGACAGGTCGGGCACAGCCTCGGCGATGTACTTGTCCACGCGGATGCCCCCGCGTTCCACCTGAAGCACAATCCTGCGTTCCATGTCCATCCGCGCGACGGCTATGACTCCAACGCCTCGCGCACCTTCTGGGCCAGGGCGTGCCGGGCAAAGGGCTTCTGCAGGAAATGAGCGCCGGGCTCCAGGATATGGTTGTGCGCGATGGCGTTTTCGGTGTACCCCGACACGTACAACACCTTCACGTCGGGACAGATTTCGGCCATGCGCAGGGCCAGTTCGCGCCCGTTCATGCGCGGCATCACCACGTCGGCGATGAGCAGGTCAATGCGGCCGGCCTGCTGCCGCGCAATCCGCAGCGCCTCGGCGCCGTTGCTGGCCTCCAGCACCGTGTAGCCCAGCGACCGCAGGATGCGCGCCGCCATCACGCGCACCGCCAGGTCGTCCTCGGTGAGGAGCACCGTCTCGTTCCCGCCTGGGACGTGCTCCTCTTCGGCGCGCTTCGCCAGCGGCTGCGCCGATTCCGCTACGCTCCGCAGGTACACCTTGAATGTAGTCCCCACGCCGCGTTCGCTGTACACGTAGATGTTGCCCTCGTGCTGCTTCACGATTCCGAACACGGTGGCCAGCCCCAGGCCCGTGCCCTTGCCGGGTTCCTTCGTGGTGAAGAACGGCTCAAAGATGCGCGCCTTGACCTCGTCGGTCATGCCCACGCCGGTGTCGGTAACGGCGATGAGGATGTAGTCGCCGGCCAACGTCCCCGGATGGGTGCGCACGTAGGCGTCGTCCAGCGTTACGTTCGTGGTCTCAATGGTCAGCGTGCCGCCGTCGGGCATGGCGTCGCGCGCGTTGACCGCCAGGTTCACCAGCACCTGCTCTATCTGCGAGGCGTCGGCGCGGACGGTCGCCGGTTTCGCACTCGGCACCACGACGAGTTCAATGTCCTCGCCGATGAGCCGGCGCAACATCTTGCCCATCCCCTGGATCAGGTCGTTCAGGTCCACGATCCTCATCTCAAAGATTTGCCGACGTGAGAAGGCAAGGAGTTGGCGGGTCAGGTCGGCAGCGCGGCCGGCCGCGTCCAGAATCCCCTTCAGGTCGGCCGCCGCCGGATGCTTCGGCCCCACTGCCTCCAGCGCGAAGTTGGCATAGCCGGAAATCGCCGTGAGGAGGTTGTTGAAGTCGTGGGCGACGCCGCCCGCCAACCGGCCGATGCCCTCCATCCTCTGCGCGTGGAGGAGGCGCTCTTCTATCTGCTTGCGGGCGGTAACGTCCAGCCACGCGCCTTGATAGTGGGCGACGCTTCCGTCGTCGGCGCGCACCGCTTCGGTGTAACTTTCGGTCCAGACGGTGCGCCCATCCTGGGTCTGGATGCGGAAGTTCAATTGGAAGAAATCCTCGCCCGCCGCGGCCCGCCGCGCCAACTCGTCGGCGACGCGCTCGCGGTCCTCGGGGTGGATCAGCGCGTACAGCGACAGCGGCCCGGCCAGGATGTCCTCCCGCCCGTAGCCGAACCGCGCCACGTTGTCGGACACGAACTCCACGCGGCACTCCGCGGTGGCATCGCAGCGGAACAGGGCCACCGGGCTGTGCTCCACCACCACCTTGGTCTGCCACAGGAGTTGCTCCATCAGTTTCCGTTCGGTAATGTCGCTGAACACCATCATGGTACCCACCTGTCTACCGGCTTCCATGCGCGGGGTGCCGGTTACCTCCACGGTGAGGCGGGTTCCGTCCTTGCGAATGAGATCCACCTCGTAGCGATCGCGCACGCCGTGGCTTTGGCGCTCGTTGGCGGCGCGGACGATATCGTAACAGTCGGGCGCGGCAATGTCGGCCCAGCGCCTGCCGATCAACTCTTCGGGCGTATCGTAGCCGAGGATGGCCGCAGCGGCGGGGTTGGCGAACGTGATGCGCCCATCCATGTCGTCGGTCATCAGCCCTTCCGTCATGTTTTGGATGAGACCTTCGCTGAACTCCTTCATTCGGCGAACCTCCTTCTCGGCCCGGGGGGTCGCCTGGAGCGGCCTCTGGCCGTTTTCCCTCGGCGACAAATGCCCGGGCTGACGGGCCAGGAGTACTATTTGAGGACGAACAGGAGTCGGGCCGCCACGCGCCCGGAGGCTCAAGAGGGTCCCCAACGTTCCCCCTCCCGCTGCTTGTGTGATGAAGCCAATGATGAGCGTCCGCCCTGGGGGACGGAGTATCCGAAAACACGGGCGGGCGGAAGCCCACAGTTGGGCTTTCTACAGTACTATTGTACCACACTATGGCTGCAAGCGCAAGTATTCGGACCAACTTGGTGGTGATTGCATGGGATTGCGACCCCTCACCGTAACCCTCTGCCCGCGTTGTGGGGCGAGGGGATTGCGAAGACCCTAAAGGTCTCGCAGACCTTTAGGGTCTCTTATGCCGCGGGCGGGGCGAGGGGATGGGCGGGCGGCTGGGGGTAGCCGCCCTACGTGTTCTGTCGCCGCGGGCGGGGGCTGCGAAGACCCCAAAGGTCTCCGAGACCTTTGGGGTCTATCCTTCCCTTGCCGCTGTGGGCGGGGCGACTTTGACAGAATGCCGCGGCTGTGCGATACTTCACATGCCAGGAACTTCAAGGAGGACAACATCATGAAAGCGGTGCGTTTGGTTGAGACGGGCAAGCCCCTTCAGATGCAGGACATCCCCGTGCCGGACGTCGGCGACCGGGATGTGCTCGTGCGCGTGCGGGCGGCGGGCATCTGCCACTCGGACGTGCACTATCGCGCCGGCACGTCGCCCGTGCGGGAGTTGCCGGTAACGCTCGGGCACGAGGTGGCGGGCGTGGTGGAGCGCGTCGGCTCGCAGGTGCGCAACGTGAAGGCCGGCGACCGGGTCTGCATCCACTACATGGTTACCTGTGGCGAGTGCGCCTACTGTAGCCGAGGGAGCGAGCAGTTCTGCGTGCAGGGCAAGATGATCGGCAAGCATCGCGACGGCGGCTACGCCGAGTACATCGCCGTGCCGGCGCGTAGCGTGGTGCCCCTGCCCGAGGAAGTCCCGTTTGAGCATGGGGCGGTGCTCATGTGCTCGTCGGCGACATCGTTCCACGCGCTGCGCAAGTCGCGCCTGCAGCCGGGCGAGACGGTGGCGGTGTTCGGCGCGGGCGGGCTTGGGATGTCGGCGATTCAGATCGCGAGGGCCTTCGGGGCGCTGGAGGTGTACGCCGTGGACATCAACGCGGACAAGTTGCGCCTGGCCGAGAGGTTCGGGGCCACCCCCGTGGACGCCAGCAAGGGCGACCCCGTCGCGGAGATTCGCCGACTCACGCGGGACCGCGGCGTGGACGTGGCGCTGGAGGTCATCGGCCTGCCGCAGACGATGAAGCAGGCGGTGCAGTCGCTGGCCATCTTTGGGCGCGCCGTGCTGGTGGGCATCACCCGCAAGCCGTTTGAGGTGGATTCCTACTTTGAGTTGATCGGGCGCGAGGCGGAGATCATCGGCTCCGACGATCACCTGATGTCGGAATTGCCGACGCTGATAGAACTGGCCCGCCGGCGGATTCTGGACTTGTCCCACGTGGTTACGCGCACCGTGCCGCTGGACGCGGACGCCATCAACGCCGTGATGGACAATCTGGAGCGCTTCAAGGGCGACACGCGGGCGGTGATTGTGCCGTAGGGGCGGTCGGCGAACAGCGGTCAGGTTCCAAGGACCGGCGTCCATTCCTTCGTCGGTATGGTTGGGTTACGCTTCGCCAGTGGCGGGCTGGGAACCCGCGCAGGGGGAGGGCTCCAAACGCGGGGGGAACGGGGGCAGTCGGATTGACGGTGCAATGCGTTGCGGCTATACTGGATGTGGCGATGATTGGTGGAACAGGCGAGAAGGATTCTGTAGGAGGCTAGTCCAGTGGTAGCGGAACTGATGCGCGCGGTGCAGTTCGTCGTGGATGCGAACGGCAACAAGAAGGCCGTGGTTATTGACTATGCGGCGTGGGAGGAACTCCTGACGCTGTTGGAAGACCTGGAGGACGCGGAGGAGGCCCGCCGTCTGCGCGAATTGGGCGAGGAAGCCATCCCGTGGGAGGAAGCGAAGGCGCAGTTGCGGGCTGAGGGCGTGGATGTATAGAGTCCAGATTCTCCGACAGGCTGTCAAGGACATCGCAGCGTTGCCCAAAGAGCACGCGCGATCGGTCAGCCAGCATATTGACGGCCTGGCGGAGAACCCACGCCCACCTGGCGCAAAGAAACTTCGGGCAGTCGGCGCCTACCGCTTGAGGGTGGGCGTGTGGCGTATCCTCTATGACGTGGACGACGAGTCGCGCACGGTTACGGTTTATCGTGTGAAGCATCGCCGTGAGGCGTACAGATGACCCATGCGGAGATAGGTGGGATGCCAACCTATCCCTCTTCGCTCGCGGCCAGTTCCGCCAGGGTCTGGAGGGTCAGTCGGGCTTCTTCTTCGTCCAGCAGGCTGATGGCGAAGCCTGCGTGGACGATGACCCAGTCGCCGGGGCGGGCTTCGGGGGTGTAGGCCAGGCACACCTCGCGGGCCACGCCGCCGAATTCCACCGTCCCCATCTTGAGGCCCATGGGGTTGTCCTGTACGCTCGTAACCTTACCAGGGATGCCCAGGCACATGATTGCCTCCGTGTGTGCGTCCGTAGTGCGCCAGCGAGCGGCGCGTGCTTGCCCTCCTCATTCGTCGTACACGATGCGCAGGTGCAACTCCCGCAACTGCTGCTCGGTGATCTCCGAGGGCGCGCCGGTCATCAGGTCAATGGCCCTGCTGTTCTTGGGGAACGCGATGACCTCGGACATGCTGTCCTCGCCCGCCAGGATCATGACGAGTCGGTCTATGCCAGGGGCAATGCCCCCATGCGGGGGCGCGCCGTACTCAAAGGCTTCCAGCATGTGGCCGAAGCGAGCCGCCGCCTCCTCCTTGGAGTAGTTCAGCAGGGCGAAGACCTTCTCCTGGATGTCGCGGCGGTGGATGCGGATGCTGCCGCTGGCCAGTTCGTACCCGTTGCAGACCAGGTCGTAGCAATCGGCGCGGACGCGGGCAGGGTCGGTGTCCAGGAGCGGCAAGTCGGCCTTCTTGGGCATGGTGAAGGGGTGATGGACGGCGTCCCACCGCCCCTCTTCTTCGTTCCATTCCACCAGGGGGAAGTCCACAATCCAGCAGAAGGCCAGCAGGTGCGGGTCGGGCAGGTTGAGTTTGCGGCCCAGTTCCACGCGCAGCGCGCCGAGCACGGCGTTGGCGGTGGCGGGCGCGTCGGCCACGATGAACATCATGTCGCCGGACTGGGCTTCCAGGCGCGCGGCGAAGGCGTCCAGTTCGGCGGGCGCGAAGAATTTGGCGGGGCCGCCCTTGTACCCGTCGGCGGTGCGGGCGATGGCGACCAGGCCCTTCGCCCCCAGCGCCTTGGCGCGCTCGGTCCAATCGTCAATCTCCTTGCGCGTGAGGTCGGCGCAGCCCGGGGCCAGGATGCCCTTGACCACGCCGCCCGCCGCGAGCGTCTCCTGGAACACGCGGAACTGGGATTGCGCCGCCAGGTCCGACAGGTCCGTGAGGGGCAGGCCGAACCGCAAGTCGGGCTTGTCGGTCCCGTAGCGGGCCATCGCCTCGTCGTAGGTCATGCGCGGGAAGGGCGACAGGATGTTCCACTGGGGCGTAACCGTGCGGACCAGTTCGGTGTATAGCCCTTCAATGACGTTCAGGATGTCTTCCTGCTCCACGAAACTCATTTCCAGGTCCAGTTGGGTGAATTCCGGCTGGCGGTCGGCGCGCTGGTCCTCGTCGCGGAAGCAGCGGGCGATCTGGAAGTAGCGGTCAAAGCCGGCCACCATGAGGAGTTGCTTCAACTGTTGGGGCGACTGGGGCAGGGCGTAGAACTTGCCGGGATAGAGGCGACTGGGCACGACGTAGTCGCGCGCGCCTTCGGGCGTGCTCTTGATGAGGATGGGCGTCTCTATCTCCACGAAGCCGCGAGCGTCCAGGTAGTCGCGGATGAACTTCACGACGCGGTGGCGCAGGATGATGTTGCGCTTCATGCGTTCGCGTCGCAGGTCCAGATAGCGATAGCGCAGGCGGGCAGCCTCGTCGCCTTCGCGGTCTTCGGTGATGTAGAACGGCGGGGTCTTGGCCTCGTTCAGCACCACGGCCTGCGTCGCCAGGACTTCCACATCGCCGGTGGCGAGGTTCGGGTTGGGCTTCAGGCGCTTCTGCACGACCCCCGTAACTTGCAGGACGTACTCGCTTCGGGCGCGCGCGGCCACCTGGTGCGCCTCGGCGGACACCGAAGGGTCAAACACCACCTGCGTGATGCCGTAGCGGTCGCGCAAGTCCAGAAACGTCAGGCCGCCGTGGTCGCGCCAGCGGTGTACCCAACCGGCCAGCGTAACGGTCTTGCCCACGTCGCTGATGCGAATCTCGCCGCATGTGTGAGTGCGCAGCATACGTTTCTCCCTCTTTCACCGCCGAGCGCACGGAGACCGCAGAGAAGAAGGGAATGGCCTCTGCGTTCTCCGCGGCCTTTGCGGTGAGAACATTGCCCATGTGTTGCTATTATAAGCATGTGGGGCGGAAACACAAAGCCGCCGACGCGAGGCCGACGGCTTTGTCAGCGGATTGCGGGTCGGCCGAGGTTTCAGTCCACCCAGTGGCCCACCAGATAGTAGCGGAAGTCGCGCCCCTCGGCCACTTCGTAAGCGCCGTAGCACGCGTACACCAGCGCCGCGACAGGCAGCCCCAGGGATACCACGCCCCATAGCAGCGTCAGCGCCAGGGCGACGGGGATGAGCAGGATGCCGACGATGGCGGCCATGAGCATAATGGCGCCCACCCACGCTGCGACCACCAGCACCAGGCCCAGGATGGCGATCGCGACGCTGATCACGACCACCAGCGCCTGGAAGACTGTGGCTTGCAGCGCGTGGCGGGCGACGAATCGCGACCGCTCGCGGAACACCAGCCAGATGACCAGCGGGACAACCGGCCCGACCAGGCAGAGCGCGCCACCCGTAAGGGCGCCGAACAGCATCGTGATGAGGGCGCTGGCGTGCGCGATGGCCGCCCATGCGCGCTCGTCGCTGGAGATGGCGGGCGCGATTGGCTCCGCCGCCGAGGGTTGGTGCGTCTGTTCCATCATCTCCCCACTCCTTCCTGCCAAAGGTACGTGTCTGGAACCGTTACGTGCGCTGGCGTCCGCAGGTTCATTGTGCGCGAACACCCAATCCAAGTATAATACGACGGTCATTTCCTGGCAAGGAGCAGTCCATGTCGGACGGGTATCAGGTTCAATTGCCCGTATTTGAGGGGCCGCTGGATCTCCTGCTGCATCTGATTGAAGAGCAGCAACTGGATATTACAAAGGTGTCGCTGGCCCAGGTTACGCAGCAGTACCTGGACTACATCGCCCGTGCGGAGGCCATCAACCCCGACCAACTGGCGGATTTCTTGGTGGTGGCGGCGAAGTTGATTTACATAAAATCAACCGTCCTGTTGCCCCAGATGGTGGTCTCGGAGGAAGAGGAGGAGGACGCGGGTGATGACCTTGTGCGCCAACTGCTGCTGTACCGACAGTTCAAGCAGGCTGCCGCGTACCTGCGCGCGTTGGAGGAGCAGGGGAATCGCGCTTTCGTGCGGGTGGCGCCGCCTGTAGGCCTGCCCAGGACGGTGGATTTGGAAGGCGTTACCCTTGACGCGCTGGTGCAGGCGGTGCGCGAGGCGCTGGCCGTCGCCCCGCCCGCGGCTCCCGTCAACGATGTGGTGGCGCCCCTGATCATCACGGTGGACGAGAAGATCGCGTTCATTCAGGAGCGGCTGGCCCGCCGCGGGCGCGTGTCGTTCCGCCAACTGGTGCGGCAGGCGCGCACCCGCATGGAGGTCATCGTAACGTTCCTGGCCGTGCTGGAGATGATCAAGCGGCAACTGGTGGAAGCGTACCAGGAGGCGCTGTTCGGCGAAGTGTTCATCGCGGCCCTGAAGCCGCAAGGGCACGGGGGACAGGCTCCGCCCGGGGTCAACGGAAACGGCGGCTCTCCACCGGCGGGGGCGCCGTAACCGCGGCGTTCCCACGCGAGGCCAGGCGGGCGTACAGGTACGCGCCCAGGAGCGCCGCCGCGCTGTCCAGCGCCACGTCCAGTGGGTTGCCGTTGCGGCCAGGCACGAACCGCTGGTGCCATTCGTCGCTGGCCGCGTACAGCGCGCTCATCGCCGCTGCCAGGACGACTTGCCCCCGCCGTGCGCCCAGGGCGCGGGCCAGGAGCGCGCCCAGAACCGCGTACTCCACCGCGTGGGCCGACTTGCGCAGCAGGAGTTCCAGCCAGGGCTCGTCAATGTGCGGCAGGTCTGGGCGCGACGAGAAGAAGTAGATCGCCCCAGCCCATGCCAGCACAGGTGCCCAAAGGCGTAATGCCGTTCGCAGTCGCTGTCGCATTCCCCGAATCGCTCCCGTTGTCCTATGGATTGCCGCGCGCGGCGAGCGCCGCCGTGTACGCCTGCTCCAGGCGGGCGGCCAGCACCCCTGGCGCGAAGCGGGCGGCAAAGCGCGAGCGGGCCGCCGTCCGCATCGCCCGTCGGCGGTCGGCGTCGCGGAGGAGTTGGGCCACCGCGTCGGCGAAGCCGTGCGTGTCGCCTGGGGCCACCAGCGCGCCCGTCTCGCCGTGGACGACGTAGGACGCGCACTCGCCGACGGCATGGGCCACCACGGGCACGCCCAGCGCCGCTAAATCGGCCAGCCGCGCCGGACATTTATACCGATTTATCGGCGTGTCGGCAAATGGGAAGATGGCCACGCATGCCGCGCCGACCTCATTGGTGAGGGCGTCGCCTTCCAGGTAGCCGCACAACGTTACGGTGTCGTGCAATCGGCGTGTCCGCACGGCTTCGGCGAATGCCCGCTCCTCTCCGCGCATCCCGACGCCGATGACGTGCAGGGTGGGGGCTATGGTAGGGGCGGGTCTCAGACCCGTCCCTGCGATAGTTCCTACGATGGCAGCCCAGATGTCGGCCACGGTTTCGGGGGCGATGTCCAGAAACCGCGTGTACCAGACGACGCGGCCGGGGATTTCGTCCGCGTTGGCCGGGCGCAGGGCCGATGTGTTCGGCATGTACAGGGGCGCTTCGCCTCGCAGGGCCGCGACGTATTCGCCCAGGGCGCGGCTTGCGACGGTAACGCCGTCGGCGTGCGCCAGCACCCACCGCTCCTGGCGGGCGATGGCGGCGCGCTGCCAGGCCGGCCTGTGCCGCGCCCACTCGGCTTCCAGGTCGTCGGCGTCGGCCCAGATGAGGGGGCGCGCCCTCGCGCGAAGGCGCAGCATCGCCTCGGCGACGGCGCCGCTGAAGCCGATGGGCTTGAAGACGTGGAGCGCGTCGGGCGAGCCGCGCAGCGCCTCGCGCAGCAAGCGGGCGAGCAGGATCGGCCAGGCGGCCCTGCCCAGCCGCGCGGGGAACGGCACGCATGCGACGGTCGCGCCGCCCTCGCGCCACGCGCGACCGGCGTCCTGGGGCCTGTCCCACGAGGGCACGAGGACGCGCACCGCGTGCCCTCGCGCGGCCAGGGCGCGGGCCAGCGGCAGGACGCGCCAGCGGGTGGTGCCTTTGGGCGCTAGGCCGAAAGGGGCGACAAAGACAACGTTCATGGGGCGATTATACCACAGCGGACGCCGGTGTCATTGCGGTTGTAACCGCGAATAACACGAATCTACGCGAATGGGGGAATTGTAACCGCGAATCGCGCGAATGCACGCGAACGTAGGGGCAGGCTTGCGTGCCTGCCCTGTAACCGCGAATAACACGAATGCACGCGAACGTAGGGGCAGGCTTGCGTGCCTGCCCTGTAACCGCGAATAACACGAATCTACGCGAATGGGGGAATTGTAACCGCGAATCGCGCGAATGCACGCGAACGTAGGGGCACGCTTGCATGCCTGCCCTGTAACCGCGAATAACACGAATGCACACGAATGGGGGAATTGTAACCGCGAATCGCGCGAATGCACTTGCGTGCCTGCCCTGTAACCGCGAATAGCATGAATGCACTTGCCCGCAAGCCGCCCGCGTAGTATACTTCTGTCAGACCCTGGCTGGGAGGCGCTGGAGGCATGGCTGTGGAGCAGGTTCGCATCGCGCTCGTGGGGCTGGGCAATGTGGGCCGCCGCCTGCTGACCATCCTTGACGACAGGCGGTCGCTTTACCGCGAACGCTTCGGGCTGGAATTCGTCCTCACGGGAGTGGCGGACAGCCGCGGCGCGGCCTGGGGCCCCGACGGGATTGACCTGCGCCGACTCGTGGCGCTGAAGGAGGCAGGCGGGAGCGCCGCCGACTACATTGGCCTGGGTCATAGGGGCGTCGCCGGACTGGACATGCTGCGCCATAGCCAGGCCGACGTCCTGATAGAGGCGTCGCCGGTGAACCTGTCCGACGGGGAACCAGCCATGGGCCACATCCGCCTGGCGCTGGAGCGGGGGATGCACGTGATCACGGCGAACAAGGGGCCGTTGGCGCTGGCGTATCCGGAGGTGATGGCGCTGGCCCGCGAGCACGGCCGCCGCGTGCTGTTCAGCGCGACGGTCGGCGGGGGGCTGCCGGCGGTGAATGTCGGCGTCCGCGATCTGTGCCACGCCCGCATTGAGCGCATAGAAGGCGTGCTCAACCTCACAACCCACTCCATCCTGGTTCGCATCGCGCAGGGTTACACCTTTCAAGAGGCGCTGGAGATGGCCCAGAAGGCCGGCCATGCCGAAGCCGACCCGGCGCTGGACTTGGATGGATGGGACGCCGCCAACAAACTCGTCATCCTGGCCAATGCTGTGCTCGGCTACCCTGCCCGCCTGCCCGAGGTTCGCGTCGCGGGCATCCGGGGCATCTCCGCGAAGATGATCCAGCACGCGCGGGAGAGAGGCAACGTCATCCTGCTCCTCGCCGTGGCCGAGCGTCGTGGCGAGGGATATTCCTTGAGCGTGCAGCCCACGGAAGTCGGGGCGGAGCATCCCCTGGCGCGCCTGACGTGCGTGCAGATGGGCGTCGTGTACTACACCGACACCAACGGCATCGTCGCGGTTACGGTGGATGAAGTGGACCCCATCCCCACCGCGGGCGCGGTCGTGCGCGATCTGATTACCCTGTATCGCGAGGGGACATGGAGCGGCATCTGAGGGTGTTGCGCATTCTGTACGATGCGCTGGAACCCGCGGGGGTGAACTGGGCGGTAACGGGCAGCGTGGGGCTGGCGTTGCAGGGCGTGGCGCTTGCGCCGCACGATGTGGACATCCAGACCGACGCGGCGGGAGCGTATCGCATCGCGTCGCTGTTCGCGGGGCGCGTTGTGCGGCCCGTGGCGCTCTCGGAGAAAGCCGGCATGAGATCGCATTTCGGGGCGCTGGAGGTTGATGGCATGACGGTGGAGATCATGGGCGACGTGCAACACCAGCGCGAGGATGGCACCTGGGAGCCGCCGCCCGACTTGGGGCGCATCACGCGCCGCGTGGACGTGGCGGGGATGCGCGTGCCGGTGGTGTCGCTTGAGCATGAGCGCGACGCCTACGCGAAGATGGGGCGTGCCGAGCGCGTCGCGCAGATCGTGCGCGTCCTGGAGGGTGAGGCCCGGGGGCGGTGAGACCCCCTGTGCGTTGGCGTGCGCCGGCGTCGTGTGCGCCTCGGCGCGTGTGTGAAGGAGGCGGGGAGATGTCGGACGTTCGTGTGGTTCGGTGTCCCCAGTGCGGGGCCAAACTTCCACCCGGCAACGACGTGGTGTGCGAGTATTGCGGTGCGCGCTGCATATTGGGCGAGCCGCAGCCCAAGCCCGCAAAACCCGAAGCGCCCCGTCGGGAGGGCGGCGAGGCGGCGCAGGCGACAGCCGCCCTTCGCTTGAAGACCGTCCAGTGCGTGGATCAGCAGGGCATCGGCGTAGAGGCGTTCCGCATGCTGATACCGGTGGACTGGGTGTTTGAGGGAGGCGTCCACTGGCTGCTCAACAACCCTGGGATGCCTGCGGTGATCGCCTTTCGCGCCCGCAACGCCGCCAACACCGAGGCTTTTGAGGTCTTCCCCAACATCTCGTTCTACTGGACGAACAACCCGATGGTGCACATGACCTTCCCCATCGGCGCGCTGTACTTCGGCAACGAGGTGCGGCCGCCCATGGGCGCGCAACAGATGCTGCGGGAGATTGTCCTGCCCCGCTATCGGGGGAAGATGGCCGGGCTTCAGATTGTGCGCGAGGAACCCCTGCCGCAGTTGGCGCAGCAGGTTGGGGCGGGCGCGCAGTCCACTCCGGGCGCGGTAACGTCGGCCGACGGGGCGCGCGTGCGCGTGCGCTACTCGGTGGGAGCACAGATGGCGGAGGAGGAAATCTACGGTGTCGTTGAGGTAACGCAGGTGTCCATGCCGGCCATGTTCGGCTCGGTGGAGCACATCTACTGGATGGCCGACTATCTCTTCTCTTTCCGCGCCTTGCAGGGCGCATTGGATGGGATGGCCGAGTTGTTCTGGACGATGACGCGCTCGTTCCAGTTGAACCCGCAGTGGTATGGCCGCTACATGCAGGTGAGCCAGTACCTCATCCAGAACCAGATTCAGCAGATTCAGCATGTGGGCCAGTTGAGCCGCATCATCAGCCAGACCAGCAGTCAGATCAGCGACTCCATGATGGAATCGTGGCAGCAGCGCCAGGCGGCGATGGATCGGATTTCGGACAACTTCAGCCAGGCCATTCGCGGCGTGGACGAGTACTACAACCCCTTTGACGAGCGCGGCGTGGAACTGCCCGGTGGACATGGCTACGCCTGGTGCAATGCGCTGGGCGAGTACATCTTGAGCGACGACCCGAACTTCAATCCGAACATTGGCTCTAACCTGAACTGGCAGCAGATGCAGCGCCGCGGCCCGTAGGCTGGCGGCGCGGCGCGGATGGGATACCCGAAGCCCCTCCGGGCTGGCTGCCCGGCATTCGGGGCTGAACTTGCGATACGGAGTACAGGGATTGCAAGGAGGGAGACTATGGCCATCAAGAGAAAAAGCGCGCTGGTGATGGTGGACATGCAGAACGATTTCTTGCCCGGGGGCGCGCTCTCCATACCGGAGGGCGACGCCATTCTCCCCAGGGTCAACGCCTACCTGGAGTTGTTTGCGAAGCGCGGCTTGTCGATCATTGCTACCCGCGATTGGCACCCGCCAGCGACGACGCACTTCGCGGCGCAGGGTGGCGTGTGGCCCGTCCACTGCGTGCAGGGCACGCCGGGCGCGGCGTTTCACCCCGACCTGGCGCTGCCCGACGCGGCCATCGTCGTGTCCAAGGGGATGGGCGCGGACGAGGATGCCTATTCCGCGTTCCAGGCGCGCGACGCGCAGGGGCGACCGCTGCCCGAATTGCTGCGGGCGATGGGGATTCGGCACCTGTACATCGGCGGGCTGGCGCTGGACTACTGCGTCAAGTTCACCGGCCTGGACGCGCGGCGCGAGGGGTTCGGCTGCACGGTGCTTCTGGATGCGACGCGCGCCGTGAATCTCCGCGTGCACGACGCCGAACTGGCCCTTGAGGAACTGGTGCGGGCGGGCGCCGATGTCGCCGTCATTGAGAACCTCACCGTGTGAGAGGAGTGTGCATGGACGCCAAACGCAGGTTTCACATCGCCACCGAAGCCGAACTGCGAGAAGGCCGCGTAACCGACGTGTACTTTGAGCGCGCCCGCTTGGCCATCCGCGCTCGCAACGCCGACAAAGTCGTCGTGGCCGAGGTGCGCGCCAAGAGTCTGCCCAACAAGTGGGAGTGGGCCGTGCTGGCCGGCGTGGAAGAAGTGGCCCGCCTGCTGGAAGGGCTGGACATCCGCGTGTGGTCGCTTCCCGAGGGGACGCTGTTCTACGCCGGCGAGCCGGTCTTGACCCTTGAGGGGCCCTATACCGTCTTCGGGCACATGGAGACGGAAATCCTGGGGATGCTGTGCCAGGCGTCGGGCGTGGCGACCAAGGCGGCGCGGTGTCGCATTGCGGCGGGGAAGCGCACCGTGTTGAGTTTCGGCGCGCGGCGGATGCACCCAGCCGTGGCCCCCATGATTGAGCGGGCGTGCTACATCGGCGGGTGCGACGGCGTGTCCACGCTGCTGGCCGCGGAGGTCATCGGCATCCCACCCAGCGGGACGATGCCCCATGCTCTTGTGCTGTTGCTGGGGGATACGGTGGAGGCGGCCTGGGCCTTTGACCAGGTGGCCGGCCCCGGAGTGCCGCGCATTGTGCTCATAGACACCTTCCTGGACGAGAAGTTTGAGGCGATCCGCGTGGCCGAGGCTTTGCGCGAACGGTTGTACGGCATCCGCTTTGACACCCCCGCGTCCCGCCGCGGCGACCTCCGCCAGTTGATGGAGGAGGTGCGCTGGGAGTTGGACCTGCGCGGCTTCCAGCATGTCAAACTCTTCGCCAGCGGCGGGCTGGACGAGTACAGCATCCTGGAACTGAACCCCGTCTGCGACGGCTACGGCGTGGGCACGTCGCTGGCCAATGCCCCCACCATCAACCTGGCGCTGGACTTGGTGGAGGTCGGCGGCCAGTGGATTGCGAAGCGGGGCAAGGAGTCGGGCGGGAAGTTCGTGGCCGCCTGCCCCGCCTGCGGCTCCAGGAAGGTGGTGTACTGGAAGCACGACGCGGGCGTGTGCGAGTGCGGGCAGCCGCGCCAGTTCCTCAACACGCTGCTGATTGACGGCGGGCGCGTGGTGGCGGATTTGCCCCCCGTGCCGGAGATTCGGCAGAAGGCGTTGGCGCAATTGCAGAGGGTTGGCCTGTAGCGTGCCGGGGCGCGATACACATAGCCCCGCCGACCGAGAGCGCCGAGGCCCATCGCCTTACGCCTGGCCAGGTTGGCTTTGCTGCGCAGCACGTTGCGGTCGTTTGCGACGAAGTCGGTAACCTGCACGGCACCGCGGGGTTACCGTAGATGGTACAGGGTTCCCGAAGCATCCAGCACCACAACACGAGGAAAGGGGGCGTATGGCGGAACAGGCCGACAAACTGCACAAGAAGATCATCAACGCATGGTGCTTGTACGACTGGGGCAATTCGGCGTTCTCCACGACGGTGGAGGCAGCGGTGCTGCCGGTGTACTTCGCTTCGGTAGTCGCCGCGGACTTGCCGGGGAACACAGCAACCGTGTACTGGGGCTACGCGGCGGCATTTGCGCTGCTGGTCAGCGCGCTGCTGGCACCCATCTTGGGCAGCATCGCCGACTATACCGGCTCCAAGAAGCGCTTGCTGGCATGGTTTGCCGGCGTGGGGATCATCGCGACGGCGGTGCTGTTCCTGGTGGACCGTGGGGACTGGCAATTGGCGCTCGGGTGCATCATCGTGGGGTCCATCGGGTTCGCGGGCGCCGCCATCTTCTACGACTCGCTCCTGCCCCACATCGCCGGCCCGGATGAGATAGACTACGTCTCGTCCAAGGGCTACGCGCTTGGCTACCTGGGCGGTGGCCTGCTGCTCGCCGTGAACATCGCCATGATCCAGTTCCTGCCAGGGACGCTGGGCGCGAGGCTGTCGTTTCTATCGGTGGCCCTGTGGTGGGGCGCGTTCACGGTCCCCTTGCTGCGCCGCGTGCCAGAACCGGCTGCGAATACGGCGGGCATCGGTGTGGGGGTGAATCCCGTCAAGGCGGGCTTCACGCGGCTGGGGCAGACCTTCCGCCACCTGCGCCGATACCGACAACTGTTTCTGTTCCTCGTGGCCTTCTGGCTCTACAATGATGGCATCGGTACCATCATCAAGATGGCCACCATCTACGGCGCGGAGATCGGCATCGGGCAACTAGACCTCATCGGCGCGCTGCTGATGACGCAGTTCGTCGGCATCCCGTTTTCGCTGTTGTTCGGCAAGTTTGGGAGCCGTATCGGCACAAAGCGCGCCATCATGTTGGGCCTCGCCTGGTACACGCTCATCAGCATCGCCGGGTACTTCATGGCCGTGGCGTGGCACTTCTGGGCGCTGGCTTTCGCGGTGGGCATGGTGCAGGGTGGCACGCAGGCGCTGAGCCGCAGCCTGTTCGGCAGGATGGCGCCCAAGGCCAGGAGCGCCGAGTTCTTCGGGTTCTATGATGTGTCCAGCAAATTCGCGGGGATTGCCGGGCCGGCCATCTTCGCGCTCGTCGGGCAACTCACGGGTTCCAGCCGCCTGAGCATTGTGTCGCTCATCATCTTCTTCATCGGCGGAATCTTGCTGCTGACGCGGGTCCGCGAGGACGAGGGAATCCGCGTGGCCGATGAGGAGAACCGCGCCGCTCAAGCGGTGGCCGTCGCCTAGCGCCTGGCGGCCTGGCACAAATCGGCACTTTTCGCCGTATCTCAAGTCGCGCGCGGGCGTTTCAGTATTCGGCCCGCGCGCTCTTGTGCACGGGTAAATCCTGCTTGGGGACACGATCTCATGCGTTTTCTGCGAAACCTGAGTATTGCTGTACTGATTCTTGCGCTGTGCGCGGCCCCTGTGGTTGCGCTTCCGCCGATTCCTAGCAGTTTTTGGGGCACCATTACGATGAACGGCGCACGCCTTCCCCTTAGCGCCGAACTGACCGCCTATGTCTATGGCGTGAAGTGCGGGCAGGCGCACATCTTCCTGTACATGGGCACCACGTACTACTCCATATCCGTGAATGGCGACGATCCGGATACTCCCGAAAGGGAGGGTGGGCGAGAGGACGACCCGATTGAGTTTCGCCTCAACGGGGTTCCCCTCGCGACTACCGCGAGTTGGCACGGAAGCACCAACGTGCGGCTGGACATGAACGAGACTGCGCCTCACCGCCAGAGCGCGCCGCTACGCCTGTTCCTGCCGGTGGTGGCCAACTCCTACGGGCCGAGCGCCCTGTCGTCGCAATAGGCGATTGTCTTTTGCGCGAAAGGCGGGGATGGATACGCCCATCCCCAGCCTTTGCATTGGCGCGAGCCGCATGTATCCCCTGATGGTACCAAAAGACCATTGACCCCTCCTTCTAATGTGCGTATAGTGCGTAGTAGGACGCGTATGCGTTGCTACTTTCGTATGCACGGGAGGATGTCAATGGACGCAGCGGTTCGGGGATGGCCTCGCTATGTCCTATGGGCCTTGGGTGTGGCGCTGCTGCTCGCGCTGATGGCGTTCGGGGCAGTGGGCGCATTCGCGCAAGGCTCGCCGCGGTTGGAGTACGTGGATTACGAGATCATCTACGACAGCATCAACCACGACGGGGTCGCCAACCCGGGCGAGTTTGTCTATCTGCTTGTCCGCATCCGCAACACCGGCACGGTAACGGCCTACGAACTGAGCGGGAGCCTGTACACGGCCAACTGGGAGGCCACGTGCTATGGCGTGGGCAACTACGGCGACCTGGGCCTGGGCGAGGAGAGGTCGCAAGTGTCGGGCGACCTGTACTTCCACCTGAGTCCGCTCACGCCCGACGGCCGCAAGATTGAGTTCACGCTGGACCTGTTTGACAAGTTCGGGGCCTACTACTCGCTGGGGCCTTTCACGGTTACGGTGGTGGACAGCGTCGGGCCGTACTTGGGCGACAAATCGGTAACTCCAAAGATTGCGGCACCTTCCGGCCAGATAACCCTGACCGCCACGCTGCTGGACGGGGCGGGCGTGAACCTGGTTACCGCCACAGTCCGTAGTTCCGACAACTCCATCGTTACCCAGTTCCCCATGTACGACGATGGGCTGCACGGGGACGGGGGAGCCGGCGACGGCAAATTCGGGGCGGTGTGGACGACCCCGTCGGTGGCCCACGATTTCATCGCGGGGTTCCAGGCGCGCGACGGGTTGGGCAACGTGTCCGAGTACCCCGACCAGATCGGATTCACCACGCGCGGTTTCAGCCGCCATTCCAACATCCTTCTGGTGATTGATGAGTTGAACGAGCCCGGCCTGGACGTGTTCTACACGGAAGCGCTGGGGGCCAATGGGTTCGCCTACGACCTGTGGTACACGTTCTACCGCGGCTCCGTGCCCGACAGCGTGATTCTCAACTACGTGCCCTGCATCGTGATTTGGGCCGTGCCCGAACGGGGGATGCTGAACGATCCCGAGAATCCTTCGGCGCGGAACACGCTGATGAGTTATCTTGACCAGGGAGGGAAACTGTTCGTTACCGGCCAGGACATCGGGTACTACATCCACGACCAGCAGTTCTACACGAACTACCTGCATGCCCAGTTCGTACAGGATAACGTGGATGTCTTCGCCATTCGCGGCATTCCGGGCGACGAGATTGGGGATGGCATGGAGTTCACGATTGAGGGGACAGGATCGGGCGCGGGCAACCAGCGTTGGCCCAGCGAAATCAATCCCATCTCGCCGGCGCAGCGCGTGTTTGAGTACTACGCGCCCAGCGGGTTCGCCGCGGCGCGCCGCTCCCGCGCCAACTCCGAATCCGCACTGCGGGGCAAAGCACCGTCCTCGTCCGGAGTCCAGCCGCAAGCCATCGTGGGCAGCGGCACCGCAGGGATTCGCGTGGACACCGGCACGTACAAGGTCGTGTACTTCGCCTTCGGGTTTGAGGGCATTGACGACGCGGCCGACCGCAACGCGGTGATGCGCGCCGTCGTCGGTTGGCTGCACGGCCACTCCAACTTTGAGAAGGTCCTGCCGGTCGGCTGGAACCTGGTGTCGCTGCCGGTGATTCCGGAGAACACGGCGATCACCCAGGTCTTGTCGTCCATCGCCGGCAAGTACACGCTGGTGGAAGCCTACGACGCCGAGCACGACACCTGGCGCATCTACGACCCGGCCATGCCGCCTGAGGCGAATACGCTGCTGACGCTGGACGAGGGCACGGCGTTCTGGATCAAGATGTCCCAGACGGGCACGCTTCAGTTGCCCGGCCTGTTGCCCATCTACACCGAGCAGCGCCTGTTCGCCGGGTGGAACCTGGTCGCGTATCCGGCGTCGGAGCCGAGATTGGTTGCCGATGCGCTGTCTTCCATCAGCGGCAAGTACACCCAGGTGCTGCGCTACGAGGCGGGCGAGCCCACTGCGTGGAAACGCTACAACACGGCCATCCCGCCGTGGGCCAACTCGCTGACGCAGATTGCGCCAGGGTGGGGATACTGGGTTTACGTAACGGAAGACTGCACGCTGACCATCATCAACTAGCGCGCCCGCGATACGGTTCCAGGCGCTACGGCTGCGAAAAACGCGCAGGCCAGACGGGAAAACCGCCTGGCCTGTTTGCGTGTGGGGGTAGGTGGGCCGCAGCCTATCTGTTCTGTCTGCGCTTGTGCAGTCCGAGGACGCGGCTGACCGGCACCACGAACAGCAGGCCGGTGTGCGGCTCGTTCAGGTCTCCGATGATCTTCTCGGTGGCGGCGATGACGCGCTCCAGGGTCGCATCGTCATCAACGACGGTGAACAGCGTCCGATGCTGGAACTCGCGGGTTGCGAAGAGGTCGCGCAGCGAGGGCATCAGCGGCAGATCGTCGCTGACGATGCCGCGCAGCCGCCCCAAGCCGCTGCTCTCCAGGATGGTTACGCCGCCCACGCCCGCCTCTTCCCATGCGTCCAGGACGGCAGGGCACTGCTCCAGATTGTCCAGTACCAGCACTAACAGTTGTGCCATGGGGCTACCTCCTGCTCACGTACCGCGAAACTCGTCCTCACGCCTTTGGGGTTTCTACTGCGACCTGCGCCTGCTCGCCCGCCCTGGCTCTCCTGGGATACAGCGCCCGCAGCGCGATGGGGGTAATCAGGGTGGTTACCAGCACCATCAGCACGGCGCTGGCGAAGACCGCGTCGGTGATGAGGCGGGTGCTCAGCCCCACAGACGCCACAATGAGGCCAACCTCGCCGCGCGATGTCATGCCTACGCCAAGGCGCAGCGCCTCGCCTGGGGTGCACCCCGCGACGATGGCGCCGCTCCCGCAGCCGATGACCTTGGAGATCAGGGCCACGCCCACGATGGCAAGAGCAATCGGGATGCCCGTCGCTCCCAACGTGCGCACGTCGGTTTGCAGGCCGATGCTCACGAAGAAGATGGGCACCAACCACGAGTAGGCGATGGCGCGCACCTTGCCCTCAATGACCTTGCGCGCAGAGGTGCGGCCGAAGATGACGCCCGCGAGGAACGCGCCGGTGATGGCGGCGATGCCCCCCAGCGCCTCCGCCGCCCACGCGTACACGAACGTTACCACGATGGCAAGGCTCATGACCCCCTCGCTGATGGGCAAGTGGCCGACGATGTTCGTGAGCCTGGGGACGACCAGGATGCCCAGGAGAAGGGCGATGGCCAGGAACAAAATCATCTTCACGAGTACCCACACGATGGCGAGAAAGCCCCCGTTGCCCCCCGCCACGGCGATGAACGCCGACAGCAGGAGGATCACGAGCACGTCATCCACGACGGCGGCCCCCAGCAGGGCCATGCCCACGCGGCTACGAAGCACGCCCAGTTCCATGAGCGTCTGGGCCGAGATGCTCACGCTGGTGGCCGCGAGCACCAGGCCCGTGAACAACCCGTGCTGGAGGTCGTAGCCGAAGGGCCAGGTTACCAGCGCCCCGAGGACAACGGGCGCGATCACCCCGCTGACGCCGGCGATCACGGCGATGCGCCCCGTCTGGGCCATCATGCCCAAGTCCACCTCAAGCCCCGCCACAAACATCAGGAAGATCACGCCTAGATGCGCGAGGGTGGAGATGATCTCCCTCAGTTGCTCGCTTCCGAAGAGGGGCCAGTGGCCCATGTTCAGCAGCGACGGGCCTAGCAGCAGGCCCACGACCAATTCGCCCAGGACCGCCGGCTGGCCAAGCCGAACGCTCAGATAGCCCGCCGCCTTGGCCGCAAAGACGATGAGGGCGAGTTCCAGCAGGGTTTGCAAGAAGGTGTCCATGAAGCGACTCCCCGATTGCCTGATCGCACGCTGCGAAAACCGAGACCCATTATATCGGCGTTTGGCGGGCGGGACAAATGGCAAGAACTGGGCGAGGGGAAAGATGCTTTTGTGTGCCACTTGACTTTTCGCAAGACTATTGCTACTCTATAGCAAATATCTCGGCTCATCGGCCGCGCGAGAGCATCGCCCAGAATCGGGGTGGACTATGGCGAACGGCGTCAAAATCAAAGGCACGCGCGACGGGCTTCTGGTGAGCCTGGGCGCGGGCGACCTTCCCTTGCTGTTGGCCGACCTTCGCGCGCAGTTGAATCGTTCGCCTGCGTTCTTCCAGGGCGGCAAGGTGGCGCTGGCCGTGGGCAGCCGCCCCATGACGCTCGCGGATTTGCAGCAGGTGTGCAGCGTGCTGGGCGAACTCGGCATTACCGTCTGGGCGGTCATCAGTCAGTCGCCCATGACGCGGGCCGCCGCGCGGGAACTGGGCCTGGCATCGGCGTCTCCGCCGGAGGAGGCTCCCTCGGATTTGGAGGCGGGGCAGGAGCCTGCCGTCATCGTTCGGCGGACGCTGCGTTCCGGCCAGAGCGTTCGCTACCCTGGGCATGTGGTGGTGGTGGGCGATGTGAATCCGGGGGCCGAAATCGTGGCGGGCGGCGACATCATCGTCTGGGGCAAGTTGCGGGGCACGGTTCATGCGGGCGCCATGGGCGACGATTCGGCGGTGGTGTGCGCCCTGCAGTTGCAGCCCATGCAGTTGCGGATTAGCGGCAACGTTGCGCGCTCTCCCGAGGCCAACAAGACAAAACAGAGGGTGCGCCCTGAAATGGCGCGTGTGCGGGGTACGGAGATCGTGGCCGAACCCTGGGAGCCGTGAGATTCGGAAAGGAGAATCCGAGCATGCCGGGCAAAGTGATTACCATAACCTCTGGGAAAGGCGGCGTTGGGAAGACCACCGTAACCGCGAACCTCGGCATGGCGCTGGCCCAGCGCGGTCAGCGCGTCGCCGTGGTGGACGCGGACATCGGCCTGCGAAACCTGGACGTCGTCATGGGCCTGGAGAACCGCATTGTGTACGACCTGGTGGATGTGGTGGAGGGGGTGTGCCGCCTGCGGCAGGCGCTCATCCGCGACCGCCGCGTCAACGAGTTGTACCTGCTCCCTGCCGCCCAGACCCGCGACAAGACCGCGGTCAGCCCGGCGGACATGATCCAGGTCTGCGAGCAACTCCGTCGCGAGTTTGATTACGCGCTCATAGACTCGCCGGCAGGGATTGAGCAGGGCTTCCAGAATGCGGTGGCGGGCGCCGACGAGGTCATCATCGTAACGACGCCTGAGGTCTCGGCCGTGCGCGATGCCGACCGCATCATCGGCCTGATAGAAGCGCAGGAGAAAGGCCCCGGGTCGCTCATCATCAACCGCCTGAAGCCCGATATGGTGCGGCGGGGCGATATGCTGAGCACCGAGGACGTGGTGGAGATTCTGGCCATCAAGTTGCTGGGCATCATTCCGGAGGACGAGGCCATCGTGATCTCCACGAACCGAGGGACGCCCGTTGTGTTGGACGGGCGGTCTCCGGCCGCGCAGGCGCTGGACAACATCGCTCGCCGCATCATGGGCGAGGACATCCCGGTGTATCAGCCTGCGCCCGAAGGCGGGTTGTTCTCGCGCCTGGCGAAGATGATTCGCGGCGGCGACTAGCGCATTGTTCAGACGTGTCCGGCCACCTCGCCCGGCCCAGTCGGCACGGAGCGCAAATCAAAAGAGGGGGAAGGGATGAGCGCCATAGCCAAACTCTTCAGACGAAAGCAGCCCACCAGCAGCCAGGTTGCGAAGGAACGCCTGCAGTTGGTGCTGATACACGACCGCGTCAAGTTGTCGCCTGAACTCCTGGAGCGCATCAAGGACGATTTGGTCGCCAGCATCTCCAAGTACCTGGACATTGACCGCGAGGGGCTCCAGATCACGTTGACGCAGAACAAGCGGCTCATCGTGGATATGCCGCTTCGGGAAAGGGGTGCGCGCAAGCGGAGTGGGTAAACTCAGGTGGCGACATTTTGACTTCTGGCTGATGGCCGCCCTGATTCTCCTGTTGGCGATGGGACTGGCCATGGTGTACAGCGCAACCCGCAACACCGAGGGCCTGGAGGACAGCACACGCCGCCAGGCCATCTTTATTGCCATCGGGCTGGCGCTGATGTTGGGGCTGGCCACGGTGGACTACGGCCTGCTGGAGCCGATCACGGGCGCCATCTACGGCCTGGTCATCGCCGCGCTGGTGGCAGTGCTGGTCATCGGGCGCATTACGCATGGCGCGCAGCGGTGGATTGACCTGGGGTTCATGCTGTTCCAGCCGTCGGAATTCGCGAAACTCGGCCTGGTCATCTTCCTGGCCCGCTACTTCTCGGAGAACAGCGACGACATCAAGTCGGGGCGGGTGTTTCTGGTCTCCCTGGGCGCGACGCTCCTGCCGATGATTCTCATCTACCTTCAGCCCGACTTGAGCACGGCGTTGCTCCTGGGGGCCATCTGGCTGGGGATGGCCGCCATCGCGGGCGTGAACATGGCCTACGTGGGGGCGCTGGGGGGCCTGGGCCTCGTCGCGGCTCCCGCTGTGTGGTACTCGCTGCACGACTACCAGCGCCTGCGCGTGCTGGCGTTCCTCAACCCTTCTGCCGACCCGCAGGGCACGGGCTACAACGTGGGCCAGGCCATGATCGCCATCGGGTCGGGCGGCTGGCTGGGCAAGGGGTTCGCCAGCGGCACGCAGAGCCAGTTGCACTTCCTGCGCGTCCGCCACACAGATTTTATCTTTTCGGTGCTGGCCGAGGAGATGGGGTTTGTCGGCGCGCTGGTGCTGTTCGCGCTTCTCGGCCTGCTGCTGTGGCGGCTGCTGCGGGTGGCGGGGGTCGCGCGCGATCGGTTTGGCGAACTCATCGCCGTGGGCATGGCCGTCTATATCTTCGTGCAGGCCGCGGTGAATATCGCGATGAATATGGCCCTGGTTCCGGCCACGGGTATCCCGTTGCCCTTCATCAGTTTCGGGAACAACGCCCTCCTGTCGCTGCTGCTGGGGCTGGGGTTGGTCCAGAGCGTGGCGCTCAGGCACAGGAAACTGGACTTCGCCTAGCCGCGCCGATTGCCGCAAACCGTTTCTCTTCGGGGAGACATCTGGGGTTCTCGCCATGAGCATGGTGTCCGATTTGGAAGTCATTCTGCGCGATGTGGAAAAGCCGGGCCGATACACCGGCGGCGAGTGGAACAGCGTTGTGAAGGACTGGGCGTCCACGCCGGTCAAGGTGGCGCTGGCCTATCCCGATACCTACGAGATCGGCATGTCCAACCTGGGGCTGATGATCCTGTACGACATCCTGAACCGCCAGCCCGACATCCTGTGCGAGAGGGTGTACGCCCCCTGGCTGGACATGGAGGCGCGCCTGCGCGAGGCACGCCTGCCGCTGTATTCGCTGGAGACGGGCCATGCGCTCACGGATTTTGACATCGTGGGCATTAGCCTGCCCTACGAACTGAACTACACCAACGCGCTGACCATTCTGTCGCTGGGAGGGCTGGCGCCGCTGGCCGCGGAGCGCCGCGCGGAGGACCCGCTGGTCATCGCGGGCGGCAGCGGGGCGTACAACCCCGAGCCGATGGCCGCGTTCTTTGACCTGTTCGTCATCGGCGAGGGTGAGGAGGTGCTGCTGGAACTGGTGCGCCTCTACGCCGATTGGAAGCGGAGCAGCGGAGCGGCGGGGCCACGCCCGAAGGCCGACTTTCTGCGCCAGGCCGCGCGCGTCGGCGGTATCTACGTGCCCTCGTTCTACGCGGCCGAATACGACGCGGAGGGGCGGCTGCGGCGCACGGTTCCGCTGGTGCCCGAGGCGCCGGCGCGTGTCGTGAAGCGCGTCGTACCCGCGCTGCCCCCGCCGCCGACGCGCCTCATCGTGCCGTACATCCAGGCCGTGCACGACCGCGCCATGCTGGAGATTCAGCGCGGGTGTACCCAGGGCTGCCGATTCTGCCAGGCGAGCACCATCTACCGGCCGGTGCGCGAGCGGACGGTGGACGAAATCGTCCGCGCGGCCGACGAGATGCTGCTTGCCACAGGCCACGAGGAAATCTCGCTGGTGTCGTTGAGTTCCAGCGACCACAGCCATATTGAGGAGGTGGTGCGCGCCCTCGCGGAACGCTGCGCGCCGAAGGGCGTGTCCATCTCGCTGCCCAGTTTGCGCGCCGATGCCTTCTCGGTGCGCCTGGCCGAGATGGTGCAGACCACGCGCAAGACGGGGCTTACGTTTGCGCCGGAGGCCGGAAGCCAGCGGCTGCGCGACGCCATCAACAAGAAGGTGTCGGAGGACGATCTGCTGCACACCGCCGAGGCCGCCTTCAGCACTGGCTGGAACCGCATCAAACTGTACTTCATGGTGGGCCAGCCCACGGAAACCGACGAGGACGTGGAGGCCATCGTGGATCTCGTCAAGAAGGTGGTGGCGGTGGGGCGGCGTCATCGCGGAGGCCGCGCCCAGGTCTCGGTGAGCGTGGCGACCTTCGTCCCGAAGCCCCACACGCCGTTCCAGTGGGAGCCGCTGGTGGACGATGAGACGCTGCGCCGCCGCCTGGAGATTCTACGGCGCGGCCTGCGCGTCAAGGGCGTGGAGTTCTCGTGGCACGATCCGGGCACGACGCTGCTGGAGGCGGCGCTGTCGCGCGGCGACCGACGGGTGGCCGACGTCATCTACCGGGCGTGGCAACTGGGCGCGCGATTTGACGCCTGGGGCGATGCCTACAGGCCCGAGGCGTGGGAGCAGGCATGGCGCGAGTGCGGGCTGTCGCCCGAGTTCTACGGCCGCAGGCCGCGCGACAGGGAGGAGGCGCTGCCCTGGGATCACATTGACATCGGCGTGCGCAAGGAGTTCCTGTGGCGCGAGGCCGAGCGGTGCCGCGCGGCGATGCCCACCCCCGATTGCCGCGAGGGGTGCGTGGGGTGCGGCGTGAACGCGACGTTGCCCCTGGCGGGAGGAACGGCCCTATGTCCCTAGACGCGCCTGCCGTGCAACGTTTGCGCCTGGACTACGTCAAGGGCGAGCCGCTGCGGTTTGTGTCGCACCTGGACATGCTGCGCCTTTGGGAGCGGGCCTGCCGACGCGCCGGCCTGCCCATCGCCCACACCCAGGGGTTCAACCCGAGGCCGCGGATTGCCCTGGCCTGCCCGCTGCCCACCGGCGTTACGAGCCGCGCCGAGAAGGTTGACCTCTTCCTCACGGCGCGGCTGGAGCCCGGCGAGGTGATGCGACGGCTCCACGCGGTGCTCCCGTTGGGGGTGGAGATCTTCGCCGTCGCGGAGGTGGCCCTGACGGAGCCGGCGCTGATGTCGCTGTCGGCCACCGTGGACTATCAGGCGGCGGTGGAGTGGCCGGGTTCCGCCGCCGATTTGGACGCGCACCTGCGGGCGTTCCTGGCGCAGGAGACGGTGGTGCGCGAGCGCGAGCGAAAGGGCCGCGACGCCCATTACGATCTGCGGCCGCTGGTGGAGCGTCTGTGGGTCGTGGGGCAGCATGAGGGGCGATATGTCCTCGGCATGCGGCTCAAGTCGGGGCCGCAGGGCACGGGCAGGCCCGATGAGGTGCTGAAGGCGCTGGGGTTGTGGGAATCGGCGCGCGGCGTGGAGCGCACGGCGATTATATTTGCGCCATGAACGTTCGCCAGCAACGGGGCTTTGCGCCGGCAGGGGGTCGTCGTGGGCGGGGACATCAGGGGGTGCGGACATCCCCAAGGTAGCGCACCCAGTCCAGTTGGCCTTGCACGGTGCTGATCAGCCGCCGATCATTGGTAAGCAACGGCTCGCCCAGCGCGTCGGCTGCGGCCAGGTAGGCGGCATCGTAGGCGGTGCAGCCGAACTGTAAAGCCATCGACAGCGTCCGACGCCAATCCACGGGCAACAATTCAATCCCCAACCCCTCAACCGACTCCAGGATGGCCTGGGCGTCGGTCTCCCCGATTCGCCGACGCCGCACGGCCAGCGTTACCGCATTGGTGAGTTCGTAGAACAGGAGCGCAGGCGCGGCCACCCGTACCCGTCCCATGGCGTGCTCGCGGAGGAGCATCTGGGCTTGGGGCTGATTCTCGTCGGGGAAGAAGGCGGCCAGAATGACGCTGGCGTCGGCGATCATCCGCGCGCCTCCAGTTCGTCGCGCGACGCTTGGTGGAGTTCCATAGCCGCGCTGCTTTCGCTCAGCGTCTGGGCCAGTCGCATCATGTTCAGGTAGGCGCGGACGCGGCTCAACTGCTCCCATTCTTCGGGCGAGATGAGCACTCCCGCCGGCTTGCCGTGCCTGCTGATGACGATGGGGTGGGTTCGGGCTTTGGTGAGCAGGAGCGACAGGCTCTGCCGCGCTTTGGCAACCGAAATGTCCATAATGTTCCTCTCATGATGCACATCCTTCATGTGCAATTATACTGTACACTGGCGGATTTGTCAAGCGCAGTTGTCGGTTACCCCTCACCCTGGCCCTCTCCCCGTGAGGCGGGGCGAGGGGGCGGGCGGCGGCTAGGGATAGCCGCCCTACTGTTCTGCCGGCAACCTGTAGGTCGGGTTTCCATACCCGACCCTGACCTACGGCGGCTAGGGAAAGCCGCCCTACGTGCTGCGCCCAACCTGTAGGTCGGGTTTCCATACCCGACCCTGACCTGTGGCGGCTAGGGATAGCCGCCCTACGTGCTCAAAAAGGCCAAACTCCAGGGTCGGGTTTCCATACCCGACCCTGACCTGCGGCGGCTAGGGATAGCCGCCCTACGTGCTGCGCCCAACCTGTAGGTCGGGTTTCCATACCCGACCCTGACCTGCGGCGGCTAGGGATAGCCGCCCTACGTGCTGCCCGCAAGCGGGGTGCGGGGGCGGGCGGCGGCTAGGGATAGCCGCCCTACTGTTCTGCCGGCAACCTGTAGGTCGGGTTTCCATACCCGACCCTGACCTGCGGCGGCTAGGGATAGCCGCCCTACGGGCTGCGCGCAAGGGGTGCGGGGACGGGCGGCGGCTAGGGATAGCCGCCCTACTGTTCTGCCGGCAACCTGTAGGTCGGGTTTCCATACCCGACCCTGACCTACGGCGGCTAGGGATAGCCGCCCTACGTGCTGCGCGCAACCTGTAGGTCGGGTTTCCATACCCGACCCTGACCTGCGGCGGCTAGGGATAGCCACCCTACGTGTTCTCTCCGCGCGCCCGTCGTGCTCTCTCCGCGCGACCGTGAAACGCAGAGAGCCTCTCCGCAGAGAGGCTCTCTGGTGCGCCGTAGCCCTATCCCTCAACGGGAGGTGATGCTACGGCGCCAGTACGCTTACTACTGTCCATCGGCATCACCTCCTTATCCAAGGATGGCGATTCCAAAGCCCGCCCTTTGTGCGGGCAAGGCCATTATCGCACAGAACGCGGGGGATGTCAAACGCGGCCCGCCGCCGGTCGCCGCCCCCTACGCTTCTTCCGCCTTCGGCCCGCGCATGCTGGCCACCAGGCTGTCGCACACCTGCTTCAGATGGTGCGAGATCAATTCCGCGGCACGGGTGGCGTCGCCAGCGCGGCACGCCGCCAGAATCTCGCGGTGCTCCTCCATGGCGCGGCGCGCCCGCGTGGGATGGGAGACATCGCGGGCCACGTAGGGCTGCACGGTGTTGCGCAGGCTCTCAATGATGGCGCAGAGCCGCGCCCGCCCCGACAGCCCGTACAGCATCCGGTGAAACCGATAGTTCAGCGTCGTCCAGGTTGGCGGATCGTCGGCGACCTCTTCCATCTCTTGCAGGAGCGCCGACAGTTGGCGGTCGGCCTCCTCGTTGAAGTGAGGCACCGCCAGTTGGATGGCCATGGCCTCCAGGGCGCTGCGAATCTGGTAGATTTCCTCAATCTCCTCCGGCGTCAGGTCGCAGACCTCCACCCCGCGATGCGGGTAGAACTTCACCAGACCTTCGGCCTCCAGCGTGCGCAACGCCTCGCGCACCGGCATGCGGCTCACCTGGAACCGCTCGGCGATTTCGGCCTGATCCAGCCGCTCGCCGGGCTTCAGCCAACCTCGGAGGATGGCCTCGCGGATGCGATCTGTTACCAATTCCTGGAGTGTGCGGTAGGACGGTGCCGTCCAATCCTGTGGCCCTTGCAACTCTCCCCCTCCTGTCGTTGCTCAGGTATTCCCGACAACTGTATATTGTCCCATGGGGCGGCCATTGTCAAGCACGAGGGCGTCGGCTGTGTGCAGGGCAGCCGGCGCTTGCCGGTCGTTCCTATTCGCCCCTTTCCCGTCTCAGAAGCCCCACGACTCCCAGGGTGAGGGCGAATACGAGCGCCAAGTCGGTGAGAAAGAACATGTTGTCCACCAGCCCGTGCGCCAGGGCGTCTATCATGCTGGCGGCCAGCCCAAGCGTTACGGCGCGCAGGGTGCGGTCGGTGCGGCTACGGTACAGGCGCACGATAGTTGCGAAGAAAACGCCCAGCAGCCATGCCAGGATGGCCAGCCCTGGGATGCCCAGGCGCGTCCACCAGTCCAGGATGAAGTTGTGGGGGTGCGACAGGTTGCGCTCTTCCCAGGCGACGGGCAGGATGAACCGCGACCGGTAGGCGTACAGGAAGTTGTCCAGCCCCACGCCGCGCCAGGGGTGCTCGCGTATCATATTCCAGGCCGCCCGCCACAGGTTCAGCCGCAGGAACGTAGTCCCCTGGCCGGTTTGCAGGAGCGAGGCCACCCGCTGCGTGCCGGCCAGCGGGATCAGGCTGGCGACGATCGCGGCGGCGCTGCCCAGCATGGCCCAGAGGGTCTTGCCGCGCCGCACGATCCCGATGAAGATCAGCGCCGCCGGTATCCCCAACAGGAGCGCCCCCCGGGAGAACGTGAGGAACAGCGCCGCAAGTTGGGGCACGGCCGCAAGGCCGTAGGCGATTTGCCGCCTGCGTCCGAAGGCAGCCAGGCACAGCGCGATGGGGAGCGTGCGCCCGAGGAACAGCGCCAGGTTGTTGGGCGAGCCGTAGAACCCCCGCACGCGCAACACGCCCTCGGCGGTGATCACGCCGCTGCCGGTGATGAACTGGACTATGGCCACGAGCGACACGGCCGTTGCCCCTGCGGTGAGCCAGTCCACCAGAATCCAGGCCGGGCGGCTGCCTTTCTGCGCGTGGATGAGCGCGTAGAACACGGCGGCCGCCAGGACCACCTGCACCCATTCCCGCACGCTGACATCCGTGCGCTGCGAGCCTGGGATGGACAGCGCCGAAACGACCACGAGGGCTACGACGGCGAAGTCCATGGCGTCCAGGTTGCGCCACCAGCCGGCGAAACGGTCTTGCGCCCGCTTCCACGTGTAGCGCAGGCCGTACACGCGCCGCCCCAGCGACCCCTCCACAACCCAGACCAGGTAGCCGTCGCAGATGGCGGCGATGACGGCCGTTGCCAAGAGCGCCAGCGTTAGCGAGGCGTGCCGCCCCAAGACGGCGCCGTACACCTGGTAGAACGGCAAGGATGCCGCGATGGCTCCCAGAGCGATGTCGCGCCGCACGATGCTGCACACGATGAGGAGAGCTAGCCCTACCAGCGGCAGCCAGGCTGGCCCGCGCCACAGAAACAGCGCCACGCCGATGGCTATGCCCAGGGCGAACACCTTTCCGTGGAGCCAGCGCGCCCGTTCCACCCATCGGTACACCACCCGCGCCCACCACAGGGCGCTCCCGAACAGGACGAACGCGAGCACGGCCGCCGGAATCGCCAGCAGCCACACGGGCAGATGCCCATGCTCCTCGCGCAGGACGGACCACCCCGCGAGGGCCCACTGCCCCCAGCCGCCCTCGGCTTCCAGGCGCAGGATGTGATGACCGTTGTCCAGGTGGCTGGCGACCGTAACCGTGGCGGGCTGGTTGGCGGGGTCGTACAGCACGATGTACGCCTTGCCGTCGGCGGTCTTGGGCAAGCGGTTCGCGGGCGCGCCGTCCACCGTGGCGTAGAGCACGGCCCAGTAGTCGCCGGGCCGGAGGTGCAGGTCAATTCTTGTGCCGGTGAACGGAATCTCAACGGCGTCGCCCGTCTTGCCGATGTCGGCGCCCAGGGGCGAAAACCGCCAGTCGCCCATCCACGTGGCGGCGGATGGCGAGGCCTCGTAGCGGCCGGGGCCTGTGTAGTGCAGGGCCGAGAGCGCGCCCAACTCGCGCGCGAAGGCCCGCGCCTGGCCATCGGGCGACACGAGCGCGAACCCCCACACGGGATCATCGGCGGGGGCCTGCGGACGGAACGCGGCCCAGATCATGGGGCCCATCCACGGCCACTGGGCTCGCGCGCGCCGCACGGCCAGGACGGAACGGGCATCCTGGCGCTTTGCCCGGTCCGTGCCCCACGGCGAGGGTTTGCCCGCCCAGTCGTCGGGCAGGGCGTTCCATCCGAATTCCACCGCCCAGATGCCTTTGTGTCCGTCGCCGTTCTCGCACAGGATGTCGTAGATGAGTTCGGCGCGGGCGAAGTTCGTAACGTTCGGGTCCGCGGCGGTGTCGGGGTCGCTCCAGAAGCCGTAGGGCTTGTAGGCCAGGGCGTCAAAGAACGGGCCCGCTCCCGCGGCGTATAGGCCTCGCAGAAAATCCAGGTCGTTCAGGTTCGCCGGGCTGCGTTCCGTTGTGGGGGCCAGGCCCGCCGCCAGCACCACCGCATCGGCGTCGCCGCGGCGAATGCCCCTGTAGCCGGCGCCGAGGAGCGCCGCGTAGGCGGCGGGGTTCACGCCATCGCTCCCCCAATGCGCGCCCAGGTTCGGCTCGTCCCAGACCTGGTAGGCGGCCACCTTGCCCCGGAAGCGCGCGGCGACGTGTTCGGCGAAGCGCGCGAACGTATCCGGATCGCGGGGCGGCGCTCCGGCGAAGGGCACGTCCTTGGGAGCCTTGGCCCAGGCGGGCGCGTCTTCCAGGACGAGGATGACCTGAAGCCCTCGGCTGGCCGCGCCGTCCACGATGGCATCCCAGGCGTCCCAGGCCAGTTGCCCGGGCGTCGGCTCCGTATCGGCCCACGACATCCGCTGACGAATCCAGGTGAACCCTGCCGCCTTCACCCCGTCCAATTGTTGGGCTATCGCCTGGGCGGGAAGGCCCTGCAACTGCACGTTCACGCCCACGCCCGACGGGATGGCGTGGCGGTCGGGGAGACATGCCGGCTCGGTCGGGCGCGCGGGGGCCGTAACCGCCAGGACGATGGCGAGCAGGGCCATCGCTCCCAGCGCGGCCACGCCCAGAATCCGTTCGGTGCGCGATATTCCCCTCATGCGAGATTCCTGCTTCCGGTGAGATTCCTACTTGGCCCAGCGGACATGGCTGCTGTTCCCGTCGGCCGTCAACTGCTGCACCTGGCCGGATGCGGGGTCCAGCAGGTACAGGTCGCCCTGGAAGACCAGAGCGGCGGCCTGGCCATCGGGCGACCATGCGGTTTCCACCGTGTCCACGCCGCGCTCGCCGGGCGGAGGGAAGATCTTGCGTCGGTTGCTGCCGTCGCGGTCCATGATGTGCAGTTCGTACAGCGACAGTTGCGAGTGGGTCGGGTTCTCCGCGACGCCGAAGAGGATCACATTCTGCGTCTCGGGTTCGTCCGTCCACGGCGACCACGCGGGATTGGCCCACATGCCCACGTCGCGGGCCACAGGCACCACCATGGCGCCGTCGGCCGACAGAATCCAGAGGTCAAAGAGCGGGCTTTCTTCGGGGATGCCGGTGCCCGCGTACCCGTGAACAACCGTCGCGAGGAATCGGCTGTCGGGCGACCAGGAGACCCCCGGCACCCAGACCCAGGTACTCTGCGAGTCAAAGGGCGCGAACTGCACCAGCCGCTTCCGCGCGCCGGCGCTCACGTCCACCACGCCGACCTCGCCGGCGTTGGCGTAGGCGAGTTTCGTGCCGTCGGGCGCCCAAACGTAGGTGGTGCCCCACCAGGGATAGAAGATGTTGGCCGTGGGCGATAGAACCTGCGTCGGCGTGAACGTCGGCGCGCGGGCGATCCACAGGTCGTTGCGGGCCTTCCATCCCGGAATACCCGCGGCCCGCTCGCCCGTGGAGAAGGCGATGGCATCGCCCGCGGGCGACCAGTCGGCCCAGAGGACGTTGTCAATCCCAAGCGGTGACGGGGATTCGCCCTTGACGGTGGTGGTGATGACCCACAGCGAGTTGAACACGGGATCATCCCCCTTGGGGTTCGCGCGGGAGTACAGGAGCAGTTTCCCATCGCGGGACAGGCTGAAGACCTGGCGGTCCAGGTCGCCCTCCGAGGTCAGGGGCCTGCGCCCCTCGCTGTTCTCGCGCATGATCCAGGCGTTGCGGCTGGAGATGTAGGCGATGGTGCCCTTGAATGCCACAGGCGGCAGCGAGCCTTTGGAACCCACGACGAGAATTTCATCCACCGGCGCGACAGCGGTGGCGCGTTTCACCAGGTTTCGGCTCACTTCTACGCCGTCTTCGCGCACGATGCGGTAGGTGAGTTCCTCCACGCCTTCCTTGCCCGCCTGGATGAGCCGGTGTTCGCCGGCGGGCAGCGCCTCGTCGTGGATGATCTTGCGCGCGTAGGGGATGGGCTGGGTCTGGGTGAGCATCTCCTCGGTAACGCGCACGACGACGATGCGAAGCCCAGGCGCGATGGCCGTCCACGAGGGCGGCGACACGCGATCCAGCGCGCCCAGCGCGACGCCGGCTTCCTTGAGCGCCTGGTTGACGGTCGCGGCGGTCGTGCTGAAGACCCGCTCCTCGCCATCGGCCACGATGGTGATGGTCGTGGCGCTGGGGGACGCGCACGCGGAAAGCAGGGCCAACGCCGCGACGATGAGGGCGCAGGCCGCAACGGCAAGGTATCGGCGGCTGGGGCGGCGGCAGATGGCACCGGGCTTCATAGGGTCCTTGTGGCTCCCTAGGCCGGCGTTGGGCCGCCGGGGTGGTCATCGGGGCCGCCCCTGCGCAGCCCGATGCGCTCCAACCACCCCGCGATGCGCTGCCCGATGCCCGCCGCAGGCTCGCCCGGGTTCGCGGGGCCTGCGCCTGGCCCGCCCGAACCGTCTTTCGCCTGCAGGCGCGGGGCCAGGGCGAGGATGCCGCCGCCGACAAGCAGCAGGCCCAGGAAGACTCCCACGACCACGGAGATGATGCCCCAGGGCTTCTCGGCCCCGCCGGACGGCGTCGGCGATGGCGTCGGAGGCGGTTGGGTCGGCGAACCCTGCGGGCGCAATGGGGTGCGCGTGGGCGTGGCCGTGGCGAGGGCCGCCGTCGTCGGCGTCTGCGTGGGCGGTTCTGTCGGGATCTCAAACGGGAATGTGGGCGAAGGCGTGAGCCCGGATGTTGGCGTCGGCAGCAGCGTGAGCGTCGGCGTCGGGGTGCGCGTGGGCGTCCATGTCCGCGTGGGCGTCGCCGTGGCGGTGTCGGTGGGCGTCGGCGTGCGCGACGGGGTCGGCGTGATGGTGGGCGTCGGTGTGGCCGTCGGCTGCGGGAGCACGCGCACATAGATGAAGTCGCGGTTGTTGTCCTCGTTGGATTCCGTCAGGGCGTTGGTGTAGTCGGCCTTGACGAAGAGATAGTGATAGCCCGCCTGGTCGGGCGAGGCGAAGGTCAGCGTGAAGGACACGATTTGCGTCGCGTTGACCGCAATCGGGTACACGGGCATCTGCTGGTAGGGCGTGGTCTCGGAGTTCTTGAAGAGCGCCACCCACGTGATGGTGTACGACGGCGCGGCGCCCTTGTTGGTGATGTTGACGATGACCGTGCACGGTTCGTTCAGGTACGGGATCGCGGGGTCGGTGCGGATGCCGGTGATGACGTAGTCGGGCAGGCGAAGCGGCGTCGCCGTGGCCGACGGGATGGACGTGCGTGTTGCGGTGGCCGTGGGCGCGGCGGTCGGCGTGCGGGTGCGCGTGGGCGTGTTCGTCGGCGCGCTGGTGTTCGTCGGCGAGGGGGCGACCGTGCGCGTGGGCGTCTGGGTAGGCGCGGGCGTGTGGGTGGACGTGGCCGTCGGTTCGGGCGTGGCGGTGTCGGTGGGCATGGCCGTTGGCGTTTCCGTCGCCGTGTCGGTGGGCGTCTCTGTCGGCGTGAGGGTTTCGGTATCCTGCGCGGCCGCCCATACGGCGGATGCGCCCCTGCCGGCCAGGCCGGGGGAGACTGCGAGCACAAGCACCAGCACAATCCACAAGCCCAGCCACGCGGAGGTTCTCAACCTTTTCATCGGCGTCTGACTCCTCAATGACTTGCACGCGGACTCGGCGCTTGCCGAGCGCGCCTCTACGGCCCGGCCGCAGAGCGTATCTTCATTGCGATACATTATACTCTAGGGTGTGCAATTTTGCAACGTCCATTTGGCTTTTGCTCATCGCCTGACTGCGTGCTGGCCCGTCGTAGGTCGGGTTTCCGTACCGGGCCCCTCACCCTGGCCCTCTGCCCGCGTTGCGGGGCGAGGGGATTGAGAAGACCCCAAAGGTCTGCGAGACCTTTGGGGTCTCTTATCCTGCGAGCGGGGCGAGGGGATTGAGAAGACCCCAAAGGTCTGCGAGACCTTTGGGGTCTCTTATCCCGCGAGCGGGGCGAGGGGACGGGCGGCTATGGAAAGCCGCCCTACGTGCTCTAGGCCACCCCTCACCCTGGCCCTCTGCCCGCGAGCGGGGCGAGGGGATTGAGAAGACCCCAAAGGTCTGCGAGACCTTTGGGGTCTCTTATCCTGCGAGCGGGGCGAGGGGATTGAGAAGACC
>DAOTVT010000096.1:0-16786 GCA_034436295.1 Anaerolineae bacterium | reverse complement strand
CGAGCATGAAGTGCTGGTGCACCATGCCGATGCCGTGGGAGATGGCGTCGCGCGGCGAGCGGAAGACGACCGGCTTCCCGAAGAGGTGAATCTCGCCCTCGTCGGGCACGTACAGGCCGCTGAGGATATTCATGAGGGTGCTCTTGCCCGCGCCATTCTCGCCCAGCAGGCTGTGCACCTCGCCGGGGAGCGCCTCAAAGTCCACGTGGTCGTTGGCGACCACGCCAGGGAACCGCTTGACGATGCCCGTCATGCGAACGGCGGGTATGGGGTTGAGTTCTGCCATCGTTCTCCTCTGCTGGTCATGGGTATTCGCAATGGGGCGCATCCACGCGATGCGAAACCACCATCAGCGAGAATCTGGGACAGTGCCGACAAACTCTTGACAAGCGGCGAATTGCATGATATAATAATAGTGAACCACTGAAAGCGCGAATGCGCCGTAGGTGGTGTTCAAGAGGCGATTCATGCAGTCGCCTCTTTGTTTTTGCATGCTGTGCTCACGGGTGGTACTTGATCCCATACTTGTCCTCCTTGGCCGCGAGCAAGTTGAGACGCGGGCGCAGGGTTTCCATCCAATTCTCTACAGTGCTCTCCGAAACAAGTCCCTGTAGCCTTCGGGGGTAGGAGGCTGTGCCTGTCTCGCTGAGGGCGTGAAGATAGACGATGTAGGATACCAGGTCTGTCAACTGTATGAAATACGATTCCTTTGAGTCCTTGGGAAGGGGGTCCTCTATCATTGTGGTGATTTCGCGACGATAGGAGGTGCCAGGGTGAATCTTGGAAGGGATGGGATTGAAACGCTGTAGCCTGCGTGTGGTGCTCCGCATCTTGCCCACTCTACCCGGGTCGGTTATCATAAGGAACTTCTCATTCTCCGTTGGCGCACTTCGCAAGTCGTTCTCAAGGCGCTGCACCGAGAGCGTCAGAGCCCAGTCCAGGACATTGTAACTCTGGCTGCGGATTCGCCCCTTGACGATAACCACATTGATAATGCGCACGTCTAGGGAAGCAACGAGTTGGCAAAAACGTCCGATGACATCAACACGCTCACTGTCCCGAATACGAAGCGCCCGGTAAGGATTCTTGTTAAGCAGGAACTCTCGTGCATGCATCTCTAGCCTGACGGGAAGGCCGAAATCAGCCTTCATCCTTCTGCGGAAGGTAGCAATGTTGCCGAAAACCTGCTGCCAGTCCTGATGTTCCAGATAGAGGGCTGTGAGCACAAACAGCGGTGAGGAGGTCGTGGGAAAGCCGTCATCCCCCGACTCATCGTAGTACGTTATGTACATGCCATCTCACTCTCCCAACCGCGCGATACGGGTGTAACCACGTTATGTGATCTTGATCTCCGGCCTGCAATCGCGCTTCCATGTGCCGATATTCTCGGTTGCGCTGCGTGTACTTGATCGCCAAGGCCTTCTGCTGCGCTCAGGATGACGGTTCGCCCTGCGCTCCGAGCGACACCCCATTGCTTAGGGGGACATGCTGCACCCTCAAAGATGCGTTCTTCGTTCGTGTCAGGGTCTGCGCCGTATATGCGAGAGGTTCTGGCGGGGCGGCCCGCCAGAACCTCTCCACCCCGGGTATGGAGCCTATTTCGGGATGGTGCCTTCCACCCCTTCCACGAGCCAGTCAAACGCGAGTTTCTCGGGGTCGGTCATGGTAACGCCCGCCGCGACGCGCTCCTTGCCCGTGTTGTCCTTGATGGGGCCGACGAACACGTCAAACGTGCCCGCCAGGATTTCGGCCTTCTTGGCCTCCACCAGGGCCTTCACATCGTCGGGGACCATGCTGCCATAGGGCGCCATCTTGAGCAGGCCCTCTTTCATGCCCCACCAGATGGCCTCGCTCTTCCAAGTCCCGTTGCGCACGTCCTCGGCGATCTTCTTGTACAGGATGCCCCAGTCCCAGATGGGCGCCGTGAGCAGCGCCTTGGGGGCCACGTCGGGCAGGTAGGTGTTGTAGCCCACGGCGTAGAGGCCGCGCTCCTGGGCCAACTTGTCGGCCTCGGTGGAGTCGCTCTCACGGGCGATGACATCACAGCCGGCATCCGCCAGCGCCGTGGCGGCCTCGCGCTCCTTCACGGGGTCAACCCACGTGAAGATCCACACAGGCTTGACGGTAACCTTGGGGTTCACCGAGCGCGCGCCCAGGGTAAAGGCGTTCATGTTGCGCACCACTTCGGGGATGGGGTAGGGCGCGATGTAGCCGAGTTTGTTGTTCTTGGTCATCTTGCCCGCCACCATGCCCGCCAGATACCAGCCTTGGTAGCCGCGGCCGTCGTAGGTGCCCACGTTGGCCGCCGTCTTGTAGCCGGTGCAGTGCTCAAAGACGACCTTCGGGAACTCCTGCGCCACCTCTATGACCGAGTCCATGTAGCCGAAACTTGTGGCGAAGATGAGGTCGTACCCCTTCTGGGCGTAGTCGCGGATGATGCGGGTGGCATCCGGCCCTTCGCTCACCAGTTCGCTGAAGGCGGTCTCCACGTTGGGGACGTTCTTCTCCAGGAACTGGCGACCCTGATCGTGGGCGTAGGACCAGCCCAGGTCCATCTGCGGGCCTACGTACACGAAGGCGACCTTCAGTTTGGAGGGTGCGGCAGCGACTGGCGTAGGAGCAGGCCCAGGCGCCTCACCCACCACGCCTTCCACAAACCAGGTCATCTTGCTCAGGAGATCGTCGGCGGTCAGAGATTGGCCGGGTGCCACTACCAGGTTGCCCTTCTGGTCCTTGATAGGGCCTGTGAAGATCGTGAAGATATCCTGCTGCCCGCTCTTGAACTTGGCGATTTCGGCTTCAGCCATCGCCTTCACGTCGGCGGGCACCATCGGCCCAATGGGCGCCAGGTCCACAACCCCATCCTTCCAGCCGCCCCAGTACTGCTCGGTGCTGTAGGTGCCTTCCATCACCCGCTTCACAATGTCCACGTATTTGACGCCCCAGTTCCAGATGGGGCTGGTCAGCACTGCCTTCGGGGCTTGCGTGCTCATGTCGGAGTCGTAGCCGACGCCATACACGCCGCGCTCCTCAGCGGCCTTCTGGGGCTCGGGGGTGTCCTGGTGCTGGGCAATGACATCGCAGCCCTGGTCCAGCAGCGCCACCGCCGCCTCCTTCTCCTTCACCGGGTCAAACCACGTGTTGGTCCAGACCACGTGCACTGTGGCTTGCGGGTTGACCTTGCGCACGCCCAGGGTGAAGGCGTTGATGCCGCGGATGACCTCGGGTATGGGGTATGCGGCTACATACCCGAGTTTGTTCGTCTTGGTCATCTTGCCGGCGATGAGGCCCGACACATACCGCGGCTCCTCAATCTTGCCGAATACGGTGCTGACGTTGGGCGCGGTCTTGTAACCCGAGACGTGCACAAACCAGGTCTTCGGGAATTCCTTGGCCACGGTGATGGTCGGGTCCATGAACCCGAAACTGGTCGTGATGATCAGGTTGTAGCCTTTCTGGGCGAAGTCGCGGATGACGCGCTCAGCATCCGGACCCTCGGGGACATTCTCTATATACGTTGTCTCCACTTTGTCCCCGAAAGTCTTTTCTACCATCAGGCGGCCCTGATTATGCGCCCAGGTCCACCCCATGTCGCCAATGGGGGCTACATACACGAAAGCCACCTTGAACTTCGCCGGAGCAGTTGTGGGTGCGGTGGTGGGGGCTTTCGTTGGTGCGGTAGTGGGGGCCGTCGTGGGTGGAGCGGAGGTAGGGGTAGCCTTGGGGCCACATGCTGCGAGTACGAGGGATAGCATCAACAGCAGGCCTACCAGTGAGACGATACGCTTGTTGCGAATCATGTTTCTCCTCCTAACCATTCGCAAACGTTGTGGGTGAAGATACAGATTCCGAACGGGGATTCCGAAAGACGCTAGTTGCCTCTACACATCACCTCCTGTCACAGACCGCTGTGTATGGGCACGTCGTCGTATGGGTACGCCGCTGTACAGAGTGCTGCTGAGGTAAGGACGATTTGCGTTCCGGTGGAACCGCGTTCACTATATCACAAGTGCCGAAAACTGTCAACGCGCGCGGTGCGACTTGCGAACCGGCCCTATCCACGAATCGCACGAATGGGCACGAATGGGTTTGTGCGATTCGTGCAGATTCGTGTTATTCGTGGCTGTGCTCTTGGCGATCAAGTTTTTGGCGTTATCCACGAATCACACGAATGGGCACGAATGGGTTTGTGCGATTCGTGCAGATTCGTGCTATTCGTGGATCCGTTCTTTTGGTTCGTGCAGATTCGTGTTATTCGTGGATCCGTTCTTTTGGTTCGTGTAGATTCGTGTTATTCGTGGATCCGTTCTTTTGGTTCGTGCAGATTCGTGTTATTCGTGGATACATTCTTTTGGTTCGTGTAGATTCGTGTTATTCGTGGATCCGTTCTCTGATTTCGCGCGATTCGTGGATGCTCACGGGCTGTACACGTCCACGCCCGCCGATTGCGTCCCCACCCAGATGCGCCCCAGCGCGTCCTGGGCGATGGCCAGGGCCTCCGCGCCCGAGAACCCCGCCCGCCCGGCGGCGTACTGCCTCCACGCGTGGCCGTCAAAGGATGCCAGCGCGCCGCCGAACTGGGTGGGCCACGAGAACCCCACCCACAGCGTTCCCTTCGCGTCCTGGAAGACGCGTTGCACGGTGTTGGATGGGATGCGCGAGTTGGCCACGTTGAACACGCGCCACGCGGTCCCGTCCCACACGCCCAGGCCCCCGCCCAGCGTCGCCGCCCACACGCGCCCGTCGGAGTCCACCATCAGGTCGGCGACGCCGCCCGGGCCCAGCGGCGAGTTGTCGGGCGTGAACCGCGTCCACGTGCGCGCGGCCACATCCAACCGCACCACGACGCTCTCCGTCCCGAACCAGACGGCGCGGCCATCGGGTTCCACCGCGATGGCCAGCACCAGCGCGCCGCCGAGGCCCGATTCGGGCGGGAGCGGCATCCACGTCGCTCCGTCATACGCGGCCGCGCCTGCGCCGGTGCCAACCCAGAGGCGGCCGTCCGCGCCCGCAGCGATGGCGTACACGCGGTCGCTCGCCAGGTGCATGTCGCCCGCGCGGAAGGTTTGCCAGGAGCCGCCCTGATAGCGCGCCAGGCCGGCGCCCGTGCCGAACCAGATGGCGCCTGTGGAGTCGGCGGCCACGGCGAGCACGTCATCGGCGGGCAGGCCCGAGTTGGCGCGGGTGAAGATTCGCCACGATTCGGGGCCGCTGGCTGTCGGCGGCGACCAGAGCACCGCGCCCGCCGAGGTCGCCAGGGCAAGCCGCCCGTCGGGCGTGGCGGCGATGTCGCGGACAGAATTCGCGGGCAAGGGCGTCGTGGCGGCGGTGATGTGCGTCCAGTGCCGCTGCTCCAGGGCCACGATCACGCCCGATGCCACGTACAGGCCGACGAAGGCCAGCGCAACCAGTCCGAGGGCAAACCAGAGGGCCCGCGGCGGCTTGGGAACCATCTCCCGCAGCCACTCCCAGTAGGTTTCTTGCTCGGAGATCCAGCGGTAGGCGCGCCGGGCCGTGCCCGCGGCCATGAGGCACAGCGCCGGCACGACGATGAGGGCATACTGGGGCCATTTGGTGGGCCACGCCAGGAGCGCCAGCATGGACGTGCCCGCCCACACCACCGCCCATCGCCGCTCGCGCCACTGCCACCACGCGCCGCCCGCCGCCAGCAGAAAGATGAGGCCGTCAAATCCGCCGTAGAAGAAGACCTCGGGATGCCACGGGACCGAGAAGGCCACCCACAGGATGGGCTGGAACCAGGGGTAGCCGATTTGCTGGACGTGGGCGCTGCGCGAGTACTGCGAGTGGAAGGTGAGGGCCTGGGCGAGGCGCGGCAGGGGATCGCGCCACAGGGTGGGGTTCAGCAGCAGGAACGTGGCGGCCGCCAGCGCGAGGTACGGGACCAGGTCTCCGCGTCGGCCGGGCCTTTCCCACAGGGCGATGTAGCCGATGACGAAAACGATGGGCAGATACGAGAGTTTGCCCGCGGCGGTTATGCCCAGCGCCGCCGCCGACAGATATAGCCAGCGGTCGCGGCCCGCCGAGCGACGCAGCGCGAGCACCGCCGCGATGCACGCGAACAGAGGCAGCGCCTCCAGGTACGCCTGGCTGGTGTACTTGACCGTCAGGGTGTGGACGGCGAGCATGGCTCCGGCCAGTGGGTCGGCCAGCGCCAGCAGGAGCACGGCCAAGGTGCCGAACAGCCCCGAGATGAGGCGGCTCGCCAGGAGCGCCGTATCCCAGGAAACCCCATCGCCCAGCGCGAGCACCCCCGCGCCGTAAACGATCTTGACCAGCGGCGGGTGTTCGCGGTTGCCCGCGTAGTCTATGACCGCGTTCCAGTCGCCGGCGCGGAGGGCGTCCGCGTAGTCCAGCGCGGCCTTGACATAAACAGGCTCGTCGTAGTCCACCGGCAACTGCCACGCGGCCCAGAGCCGCAGGAGCGCGGCCACGATGACGACGGCGGCCACGATTCGCCCTCGCGTCCACCAGCGCCTGGAAAACGGGAAAGTTCTCGGAGTCTGGGTCATGGGTTCGCTCCTTGCCTGCGTACTCATTGTAGGGGTTGCGGCGCGGGGCGTCAAACGACGGTAGGGGGCCGGCGGGAGGCCGGCGTCCGTTCCTAGCCGCGGATGTTCGGCACGGTGCATTTTGATTCGTGGGCAGGGGGTGAGCGGGCATCGTTGGGCTGCTGAGCAGGAGCTACCTCACCCATCCCCACCCAGCCCTCCCCTTCCCTCTCCGCCGGCGGAGAGGGAAGGGGAGGGTGTGGGAGGGGTTAGGTGAGGTCAAGAGCCCCATCCCTGTTCCTCATGCAGCGAAAGCGAACTTTGTCCGGTGTGGGGCGGCCTGCGACTATGCTCGGGGGTCGTGCGCTGCAGAGGATTTGCCCCCAGATTTGAAATGCGCCCACCTCCCGTGGCGGTTGACATCCCCGCGCAAAGGTGCTATCATCACGTATGGCGATGAGGCTCGCCAGGGCGCAAGCCCAGCACGTCGTTTGGGACTGATAGCCTCTACACCGACGCGTGTAGGGGCTTTTTTGTTAGGGGAATGTCAGGGGGTGATTCGGATGGACGAGCAGGACCTGTCCACGGAGGAAATGGAGCGCGATTTCTTCCAGGGCGCGGAGGTGGTCAAGGTAGAAGTGGCGGTGTTGCGCGAGACGCTGGAAGAGGCGAAGCGGGTTTTCGCCGCCAACGGCTGGTCAGAGGAGGAAGGACTCCGCATCGCGTTGACGTTGGGGATGGGCAAGATCAAGGCCGAGCAGGCGCTGTGCGACGAGAGCCTGGCGCCGCTGGACACGCCAGGGGGCCTGTCGGATCGGCTGATGCAGTTGGATTCCCTGTACGCGGTGATGAAGTACCGCGCGTTTCACCTGATGAAGGATAACCAGACGCTGGAAATCCAGAATGCCGCGTTGCGCAACACCATCCACGCGCTGGAAGGCCATATCCAGAGGCTGAATGAGGAGATCGCGGCTTTGAAAGGCGGCCGAGGCGGGGGTGCCCTGCGCCGCATCCCTGGCGTGGTGGAGCCTGCGCCGACGACGCTGCGCGGCATCGCGGCGGGGCAAAAGCCCGTCGGGCTGGTGCGGCGCATTCTCCGGCGGCTGGGCGTGGGAAGGTCAGATGAGGGGACATGAGGTCGCCCAGGGCGATGAGCGCTGGTTCCCCAGACCTGCCGATGTCATCGCCTACAATCTTATGGAAGCGATGCGCCAGCCTTCCTGCCCCATCTGCGGCCTGCTGAGGGAGGGCGAGGAGCGGTTCCTGTTCAGCCTGTTCTGGGAGAACGTCAATTCGCCGCACGTCCGCAAGCGGCTCCGCGAGTCGCTGGGGTTTTGCGAGACCCATAGCCGCGCCGTGCGACAGGCGGTGAGCCACCCCTGGGTAGGGCTGCTGGGGATTGCCATCCTGTACCGCGATTTCGCCCAGACGGTCGTAGCGCGGTTGAGGCGACCCGCGCCGCTGTACGCGCGGCTGTTCGTGCGCGAGAACCGGCGGGTGCTGCGCCTACTGTCCCCCGAGGCGCGCTGCTGGCTCTGCGAGCAGTCCGAGGAGCGCGAGCGCACGTACCTGGGCGCGCTGATTGCCGGGCTGGATGCGTCGCCTGCGCTGCGGGATCGGTACGCCGCGTCGCACGGGCTGTGCCTGGCCCACGCGGAGCAGGCCGCCCACGCCGCCCGCACCGAGAAGGCCAGGGCCGTCCTCGGAGCCGTGGCCGTTCGCCAGGCCCAAGCCGACGACCCCGATGCGATCCTGGATTGGCTGCTGTGCCGCTCCAGCACCGCCGACGCCCCCTTGGCCACGCGCCTGGACATGCGCTGCCCCGGATGCCGCGCCGAGGCGATGGCCGATCAGCAGTTCCTGGCGGCCCTGACGCCCGAAGACCTGGCCCGGGTCTGGAGGCGGCTGTGCCCGGATCACCGCAGCCAGGCGACCCGCTGGACGCTGCGCCGCTACGGGGGCGGATTTGCCTACGATCTCGCGCAGCAGGTTCTGGCCCCGGCCGGCCCCGAGCCGTTCGGATGCCCCATGTGCGCGCACGGCCGGAATGCGGCGCAGGCTGCCCTGGCGGCCGCGAGCGACGAGGCCCACGAGCGCGGCTGCCTGCCCCATGCCCGCCTGGCGTTGGAGACCGCGACCCCAGAGGACGCGCGGGCCTGGGCGGGGGCCATCGCCGACCGCCTGGACGAAATCGGCCGCGACCTGGGCGAGGTGATCCGCAAGCACGACTATCGCTTCGCCGACGAGCCGCTGGGGGCGGAAGCGGATGCGTGGCTGCGGGCGCTGATGCTCTTCGCGGGCGAGGAAGTCGCCGGGTGAGGCAGGCGCGCAGGGCGGCGGAATCTGGGCATCAGGCGGGGCGGGGGCGAAGGCCAGCGCGCCGTTGACCACACATCAGAAACCCGCTACAATGGTGCGCGACGATGCCGCGAATGCTGGCATCCTCACCGGCGCCGTTCTCGTTGTACAGGGGATGCCCCCTGGCGCACCATGACTCGCAGGAGGCTCCATGATTCCCAACGATCCCCAGCAGATGATCGCCATGCTCCAGGCGCAGGTGCAGCCCTGGCATGAGGCCGTGGCCGACCCCGCCGCGGCGCAGGAAGCCGTGCTGCACCGCTACCTGCAACTCTATGCGGGCACCGAGTACGGCCGACAGCACGGCGCGGGCCATGTCGGTTCGCTCGCCGACTTCCGCCGCGCCTTCCCCATCATGACCTACGAGGACTACAAACCGCTGATTGACCGCGTCATGGCCGGCGACGTGGGCCTGCTCCTCACCGAGCCGCCCATCGGTTGGGCCATCACGCGGGGCACCACTGGCGACTCCAAGTTCATCCCCATGACGCCGACCGACCTCAAGATGCGCGTCAGCGCGGGGCGGGCCATGCTCAACTACGTGCTCGCCACCCGACGATTTGACCTGTTCCAGGGGGTCAACCTGAACCTCAACTTCCCGTCGGTAGTCGGCACGGTCAAGGTGGGCGACCGCGAGATGGAATACGGCTACAGTTCCGGCATCTACACCAAGCACGTCTCGGAGCGAACGCCCATTCGCTCCGTCCCATCGCAGCAGGAGATTGACGCGCTGGGCGGCGGCAAGACCCTCAAGGACTGGGAGGCGCGTTTTGAACTGGCCTACCAGAAGTGCAAAGACCTCAACGTTACGCTGGTGGGCGGCGTCGCGCCGACGGCCGTGAAGTTCGCGCGCTACCTGAAGAAGGGGCACGGGGTGTATCCCAAAGACCTGTGGAAGCCGCAGATCATGACGCTGGGGAGCGTGCCGGGTATCAACACGCGCTACGAGCCGTCGCTGACGGCGCTCTACGGCCCCGTCGCCATCCGCGAAATCTACGGCGCGACCGAGGGGATGTTCGGCCAGCAGATGGACGAGAAGCGCGCGTGGGTGCCCAACTACGACCTGTTTTTCTTTGAGGTGCAGACGCGGTCGGGCGTGAAGATGCTCCACGAGATGCGCCCAGGCGAGATGGGCAGCCTGGTGGTGTCCACACCCATCCTGGCGCGCTACAAGATCGGCGATCTCATCCTGGCGGTGCGGCCGCCCTACTTCCGGTGCATCGGCCGCGACCGCTGGCACACTCCCCTGCGCTACATCTGGGACGAGTTCATGGCGTTCAACTTGGGGCGCTTGTAGGGTCGCGACAGGCTGCCCCGCGCCGGCTATCGCCTTCGCGTGAACCCCCGCAGGAGGATGGACAGGCCCACGATGATGAGAATCGCCGGCCAGATGAGTTCCCACCCGAATCGGTCGCCCAGGCCGATGCCGAACAGGATGAGGGCGAAGATGGCCGTGCCCACGACGGGGCGACGGTAGGCGGGGACGGCCAGGCGCACCAGGATTTCCAGCACCAGCAGGAGCGCCGCGCCCAGGAAGATGAAGTTCCAGGCGCTGAAGTCGGGCACACCCAGTTGCGTGGCCCACACGTCCAATTGGCCGAGGTTGTCGGCCAGCAGGACAATGCCCGCCCAGATGAGGATGCCCGCCCAGATGAGCGTCCCTAGCGGGTCGCGCTGCCATTTCTCCTCGGCGCTTTTCTCTTCCCGCTTCTCGTCTTCCTTCTCGTGTTCCTTCTCTTCGTCTTTCTCGTCGTGCGGACGCGGCCCTTCGGACATGATGTTCCCTCCTCTGCAGAATCCAATCCCAACGGTCGCCGCCATTATAGCACAGGATGGCGCTGCGGGAAACGGGGACGGCGGGTCAATCTGGCGGTGTATGCATTTCGGTGGAAATTGGTCAGACCGATGAGCGGCAGCATGAAACGAATAGAGTGTAGGGCAGGTTTCCACCCCTGCCCCCTGTTTCCGGCGGCTATGGAAAGCCGCCCTACGTGTTTGGGCGTTTTGCCGCCGATCCATTGCGAGCGCAGGGGCAGGTTTTCGGCCCCGACGTCTGTAGCCTGGGTCGCGCAGTTTCCACCGAAAAAGATACAGTACCGGCGAATCTCACTCCAGGAAGCCAGGGGCGTACAACGCGATGGTGAGGAAAGCATCCGTCGCGCCGAAGATGAGATAGGCCGCCAGTAGAGACCGACTCTGCGCCCTCTTCAGATACAGCCCCATGACCCCCAGGGCGGCGCCAAGGATGGCCAGGGGCAGGCCGATCACGAGCGCATTGGCCCCCGCCGGCGAGAGCCGGTCGTAGAACGGCGGGAACGAGAGCAAGTCCGGCGGGAGCAAGAAGAACTTGGCGGGGATGTACAGGAGTATGGCGACGGCCAGGGCTATGCGCGGCCCTCGCGATTCCAGGTTGGCGTCGGCTTTGGCCACCAGATACGCGACGATCCAGAGCATCGGCGCCAGGAGCGCCAGGAAGGCCATCGGGAACAGGCTCACCGCCTCTATGATACTCCACAGCCCCTCCAGCGCGGCGTCCGCCACATCGCGGGGCGTGAGCGTGTTGAGGACGGCCCGCGCTTCTGGTGCTGTGCTCGCGTAGTACACCACGTAGCGGCGCACCCCGCCCGGTTCCAGCCAGGCCAGGTGCAGGTGGCCGCGGCCGTCGGCTGCGAGCGCGGGGCGCACGGCTTCGGTGGCGGTGCGCCCCGCGATCTGATAGCCCTTCAGGTCGCCAGCGGCCAGATAGGCCACGCCGATAACCAGATGGCGCGAGCGTTTGGTCGCCGTCAGGAACGTTACGCTCAGCGCCATTTCGTCCCGCGAGCCGGCGGCGGGAGCGGGCATGTAAACGGCCATGCTGTTGACGCCCACCCATTGCGTGTAGCGCGGCGGGATGCTGGCGCCGGGCATGGTGGTGCGGATGCCGGGCAGCGGCCCGTACACCTGCACCAGCCGGTCGGTGTCGCGCAGGGGTTGGGCGAGTGCCGTGTAGGCGTAGGCCCCGGCTGCGGGCGCGTAGGTGGGATTGGCGATGATCGGCAGGTTCAGCGTCTGCTCCGTGGGGGGCGCGCCGTCCTCGGTCAACGGCAGGGCCACGTAATGGCATTCGCCCTCGCCCGCCTCCGGCGCGGACAGCAGGTAGATGGGACTCACGAGCCGCTCCCAGGCCCAGAAGACGTAGGCCCGTTTGTCGGTCAGCGCAACCGTCGGCCCGTAGATGCGGACTTTGGTGCCTCCGGCAAATCTCCCCAACCGTTCCGCAGATTCCGTTTGACGCGCGTCGGGGTCAAATCGCGCGTAGCACACGTGCTCTTCGTCGGGCTTGGGTTCCTGAATCCAGGCGAGGTACACGCGGCCGTCTGCGCCGACCGCAGCATCGGGCCTGATGCCGCCTGCCACGATCGGCTTGCTCGGCGCTGCGGGTTGCCCCGCCGAATCCAGATGCACGTGGTAGATGCCGCGGGCGTCTCCTGCCCCCTCGTGGCTCCAGAAGACTTCGGTGCCGCTCGCGGTCGCCACGGCCGCGAACCCGTCGGCTTCGGGCGCGGTCGCCGACACTTGCACCACTGGCCCGACAACTTCGCCCGCCGCGTCCAGGCGCGCCGCGACGACCCGACGCTCCTCGCCGATGCCGTTCAGCCACAAGAGTCGCAATCCGTCCTGGCCGTCAGGGAGCAGCCGCACCTGCCGCGGAGAGCGGACGGGGATGGGCAAGAGGCGGTCCTGGACAACGCGAGCCTGGGCGTCAATCTGCGCGTAGTGGATGCTGTCGCCGTCGGGAGATACCTGCCCCCAGGCCAGGTGGATGGCGCTGCCGTCCGGCGCGGCGTAAAGGGCAACGGGGGCGTTGAACGAGGTCTCGCCGACGGCCAGGCCCCGGCTCCAGTCGGGGCAGGCGCGTGGGCTACGCGGTGGCCCGCCACAGCCCGCCAGCAGGCCCGCTACGCCGAGCAACACGACGATTCGCAAGAACGCTCGTGCCATCTCGCCCTCCCTTCGCACAGGCGTCCATAGAAAATACCGACGGGTGTGCGCGGGGGTTCAAGGAGCGCGTGTGGGCAAACAAAAAGGCTCCTCGGGCAGGACTCGAACCTACAACCAACCGGTTAACAGCCGGCCGCTCTGCCGATTGAGCTACCGAGGAGCGTTACGGGCTTATTATACGCGGGGGCCGAAAAACGTCAAAATCGGCCTGCGGCACGTCGCGGGGGGTGCGAAGACCCCAAAGGTCTCCCAGACCTTTGGGGTCTCTGGCACCTCCCCGCAAGGCGGGGCGAGGGGACGCTGCCCCCAACCCGTAGGTCGGGTTTCCATACCCGACCGTGGCCTGGCAATTCCCTGCAAGGTGGGGCGAGGGAACACGCGGCGGCTAGGGATAGCCGCCCTACGTTATGCCCGCAAGCGGGGCGCGGGGACGGGCGGCGGCTAGGGATAGCCGCCCTACGTTCTGCCCGCAAGCGGGGTGCGGGGACGCTGCCCCCAACCCGTAGGTCGGGTTTCCATACCCGACCGTGGCCTGGCAATTCCCCGCAAGCGGGGCGAGGGAATACGCGGCGGCTAGGGATAGCCGCCCTACGTTCTGCCCGCAAGCGGGGTGCGGGGAGGGGCGGCGGCTGGGTATAGCCGCCCTACGTGTTCTCTCCGCGCGCCACGGCTCCTCTTGCCAAAGGCGGCTCGTTGCGGTAGTATGGGCTGGAGGCTGCGCACGGGCGGCCCAATGCGATCTTGCGGAGGCCAACATGGAAACTCAACTTCTATTCCAGACCGATTCGTATCTGAAGACGTTTGAGGCCACGGTCGTGGCGGTGAACGGCGCGGAGGTGGCGCTGGACGCGACGGCCTTCTACGCGGGCGGGGGCGGCCAGCCGTGCGACATCGGCACGCTGTCGGACGGCACGCGCACCTGGCCGGTGGTCAAGGTGCGGCGGGAAGGCCCGCTCGTGTGGCATGAACTGCAAGGGGAGCCACCTGCCGTCGGCGCGCGCGTGCGCGGCGAGATAGACTGGCCGCGGCGCTACGCCCTCATGCGGACGCATACGGCGCTGCACATCCTGTGCGGCGTGGTGTGGCGCGACTACGGCGCGAAGGTTACGGGCGGCAACATGGAGCCGCTGAAGGGCCGCATGGACTTTGAGTTTGAGACGATGCGCGCGGAACTGGTGCGGGAGATTGAGGAGCGCGTGAACATGGAGGTGCAGGCCGCGCGGCCCGTGCGTGTCCACTTTCTGCCCCGAGCGGAGGCCGACCGCCATCCCGACCTCATCCGCACGAAGGTCAATCTCCTGCCCGCCGATATCGCCGTCGTCCGCGTGGTGGAGATTGAGGGGCTGGACACGCAGGCCGATGGAGGCACGCATCTCGCCAACACGCGCGAGGTGGGCCGCGTCCGCGTCGTGGACTATCACAGCAAGGGGCGCATCAACAAGCGCATCATGATAGAGGTGGAGGATTGAGGCTGCGGACGCGGGTTCTTGTCGCCGCCGAGCGCGATTTGACAAAAGCCGCATTCGGTGCTAGAAAAAGCCCGTAGGTTGAGTAAGTGTAAGAACGGCTTGCAAGGCACTGGCCGAGGGGCGTTCCACTGCTCTTCGGCCGCGTTTTTTGCGGCGCTTCTGATCCACACTCTCCTATAAAATCACCACAAGGAGTGCTACAAATGAGCGAGCGAGAGAGGGGAACTGTCAAGTGGTTCAACGCGACCAAGGGCTACGGGTTCATTACCCGCGAGAAGGGTGGCGATGTGTTCGTGCACTATTCGGCCATCCAGACCGAGGGCTTCCGCACCCTGGAGGAGAACCAGCAGGTAGAGTTCACCGTGGAGCAGGGAGCCAAAGGCCCCCAGGCGATCAACGTCGTTCCTCTGTAGGAAGCGCCAGAACACCTGCACCCCAAGCCGCGCCCGAACCATCGGGCGCGGTTTTCTTTTGCCCCGCGCACGGACCCTCGCCTACTCGGGTATCCTGGACCACAGGCCGTAGATCACCCACCAGTCCTTGGCGATGACGGGCAGCCGCACGCGCGCGGAGACGCGGGGGGCCGTGGCCGTCGGCGTGGCGGTGGCGGCGGGCGACGCGGTCGGCGTGTGGGTGGGCGTTGGCGTGAACGTCGGCGTCGGGCTGGGCGTGGCCGTCGGGGTCGGCGTGGGCGTTGGGGTTGCCGTCGGCGTCGGCGTCGCGGTGGGCGTTTCGGTGGCCGTGGGCGTCGGGGTTGCCGTCGGCGTCGGCGAATCGGCGGGCGTGGGCGTGGCCGTAGATGTCGGCTCGGCGACGCCGTACACGAGTTCCAGGCGCGGCGCTTGGGGCGCGTACTCCCTGGACGCAAAGCGGTACTCCGTGCTGCTGGTGCTTTCAAAGACCAGCAGGAGGCCGTCGTTTTCGGCGCCATTGGCCCACGCTTGCACCGCGTCCTTCACTTCCAGCGTTACCCATACGTTGATGGCGTTGAGCGGCGCCGACCCCACAACCGTCGCGTCCACGTCCGACGGGCCGCTGGCGCCAGGCTGTTCCCAGGGAATGAGCCACGTAACCGTTTTCTCGTCCCATGCGCGCGTCAGCCTGTAGGCTTTGAGCGTGCCGACGCCCGTGTTGGAGCGATACGTGAAGTACAGTTTCAGGCGGGCGGAGTAGATGGATTGCCCCATGGCCTCGGCGGGCAGTTCCATGCGCACCAGGCCCTTTTTCGCCCCGCCGTTGCGGAGGGAGATGGAGCCGTCCGCGCCGTGGTTGGCGGTCTGATTCCAGGTGTCAATCCACGAGTCGGCCGCCAGGGGCAGGGTGGTGCTGACCGTCCGCGGCGTGTGGGTGGGCGTTGGGGTGCGCGTGGGCGTGGGCGTGGACGTGTGGGTGGGCGTGGCCGTCGGCGTGGGCGTGCGCGTGGGCGTCGCGGTGTAGGTGGGCGTCGGGGTGCGCGTGGGCGTGTAGGTGGGCGTGTGGGTGGGCGTGCGGGTCGGCGTGGGCGTGGCGGTGGGCGTGTTGGTGGGCGTCGGAGTGCTCGTGGCGATGACGTAGGCGACGCGAAGGCGCGGCGCGGGATGGGTGAGGGCCTCTTTGCTGAAGAAGACGCGCTGGCCCTGCCGCCATTCGGATTCGGCGCGCAGCACGAGGCCGTAGTTGGGCATGCGGCCCCGCGCCCACTCGTACACGAGGGGGAGCACGTCCAGCGAATAGGCGTCGCCAGTGATGGGCACGGTGGCGGTGATGACCGGCGTGGACAGCGCGGGTTGGTTGGCCCACTTAACGCCGTATTCGTCCCACGGCCCCGCAAGCGGCTGCACGGCCATCACCCACGGATCGCCCTCGCCCCACCACAGGCCCAGGTCCAGGGTCGCCGTGAGCGGGAGGGTATCCTGCGGGAGTCCCGACAGGTCAAACCAGAGGAGCGAGCGCCGCGTGCCCCATTGGCCGTCGCGCCCGGCCGGCAGGATTACGGAATCGCCGAAGTTATCGTGAGTGAACAGGGAGGCGACCCAGGCGTCGGCGGCGGGTTGCAGTTCCAGCGTGGCCTGGGCGGGCGGGTCGGACAGGGCCAGCGGGGGCCTGGCCTGCGACACGGCGGCGTAGGCCAGCAGGCCGACAATGGCCGCCGCGAGAGCCGCGATGAGGTAGCAGGAGTGTTTTGTGCGCATGGCCGATTATAACATACAAGCGCGGGGATGCGTAATTCGGCCCACGGCGGTTGGGCGCGGGGGCGTGCCGACCTCACCCCCTCGTTCCCCCTCTCCGCGGGCGGAGAGGGGGAAGGCCGAAGGCTGGGGGTGAGGTGCGTAAGGGCGGGTGGCATCCGCGAATCACACGAATCTGCACGAAGGGTATTATTTCCGCCGCGGGGGCGTGCTGACCTCACCCCCTCGTTCCCCCTCTCCGCGGGCGGAGAGGGGGAAGGCCGCAGGCTGGGGGGGAGGTGCGAACGGGCGGGGCGCG
>DAOTVT010000095.1:0-15874 GCA_034436295.1 Anaerolineae bacterium | reverse complement strand
CCGCTCACGGCGATTGGCCCTACATCTTACCATAAGGAGAACACAACATGAAGATCGCATGCATCACAGACGACGGCATCACCATCAGCCAGCATTTCGGGCGCGCGCCCTACTACGCCGTGCTGACCGTGGAGAACGGCCAGATTGTGGCCCGCGAACTGCGCGACAAAATGGGCCATAATCAGTTCGTCCACCAGGAGCACGCCGAGGTTCCCGGCCAGCGCCACGGCACCGACCCGGCCAGCCACGACAAGCACATCCGCATGGCGAACGCCATCGCCGACTGCGAGGCGCTGCTGTGCCGCGGCATGGGCTGGGGCGCCTACGACAGCATGAGGCGCATGGGCATCAAGCCGGTGGTTACGGACATCGCGCGCATTGACGACGCCGTGCTCGCATACGCCAACGGCACCATCGTGGACCACACCGAACTCTTGCACTAGCCCGGCCTATGGCAGCGACATCTGCGCCAGCGCCACCGTTGCGGCAGCGCCTGTGGGAGGTGGCCGCGCTGTTCCTGAAATTGGGCACCATCTCCTTCGGGGGGCCGGCGGCGCACATCGCGCTTATGGAGGCTGAGACAGTCCGCAGGCGCAACTGGCTCACCCGCGAGTACTTTCTGGACATGCTCTCGGCCACAAACCTGGTACCCGGCCCGAACGCAACGGAGATGGCCATCCACATCGGCTATCTGCGGGCCGGGTGGCCGGGCCTGCTGGTGGGCGGCGCGGCGTTCATGCTTCCGGCGGCGCTCATCTCCGGCGCGCTGGCATGGCTCTACGTAACCTACGGCTCGCTGCCCCAGGTCGGCGCCATCTTCTACGGGATCAACCCCGCGATCTTGGCAATCGTCGTGGCGGCAACCTACCGTCTGGGCAAAACGGCCATCCGAGACTGGCGACTCGCCGCGCTGTCCGCGGCATGCCTGGCCGCCGCGCTGCTCGGCGTGGACCAGGTCGTCGTCCTGCTGGCGGCCGGGGTGGCGGGAATCCTGCTCTACGCGGGGCCGTGGCGGGCGGGCGCCGCGTCCCTCGTCCTGATTGCGCCCGGCCTGCCTGCGCTGCTGCCCGCGGGGGCGCTGACCGCCCAGGATCGGCTGCCCGCCCTGGCGCTGTTCTTCCTGAAGGTCGGCGCGCTACTCTTCGGCAGCGGCATGGTGCTCTTCGCCTTCATCCAACAGGACGTGGTGAACCGCCTGGGATGGCTCACCCAGCGGCAGTTGGTGGATGCCATCGCCGTGGGGCAGATGACGCCGGGGCCGGTGCTGTCGTCGGCCACGTTCATCGGGTATCTCGTGAGCGGGTGGGGCGGCGCGGTGGTGGCGACGATCGCCGTGTTCCTGCCGTCGTTCTTCATCACCGCGCTCCTGGGCAAATACCTGCCGAAGGTGCGGAATTGGGCCTTGGGGCAGGCATTTCTGAAGGGCGTGAACGCCGCCGTGGTGGCGCTCATCGTCGCCGTCGCCATCGGCCTGGCGCGCTCGGCGGTCCCGGACATCCCAGCCGCGGCCATCGCGGCGGCCAGCCTGGTCCTGCTCCTGCGGTATCGGGCCGAGACCTGGTGGTTGGTCGCGGGCGGCGCGGCATTGGGCCTAATCCGACTCCTGCTGTTCGGGTAAAGTCGCAGACAACGAGCGACGCACCTTCTTCCGGTGCGCCGCTCGCTTCTCTTCTCTCCTACGCGGCGGGCTCGGCGTCCCGCTGCTTTTGGGCGCGCTTGATGTGGCTGTACACGTACCACGCCACCAGCGCCACGAGGACGATGAGGATGGGGATGTCAAACGGACGCATGGCCTCGCGCACCTGCACCCAGTGCTCGCCGAATACGTACCCCAGGTAGGCCAGCACGCCCGACCAGAGGAACGAACCGGCGAACGCCAGCGCGGTGAACTTGGCGAAGTTCATCCGCGCCATCCCCAGCGGCAGTGAGATGAACGTCCGCACCACGGGCAGCAACCGCGAGAAGAAGGCCGTCGCCTGCCCGTACCTCGCGAACCACTTGTCGGCCACTTCCATATCGTGGCGCGAGATGAGGACGTACTTGCCGTACTTCTCCAGCAGGGGCCTCCCGCCCAGCGCGCCGATCCAGTAGGTGATGATGGAGCCGATGGTGCAGCCCAGCCCGCCGTAGAACGCGGCCCACAGCACGTGCCACGCCGAAAGCCCCTTCGCCTGCACCAGCATCCAGCCCGACAGGGGCATCGTTACCTCGCTGGGCAGGGGGATGCAGGCGCTTTCAATCGCCATAGCCGCCACAACGCCCGGCCAGCCGATGGTGTTGAACAGATTGTACAGGAAGTCCACGATTTGCTGCTCTATCGCGTGCATGGGTTTCCGGTCTCCTTGTCGGGATGTAAACTCGGCGCGCTACTTGGGCATGGCCTTCAGGCGCTCGTAGGCCGGGCGCACCTTGGGCACGGGCCACGACGGGTAGGTGATGGCCCACCAGTACTGCTCGTCGTTCTCCGTCCAGTCCGGGTTGGCGATATAGATGAGGCTCATCAGGCCAATCCACGGCTGCCAGTGCTGTTTGGCCCACTGATACGCGCGCACCAGGTAATCGGCCTGTTCCTCCTCGGACACGGCGTGCCAGCGGTAGGGGGAATCGGGGCGCGGGTCGGTCGTCCATCCGAATTCCAGCACCACCACCTGTTTGTCGGCGTCGCCGGCCTCCACCATGATTCGGCGCAGGTCTTCCACATGGCGGAAGCAGTAGATGCGCTTCATGCTTTCGGGCGAGGGGTCGTTGTTGGTGAGCACCGGGTCGCGGGCCACGTCGGCCGGATCGGCTTCGGGCGGGGCCTTGTATCCCGCGCCGTGCACGCCCAGGAAGTCAAAGTAGGGCTTCGCTCCGGCGGCGTACATGCCCCGCACGAACTTCTCGTCGGGCATCGCCACGGCGTCGTCGCGCGTCGTGGGGGCCAGCCCGGCCGACACCACAAACGCATTGGGATCGGCCTGCTTGATGCGCGTGTAGGCCACCTTGAGCATGCGCGCGTAGGCCGCGGGATCGGGCGGCTGGTCACCCCATTCGCGCGACAGGTTCGGCTCGTTCCATATCTGGTAGGCGTCCACCAGGCCCTTGTAGCGGCTGGCCATGGCGTAGAGGAAATCGCCGAAGTCGTTGAAGTCGCGCACGGGGCCGTTGCTGCCTTTGGCCCATTCCGGCGCGGTGTCCACGCGCACCAGCAGTTTGAGGCCATATTGCTCCGACTGGGCCACGATGCGGTCGGTGCGCGACCAGTCGTACTGGCCCTTGCCCGCGCCCTCAATGTCGTACCAGGCGAAAATCTGCTTGATCCACGTGAACCCGGCGTCGCGCACATAGCCCATATCGCGGTCGGCGACTTCGGGCCGCCACCAGCCGAAAATCTGCATCCCGTAGTCGGGCGAGTTCATGCGCGGCGCGGGGATGCGCGTGGGCTTGGGCGTCGGCGTCGGGGCGGGCGCGGTGGCCGTCGGCGCGGGGGTATCCGTCGGGGCCGGCGTCGCGGTTGGCGCGGGCGTGTCCGTCGGCACAAACGCCAGCGTGGACGTGGGGGGCAGCGGCGTGGCCGTGGGCGGCGCAACCGTCGCCGTTGCCGGTGAGCGCGGCGTCTTCGTCGGCGTCGGCGCCACGCTGACCGCGGGCTGGTAGATGAACACGGCCCACACGGCGAACAGAATCGCCAACACCAGCAGAAAGACGACGGCGACCGTCGCCACCTTCAGCCATTTTGTCTCGGGCTGTGGTTCAGGCTCCAGCCCGTCAATCGGTTGCCAGCGTTGTCTTCGCATGCTGCTGCCTCACCTCAGAATTGAAACGCAAACAGGATGCGGGTAGAAACCTCACCCCCGCCTTCGGCTTCCGTCTCCGCAAGCGGAGAGGGGGATTGAGGGGGTGAGGTCAGACCGCGCCGCACCCAACCTCACCCCCGCCTTCGGCTTCCCTCTCCGCAGGCGAGGGGCTTCGGCCAGACCCCGCACTCGCCCCCAGGGCGTTCGGCTTCCCCCTCTCCGCAAGCGGAGAGGGGGATTGAGGGGGGGAGGTACGGTCATCCCCATTCAACGCAAAGCACGGGTCAGGATTGGCCCGTGCTCCGCGCGTGCAAATGCTCGGTTATCCCCTTACTTGGGCATGCTCGCCAGCGCCGCGTAGGCGGGTCGCAGGCTCCAGTCGGCCCGCACGATGCCGAACGCTGCCTTCTCGTCGGCAGGGCCTGCCACCGGCGCGAAGTTCAGGTTCCACAAGAACATGACGCCCACGAACCCCCAGTTCTTCCCCATCTGGTAGGCGCGGACGATGTACTGCGCCTGCTCGGCCTCGGTGTTGTTCGCAGCGTATTCGTAGCCCGGCGCGGGGCCTGCGCCCAGGTTCTCGGTGCTGGCCCACCCGAATTCGGTAACCCAGATGCGCTTGCCCGAGTCGCCGTACTTGATCATCACGTTGCGGTACTGCTCCATCGTGGCGCGGAAGAACCACGACCGATGCCCCTTGCACCCGCCCTCGTTGGGGTCGTTGTACCCCACGGTCGCGTCGGGCGGGTTGTTGTAGCCGCTGGGGTGCGCGCCGACGGCGTCGCAGTAGTTCTTCAGGCCATTCTGGTACATCTCTTCCAGGTAGATAGCGTCGTCCACAGCGGTATCGTAGTCGTGCCAGCCGGTGGGCGTGAGCGCGCCGCTGACGACGATGGCGTTGGGATCGGCCGCCTTAATGGCCCGATAGGCCCGCTTGAGCAACTCCATGTAGGCGGCGGCGCTGAGTTTGTGCCCCCGACCACCCCACTCGTAGTACAGGTTCTGCTCATTCCAGACCTCGTAGGCCTGCACCTTGCCCTTGTAGCGCGCGGCGACCTGGCCGATGAAGCGGGCGTACTCGTCGGGGTTGGCGGGCGGCCCGGCCACGCTGAAATCCGAGTCGCCTGGGCGCGCCCACCGCGGCGCGGTTACCACACTCAGCATGATCTTCAGGCCGTTGGCGGAGCAGTTGTTGACCATGCGGTCCAGTTCGCCCCAGTCAATCTGGCCCTGCTCCTTCTCCATGTCCGCCCAGCGCACCTGCTGCTTGACCCACGAGAAGCCCAGGCCTTTGATGGCCCCGATGATGCGGTCGTGATCGCCCTGGCTGAAGAAGTGCGCCTGGATGCCGTAGCCGAAGAACCCGCCCACCTTGGGCGCTGCCGGCGCGGCGGCCTTCGGCGCGGGCGTAGCCGTCGGCTTGGGCGTCGGCGTCGGGGTGGGAATCGGCGTGGGCGTAACGACCTTCAGGGCGACGCGGTCGCCGCGCCCGCTCACCGTGCGGCCACCGTCCAGCGAAATCCCCGCGGCCACCACGTACTCGCCCGGCTGATCGGCGGTGAACGTGTACGCGCCGTCCTGGAGCGAGCGGGTCGCCTCGGCCACGGGACCATCGCCGCCCTGCACCGTATAGACCAGCGTGAACTCGCTGGGCTTGACGCTGGCCGCCTGGTCGGCGCGGTACTGCTCCAGGGCAGCGGCCATCCTCTGCTCCACGGGGTCGCCGCTGATGTCCGTCAAGAAGACGCCCCCGATGCGGTACGGCGCCAACGTCTGGAGTTTGCGGGCCAACGCGGCCCCGTCGTCAATCCAGACGGTGTGCTTCGCGCCCTGCGCGTCGGCATACTCATAGACGTAGGCGTCGGTGGCCGGGTCCAACGCGATCTTCGCCTCGGGCGAGAGGCCGGCGGTCAGGGTAATCGTCTGACCGGGCAGCACCTCCACCGAGCCGCCCTGCACGGCCAGGCGGCTCAACGGGAGCAACGCCTCGGACATGGGCAGATGCTGCGCCCCCGCCGCGGACACGTCCAGGCTCATGGCGCAGAACTCCACGGCCAGTTTCTGGCGCGGGACCTGACTGACGGCCCATGCCAGCATCTGATCCAGCGCGCCCCCCGCGACGCACGCCTTCGGGTCCGAAGGGGCCGCAAAACGCACGACGTCGGCCCGCTGGCCCAGCGCCGCCCAGTCGTAAGGGCTGGTGTCCCAGGCGTCGCCAGCGGCCACCGGCGCGGGCACTCGGACGGCCAGCGTCGCCCCGGCCTGGTGCAGGGCCGCAGCCAGGTCGCCCACGAAGTCGCTGAAGCGGTCGGTCAGCCCCGCGTCAAAGCCACGGTAGTCCAGCGTAACGCCGGCGTGTTTGCCGTCGGTTACCCACTTGACAACGGCGGCAATGTGGGCCGCCATGCGCGTCTCGTCCCCCAGGATGGCGTCCAGCGTGGCATAGTCGGCCTGGCCCCTGTCATCCACATTGGTCAACAGCGGCAGGCCCGCCCACGGAGCCACGGAAATCTCCGAAGCGCCTGCGCGGAACACGGGCCGTACCGACCCATCTGGCGCGGGCGAGAGCGCATTGGCCGACGGCGTCCCGGCCGCCCCCACCGCGGCGCTGCTGCCGCTCACCCCCGACGACGAACTCACCTTGGCCGCAGGCTGGGCCAGCGCCACCAGAAACGCCGCCGGCGCTTGGGGCAGTTCCGCCGTGATGATGTCCTGGTCGGGGTGCACGGTGGACGGGAGCCACCGCCACGTCGTGCCGGTCCACTCGTAGAGGTCCAGCGCCTGCACAGGCTCGGAATCGTTGGGAATGGGGATGGTGAGGGTTACCGGCACGGGCGCGGCCTGCTTGAACCGCAGTTGGTAGAGCGGGCTGCGCGGCGCGATGGTCTGCGGCAGGGCGCTGGCGGCTTGGGCCAGTTCGTCGCCCGCCCGGCCGGCCAGGAACTGCTCACGAGGCACCGATGAGAAGCGCGCCTTCAGAACCTTGCCCGGAAGCCCTGCAGGGATGCGGACGACCGTCCCGTCCGGGTCCTCCAGCGTCGCGCCATCGTACCGGACGGCCGTCCAGCCGATGTCGGAGATGCGCGTTACGACTCGGAACGGTGGCAGCAGCAGGCTCGCGACCAGCAGCAGCAGGATGATCGCGAAGGTTACGATCTGCTCCGCCCTCTGGCCCGAGAGGTACTTCCAGATGGAGTTGCTCTTCTGCATGTCTTCATCACTCCTCTTGCGGTGTGGTGATGCGTGCGCACGGTCTTGCTGGCAAAATCCGGGTTGCCTATCGTTGACTCTCGCCCAGGGTCGCCTGGAGCGTGAGCGTCTGACCATAACGGTTCACGTGGAGCGTAACCGTCTCTCCCGGCTGGTGGTGCAGGAGAACGTTCAAGAACGGGTGCTCGCTGTCCAGCGTCTCGTCGTTGATGGCCAGGAGCACGTCGCCGGGCTTCAGGCCGGCACGGTCGGCCGGAGACCCCGCGACCACCCGCACGACCAGAGTCCCCTGCGTAACCGACAGGCCGTAGTAGGTGGCCATGCCGGGCGTGAGTTCCACGTGGCTAATGCCCAGGTAGGGCCGGCGGACATAGCCGTACTGGATGAGTTGCGCGGTTACCATCCGCACCGTGTTGCTGGGGATGGCGAACCCCAGCCCCTCGGCCACGTCCAGCGTGGTGCCGTCGCCGCGGATGATGAGCGTGTTGATGCCGATGACTTGGCCCTGAAGGTTGACCAGCGGGCCGCCGCTGTTGCCGTGGTTGATGGCCGCGTCGGTCTGGATGAGGCCCTCCATCCGGAAGCCCTCGCCCATGTCAATGGAGCGGTCCAGGCCGCTGATGACCCCGACCGTTACGGTGTTCTTGAACTCGCCCAGGGCGCTGCCGATGGCGACGACGCGCTGCCCCTGCACCAGGGCGTCGGAGTCGCCCAATTCGGCCATGGGCAGGCCCGGGTCGCCCCGGATGCGCAACACCGCCAGGTCGCTCAAGTCGTCCGCGCCCACCAGTTCCGCGTCGTACTTCTGCCCGCTGGCGGTGATGATGCTGAGCGAGGCGTTGCCCTCCACCACGTGGTTGTTGGTAACTACGTAGCCGTCGGGGGCGATGACAACCCCGCTGCCCAACGACTGGGGCTGGCGCAGGTTGCCGAAGAAATCCCACTGCGGCGTCTTGAGGTTGACCACAGTTACCACCGAGGGCCCCACTTTGGCCACCACCGCGATCGTGGCCGATTCTTCCTGCACTGTCAGCACGGTGGCCGGGGGCGAAGCAGGCGCGGGGGTCGGCTGCTGGACACCCTGCGGCGTCGGAGTCGGCGGGGGCACGACCGCGCGCGCCGCCATCCAGCGGGCGACGCCAAACCCGGCGACTCCCCCCGCGAGTGTGCCAAAGATCAACGAGAAAATCACTGCCAGCGTTAGCGTCCAACAGCCGGAACGCTCACGGGTCATTACCCCTACCCTCCTTGTGGTAGCGGGTATTCTAGCATAGGCTGTCGGCTTTGGCAAATGCAACGGCGGCTGCGGCCCGGTTCTATTCGGTGTCGGTGAGCAAGGCGCGACGCACTTCCAAAAGCGCGCCGCACCTAGACACGCACGGTCGGGCAGGTATGGAAACCTGCCCTACGCCCGGTATCCACGAATAACCCGAATCCACGCGAATGGAGCATGAACGCAGGCACGCAGGGCGGCTTTCCATGGCCGCCGTACAGGTGCGACGCACTTCCAAAAGTGCGTCGCACCTAGACACGTGGGGCGGGGCAGGTATGGGAACCTGCCCCCTACCAATCTCCGCGGGAATGTACAAACTACCTACCCTTCGTGGCCGTTCGGGTCCTCTTGACAACAGGCGAAAACTGTGGTATACTATTACAAATATTACAAGCCTTACATTCCTTACATGTGCAAGGTGGTGCGCGGTGGATCGGTTTCTGACAACGGGAGAGGTGGCCCAGTACTGTCAGGTCTCGCCCGTAACGATTTTCCGCTGGATCAAGGAAGGGAAGTTGCCGGCGCACGCCACGCCCGGCGGTCACTACCGGGTGCGCGCCACGGACCTGCTCGCCTTCCTGGCGAAGCACTCCATCCCCGTGGACACGGAACTGCGGCGCGCGGTGGCGGGCGAGAAGCGCATCCTCGTCGTGGACGACGAGCAGCCTATCGTGGAGACCGTGGTGCGCAACCTCCAGCGTCTCGGCCCGCAATTCCGTTTCGCCACGGCGTTCAACGGGTTTGAGGCCGGCCGGCAGTTGGCGCTCTTCGGGCCGGACCTCATCGTGCTGGACCTGATGATGCCCGGCGTGGATGGCCTGGAAGTCTGCCGCCAGGTGAAAGGAGACCCGTCCACTCGCCACATGAAAATCCTTGTGGTTACCGGCTATAGCAGCGCGGAACAGTTGGCAGCGGCCCGCGCGGCCGGGGCCGACGATTGTCTGCCCAAGCCGTTCTCGGGCGACGAACTCCGCGCCAGGGTGCGCAAACTGCTGGGGATTCCGGCGGCCGGCGAGGCTCCCCTCTCGTAGCACTGGCGGGGCGAATGATGGCTACAGATGGGCGACAGGCTCGGAAACTACTGGATCGGCTGGACGGCGACCTGGCCCGCGCTCACGGGTCGGCCTACGTGCTGGAGGTCGGCCTGTCTGCGCTGATGCAACTGGCGGGCGCCGAATCGGGGCTGGCCGTCGTCATCGCCCCGGAGCAAACCGGCGGCCTGCTTCGCACGTCCGAGGGCGTCGGCGATGAGGAAGCGGGATGTTGGGCGGATACCCTCCGCCGCACCCTGGAGCGCGACGCCGATGTCGTCTCATCGCCGGAGGTCGCGGCGCTGGCCGCCGAGAGGGGCTACTCGTTCTGCCTGCCGGTTCCCTTCGTGTCCGCCGGCTGGACCATGGGCGCGGCTGTCCTCTTGAGCCGAACTCCACTGCGCCTCGCCGCTGCCCAGGCGCGCCGAATCACCGCTGCGCGCGACAAGATCGCCCCGACCCTGGAGCGCACGCGGATGCTGGAGGAACTCCAGGCGCGGGTGCTGGAGTGGAGCCTGCTCATGCGCATCGGGCAGGAGATTGCCTACAGGCCCGACAGCACCCTGCTCCCGCGCGCGGTCTCCCTGGTTGCCAGCACGTTCGGCTACGAGCAGGTGGCCTTTCTCCGCGAGCAGGAGGGCGTCCTGTGGGTAGAGGCCCTCGCCGGAAAGTCGCTGGACGGGTGGAAATCGGGCCATGCCGTCGCGGCACGGGATGGTCTGCTGGGGCGCGGGTTGGGCCTGGACGAACTGGTATGGGACAACAACCTGGCTGCGTCGCCCCACGTCCCCAGGCGATCTCGCTCGGAGATTCTCGTGCCCGTGCGCCTCGGTTCGGAGGTGTTGGGGCTGCTGGATGTGCGCGCCTCGTCCGCGGGCGCGTTCACCCAGCGCGACCCAGGCGTGCTCAAGTCCGTGGCCGACCAACTGGCCGTCGCCCTGCAGAACCAGCGGCTGCTCTTGCAGGCGGAGAAGCGCGCCGCCTACCTGGAATCCGTGGCGCGCATCGGCCAAGAGGTGGCCGCGATCCTGCGCACGCCAGACCTGCTGCGGCAGGCGGTGGAATCGGTGGGGCGCAGGCTGGATTACGAGCGCGTGGCGGTCTTCCTGCTGGACGAGGCCGCGACCGCGGCTTCGCTGGTGACCGAGTACGACCACGGCGAGGTGCGGGCCTACGATCCGCCGGCGGTCTCGGCGGGGGTGGACGAAGAGCGGCAGGTGTCGCGGGCGGCGCGAGAGGGCCAGGCCGTGCGGCGCGAGGGGGAAGCATCGGGAACGGAGGGAAGTTTCCCCACGCAGGCCGAACTGTGTGTGCCGATTCGTTTTCGCGGGCGCGTCGTCGGCGTGCTGGACATCGGGACAGACCGTCGGGATGCGTTCGGCCCGGATGAGGTCGGCGCGCTATCGTTGCTGGCCAACCTCATCGCCGCGACCCTGGAGAACGCGCGGCTCTACGAGCGCGAGCGGCTCACGGCGTCGGAACTGGCCGAGCGCAACCTGGCTCTCGTGCGCGCGCAGGCTCGGGTCGTCCGCGCGGAGCGCCTGGCGGCCATCGGCCAGTTGGGGCTGGCCGTCAAGCACGAGATCAACAACCCCATGACGGCCATCCTGGGCAATGCGGAGTGGCTGATGGAGCAGGAGACGGGCCTGTCGGAGGAAGGCCGGCGCGCGCTCCAACTTGTGCACGACATGTCGCTGCGCGTGCGCGACATCGTGGCCCGCCTGGAAGGTGTGGACGACGTGCGCCGCCCGTATCTGGAAACGGAGATGATAGACCTCACGGGACGAAATAAGCCAGAACCCGACGAGCAAGATTAGGCTGCCCGTAAGCAGAAGGAAACCCGCCGGTCAGGGCGGGTTCCTTTTCGTCTTCGCGGCTACTCGGTGAAGCGAAACTTGATGAGCGCCCACAGAGCGGGCAGGCCGTCGCGCCAGGGCGAGAGTTTCTTCTCCTGGCGCGGCGTGTACGAAATCGGCACCTCGTAGATGCGGTGGCCGCGCTTGAGAATCTTCGCCGTTACCTCCGCCTCCAGGTCAAACCGATTGCACGTGATGCGGAAACTCTGCATCAGTTGCCGGTCCACCAGTTTGTAGCACGTCTCCATGTCGTGGATGCGCGAGCCGTAGATGAGGTTGGTGGCCCATGTCAGGAATTGGTTGCCCAGGCGGATGAAGGGCTTCTGGCCCTTGAGGGATCGCACGCCATAGACCACCTTGGCGTTTTCGGCCACCATCTTGTCCACCAGTTTGTGGTAGTCTTCGGGGTCGTACTCCAGGTCGGCGTCCTGGATGAGGATGGCGTCGCCCTGGGCGGCGGCGATGGCGGTGCGGATGGCCGCGCCCTTGCCCTGATTCTTGGGATGGTGGATGACGCGCAGGCCGGGGATGTCCAGGCGGTCCAGAATCTCGCCCGTCCCGTCGCTGGAGCCGTCGTTCACCACGATGATTTCCTTGTCCACGTCCACGGCGGCCACGCGGCGGATAAGCGCCTCTACGGTGGGGGCCTCGTTGTAGGCCGGAATCAGCACGGAAAGTTTCACGATCTACCTCCAGAGTTCGTTGGCCGGCCCATTTAGCCCCAGGTTGACCAATTTGTCAAAAAGAGGCTTGCCGGTCTGCCAATCCCACCCCCGCTGGCGGTAGAATTCGGGCAGGAGGGTGTCCATGTCGGGGACGTGGCCCTCGGTGCCGCCTTCGGGCAGCGGCTTGAGCAAGGCGGGGGGCAGGCGGTCGTCGTCGCGGGTTGCGCCCAGGCGGTTGGCGATGGCGCGCTTCAGGTTGAAGACGCGCTCGCCGGTGAGGAGCAGGTCGTCGGGCGACAGGTCGCGGCCCGTTACGGCGGTGTACAGCGCCCGCCATCGGTGGGAGCCGTAGAAGGCGTTGGAACAGGCGATGAGCGAATTGGTGAAGGCGTGGTAGTTCTGCATGCGGATGACGACGCCCACCTTGTCGGCGCTTTGGTCAAAGCGGTCGCCGGCGAAGATGCCCAGTTCGGCCTGCTCCTGGCCCAGGTCCACCATGTAGATGTCGGCGTCCATGTGCGAAGCGCCGCGGGGGCCTGTGGCATACACCAGGGCCATGCCGATGTTGGCGCGGGGGTCGTGCATGGGCACCTCCAGCCCTTTCACGTGCACGGCCCAGTCCTCCACGCCGAACCGCCGGGCCAACGACAGCGCGCCGTCGGCCAGGAGCGCGCCAAATCCTTCCCTGCGGGCGATTCTCGGGATGAGGGCGATGGCCGGCCCCAGGTCGCCCCATTGCAGGCGCAGGCCGTCGGTGTCGCGCTCGGTGAGCACGCCCGATTCAAACATCTGGTACGCCAGCGCCAGCGTAACGCCGCAGGAGATGGTGTCCAGGCCGTGGACGTTGCACAGGTGGTTGGCCCGCGCTACCGCCTCCAGGTCGGCGCAGTCCAGCAGCGATCCGAAACTGGCGATGGTCTCGTATTCGGGGCCGTCCACGCCCGGCGTGGCCCACGGGTCGCGGGTGGGCGCGGTCCGCCGCCCGCAACCGATGGGGCAGCGGAAGCATGAAGCGCGGCGCTGGAGGATGGTCTCGCTCATGGTGGGGCCGCTGATGTCCAGCGCGTTCGGGAACACCCCGCCCATGAAGTGGTGGCTGGGCATGTCGCCGATGTCGGCCTGGAGCATGACGCCGTTGGCCGTGCCCATGAGCCGAAACACCTGGCTGGCGGGGTCCTCCTGGATGAACGCCGCGATATCCTGCACGGCGGCGCGCAGGGCATCGGGGTCGGCCACGGGGACTTTGGCGTGGCCCAGGACGGCGACGGCCTTGAGGTTTTTGGCCCCCATGACTGCGCCCATGCCGGTGCGGCCCGCCGCCCGCCCGTGATCGTTCATGATGGCGGCGTACTTCACCCGCGACTCGCCCGCCGCGCCGATGCACGCCACGCGCGTTCGTCGGTCGCCCATCTCCTCTTTCACGACGCGCTGCGTCTCGTAGGCGTCCAGCCCCCACAGGTGCGCCGCCGGCCGCAGGGCGGCTTTGCCGTCGGCCACGGCGAGGTACACCGGCTCGGGCGCGCGCCCCGTGATAACGATGCCGTCGTAGCCTGCGAATTTGAGTTCAGGCCCCCAGAACCCGCCGGAGTTGGACTCGCCCCACAATCCGGTGAGCGGGGAGCGGGCGCAGACCACGAATCGGCCCGCCGAGGGCGCGGCAGTGCCGGTAAGGGGGCCGGTCATGAAGACCAGCGGGTTTTCTGGCCCCAGGGGGTCTATGTCGGGCGTCAGGTGCTCCCACAAGTAGCGGGCCGCCAGCCCTGCTCCTCCGATGAACTGCGCCGCCCAGTCGGGGTTGATGTCCTCGTCGCGGATGTCTCCGGTGGTCAGGTTCACGCGCAGAATCTTTCCCATGTAGCCGCCCATGGCCGGCATCCTCCTTGCGGGTTGTCAGAACGTTACGGGCGTGCCGTGATACACGCACCAGAACAGGCGGACGAACTCCTCGGTCTCGGGGACGCGCGGGCTGGTGATGGTGCAGGGGTCCTGCGACGCGTTGTCCACCAGGAGCGGCAGGCCCGCCGCGAATTCCTCTTCGGCGATGCCGATCTCCTTGAGCGAGCGGGGGTGGCCGATCTCCCGCACCAGTTGGTGCACGGCGTTGACCAGAGCGTCGGCGCCCTCCTTGCCCGAGGCGGTCGTGAGGCCCAGGTAGCGGGCCAGCGCGGCCAGGTTGTCGGGCATGCCGTTGGCGGCGAACTCCAGTGTGTAGGGCAGGCAGATGCCGATGAGCCGACCGTGGGGCGCGTGGAACATCCCGCCCAGGGCGTGGGCCATGCTGTGGCAGATGCCGATTTGGGCGTTGCCCAGCCCCAGGCCCGCGATGGTGGCGGCGTTGTGCATGTGCTCGCGGGCTTCCTCGTCGTGGGGGTTCTTGCACGCGCGCGGCAGGTAGGTCAGCACGAGTTCCGTGGACTTGATCATCAGGCCGTCGGTGAAATCGTTGCGCCACGCCCCGACGAAGCATTCTATGGAATGCGCCAGCACATCCATGCCCGTGTCCCGCGTGATGGCGGTCGGCAGGTTGAGCGTGAAGATGGGGTCCACGATGGCGAAATCGGCCAGGCCCTCGGGCGAGCCGAGGACGAGTTTGCGGTGGCTGGCCTCATCGGTGAGCACCACGCCCCATCCCACGTCGGCGCCGGTGCCGCTGGTGGTGGGGATGGTAACGAGGCGAATCTCTTTGCTCAGGTTCAGCGGCTCCAGGGGGCTAATCCCATCCACGGGCAGGTCGGGCCGCTCGTAGAGGACGCGGACGGTCTTGGCGGTGTCCATGGCGGAGCCGCCGCCCAGGCCGATGATGAGGTCGGGCTTCACCTGGCGGGCGACCTCGGCCCCGCGCAGGGCCAGTTCCAACGTCGGCTCCGCGCGGACCTCGGCGAAGAGGGTGTAGGCGACGCCCGCCTGTTCCAACTTGCGCGTTACCAGGTCCACAAGTCCCAACTGTACCAGGGCGGCATCGGTGATGATGAGCGCCTGGCGCGCGGGAATCTCAACCAGGTAGTCCAACGATTCAGGCCCAAAGATGATTTGCGGGCTGCGGAAAAACCACATACTCACCTCCACGGGACGATTTGGGTCCCAAGCAACGCCGATACGGGCAGGGGGCGAACGCTGGGTTCGCCTCCTGCGGCTACGGCTGGCCGATGTTGGGCTGCGGGCCGCAGGTCAAGGACACGCGCGCCGCGGGGATGCTGCGGCAATCAGGCCCACTCGGTGGGCACGAGCGCGCAGCACTTGACCAGTTCCTGCGCCGCCTTGACGTTCTTCATGATCATCGTCATGTTGCCCTTGAGTTTCAGTTTGCGCGTCATCAGGCCCTGAATCGGGTCCAACTCGGCCTTGATGACCTTCACCCAGGTGTCGTAGTTGGCGCTCATCACAAAGGCGGGGTTCATCTCGCTCGGGTCGGTGATGCCCTTGGCGAGGCGGCACTTGCCGTGCCACAGGTCCATGTACAGGATGGCCTGCTGGGTCAGGGGGCCACCTGGCTCTACGATGAAGTAGAAATCCCCCTCCCAGTTCTTGGCGGCCTCGGCGTAGGACGGGCTGTTGTTGAGGGCCTCGCAGAGCGCGACCACCCATTCGTGAGACGGAAACTTCGGCATGGCGACCTCCTCATGTAAGGATTTGGGAATCGGGCGCGAACCGATAGGAGCCGCCTGGCAGCGGCCGTGGCGGGTGCAGGACTTGGGGCGCTGGCTTCGGCGGGCGCTGCGCTGTGCGCGGACGCATCATCGGCGATCCTCCTCGGCGCGGTGAATACGTGAAACATTATACAAGGCACATGCGGGCGATGTCAACTCGTCCGCGAGGCGGGTATGGAAACCTGCCCTACGCGCGCTAGAAGGGATTCTCACCGCCGAGAGCACCGAGAACGCGGGGTTTTCAGGGAAATCTCTGCGGTCTCCGCGCTCCGCGGTGAATCCGGTTCCGTAGGGCGGCTTTCCATACCCGCCGCACAGGTGCGACGCACTTTCGGAAGTGCGTCGCACCTGGTCTTCTCTCCGCCAAGAACACCGAGGGTTCAGGGGAAATCTCTGCGCCTTTGTGTGAAACATTA
>DAOTVT010000094.1:0-2834 GCA_034436295.1 Anaerolineae bacterium | reverse complement strand
CTCGCTGGATGGGTGCTGGTGTGGTTGGGAATAGATACATTACGTCGGCAGATCCGCAAATGGCAGTATCGCCTTCCAGCGGGCGTAACGATGGAAATGGTTCTGCGCGAATCGCCGTATGAGCTGGTATACTTTCAAGGTGAAGATGATTACCGCGTGGCAGACAAGCGAACCGGTGAGTTTGTTGAGTGGAAGGATCCGGATGGCGCAGAGGCGTGGATCATCCGGCAGTATTTGAAACAGCGGCGGAATGAGCGACGAAACAGAACTTCGGCTTGAAACAGGCGGCGCCGCCCGGATCGTTACCATTGCCCGAGCGAATGCCCGGCCTGTCGCGCACAGCGGCACGAAGTTTGGAGGGTGAAATCGGGCTTCTCGTCGCCACGGCCCCTTCGCCGGGCCGATACGTTGTGAACGGTGCGGAGGACTGCCGCATTCCGCTTGTGCAGGTCAGCGACGCGCGCCCCTAGCCCCGCCGCGGCGCCCGAATCTCGCACACGTCAAACGTACCACCGGCGACGCGCGCGCCGCCTTCCCCCCAGACGCACTCCGCCGCCCGCCCGTCCAGGCGCACCTCCGGGCACGCGGCCAGCCCGTGGATCACGACCTCCACGCAGGCATACGGCGGGCGGAACGCCCCCTCCCGACGCCAGCGGATGGCCCAGCCGTCCGCCGTCGCCCCCATGGCGAAGCGGCTCAGCCGAAAGACGCCTTCCTTGTGCGCCCAGCCATCGCCCTCGTCCTCGTACAGCAGGCTCTCGCCCGCGCCGGGGAACACATGGAGCGTGAGCGGGTCGGGCGGCCGCTCGCCCACGTACTGCGTCACGGGCCAGTTGGGGACCACCGACCCCGCGCGGGCGAAGAGCGGCAGCCGGTGGAGCGGCGCGTCCACGGCCACCGTCGTGGGCCCGTCGTGCGCCTGCCCGCTCCAGAAGTCGTACCAGCGGCCTTCGGGCAGGTACACGCGGCGGCCCGTCGCCCCCTCCTGCAACACCGGCGCCACCAGCAGCGCATCGCCGAACAGGAACTCGTCGTCCAAGGCGTGGGCCGCGTCATCGCGCGGGAACGCCAGGAACAGCGGGCGCATCATGGGCAGGCCCGTCTGCGCGCACTGCCAGAAGGCCGTGTAGATGTAGGGCAGCATCCGATACCGCAACTCTATGGCGGCGCGGTTCAGGCTCTCGTAGGGCTCGCCGTGCACCCACGGCTCCTGATCCTTCGTCCAGACAGCGGTGTGGTTGCGGAAGAACGGCGTGAAGACGCTCAACTGATTCCAGCGCACCAGCAACTCCGGCGAGGGGCTGCCGCTGAACCCGCCGGTATCAGGCCCCGTGAATGCCACGCCCGACAGTCCCAGCGTCAGCACCATGGGGATGACGTTGGCCATGGACGGCCAGTCCGAGCGGTTGTCGCCCGTCCAGTGGCTGCCGTAGCGTTGCAGCCCCGCCCATCCCGACCGCGAGATGACCAGCGTCCGCCGTTCGGGGCGCAGGCGGCGGAGGCCCTCGCACGACGCGCGCACCATCAGCAGGCCATACACGTTGTGCGCCTGGCGGAAGTCGGCCCCATGCCCCTCCCACGCGAACCGCACGCAGTCGGGCATGGTCTCCGGGCCTGCGCCGAAGATGGCCGGCTCGTTCATGTCGTTCCAGAAGCCATCCAGCCCCACATCCAGCAGCGCCTTGTACTGCTCGCCCCACCAGGCGCGCGCGTCGGGGCTGGAGAAATCCGGGAAGTAGCACAGCCCCGGCCACACCGGCCCCTTGAACCGGGACCCGTCGGGATACTTGCAGAACACGTCCCGCGCCAGCCCCGAGCGGCACACGGGATAGTTGCGGTCGGCCTTGATGCCCGGATCCACCATGCCCACCACCTTGAACCCGCGCTCGTGCAGGTGGCGCACCAGGCCCGGCGGGTCGGGGAACCGCTCCGGGTGCCACGTGAAGCAGCGATAGCCGTCCATGTAGTGGATGTCCAGGTGGATGGCGTCGCAGGGGATGCGCCGCTGGCGGAATTCGCGGGCGATCTCGCGCACGCGCGCGTCGGGATAGTAACTCCAGCGGTTCTGGTGGTAGCCCAGCGTCCACAGCGGCGGGAGTTCCATGCGTCCCGTCAGGTCCGTGTACTGGCGCAGCACGTCGGCGGGCGCGGGGCCAGCGAAGAAGTAGTAGCGCAGTTCGCCACCCTCGGCCTCCAGACCGAGCACGTCGGGCCGAGACGCGCCCACGTCGGCCACGGCGCGGTAGGAGTTGTCAAAGAAGACGCCGCACGCCAGGCCATCGCGCAGCACGAGGTAGAACGGGATGCTCATGTACAGCGGGTCGTCGCCCGGCCCGTACCCGTTGCAGTCAAAGTTGTACAGGCTCATGCGAAGCCCTCGCTTGTCCAGGGGCAGGGCCTTCTCGCCGAAACCGTACACGTGCGCGTCGGCGGGCAGCGCGCGGGACATGGCCACCCGCTCGCCCGTCCACGACATGGGTTCGGCGTCCGCATCCAGGAAGCGGCCATCCGGCGTCAGGAAGCGAACGGCCGCATCGGCCTTGCTCACCTCCACGCGTAGCGCCAGCGTGCGCATGACGATGGCGGCGGGTGCCTCGTCCACGGAGATGGCGCAGCCGGGCCACTCCCCATCCTCGCGGGCCAGGGCGTAGGAGAACGGCGGCGGGAAGTTGCGGTCGGGCCGCAGCCGCACGCGGACGATGTCCGACGCCAGGGCGGTAATCTGCACGTCGGCGCGGTCGCACGTGAGGGTCAGCGCGGCGCCCTGCGCCTGCCACGAGCGAACGGCGCCCGGCGATGTCCGCGGGGCCTGCGCCTGGCGCGTGGCGGCGAAG
>DAOTVT010000093.1:0-23333 GCA_034436295.1 Anaerolineae bacterium | reverse complement strand
ATCGGGCTGAAGGGGCGAAGCCCTGCGGGCTTGGGGGCAAATTCGCGTTCATTGGCGTGGATTCGCGGTTCCCCGTCGCCCGACGCTGAAGCATCGGGCTGAAGGGGCGAAGCCCTGCGGGCTTGAGGGCAAATTCGCGTTCATTGGCGTGGATTCGCGGTTACCCGTCGCCCGACGCTGAAGCATCGGGCTGAAGGGGCGAAGCCCTGCGGGCTTGGGTCTAGCCCCGAAGGGGCTTCGCACCTGTAGCGCGGGGGTTCAGCCCGCGCGGTCATGCGGACCTCACCCCCTCGTTCCCCCTCTCCGCGGGCGGAGAGGGGGAGGCCGAAGGCCGGGGGTGAGGTGCGGCCTAGCCCCGCGGCGAGGGGCTCCTCAACGGATTCGGCGGATAGTCCACGCGGCGGAATTCCGCGCGTTCCTCCGGCGTGCGCAGCCTGCCGTCGGGGGTGCGCCACGGGATGGTGGCATCCAGCCCCATCTTGCTGGTGCGGGTCTTCTGGCCGGGCGCGTGGTGCGCCGAGGGGTCCAGCGAACTGCCGGGCGCGTCGGGCAGGACGACCAGGCCGCGCGCCGCCTGAAACCGCGTGGCGATGGCCCATTCCACCTGCGCGGGACTGTGGATGTCTATGTCCTCGTCCACGACGACCACGTGCTTGAGCGAACCGTGGCCCCGGAAGGCCGCCTCAATCGCCCTCCTGCCGTCATCCTCATGCCGCTTGCGAATCTGCACCACGGCGTGGAGCCACGACGTGCCGCCGGGGGTGATGAGCACGTCCACACATTCGGCGACTTTGCTCACCTCGGCGAAGATGGTAGGCTCGCGGGGCATCCCCATCAGCAGTTTGTGCTCGCTCTTGCCCGGCAGCAGCGCGTGGTAGATGGGGTTCCTGCGGTGGGTGATGCACTGAATCTCCACCACAGGTTGCTGGCGAACGATGTCCCAGGTCTCCGTCAGGTCTATGAACGGCCCCTCGGCCGCGTACTCGCCCGTGAAGCGGCCCTCAAGGACGTACTCGGCGTCGGCGGGGACCTCCAAGTCCACGGTCTTGCAGCGCACGACCGGCGTCGGGATGAGCGCGTTGGCGATGCCCAATTCGTCCACGCCCTTGGGCGGCGACATGGCGGCGGCCAACAGGACCGCAGGCGACACGCCGATGCAGATGGCCACATCCAGGCGGCCCCCCGTCTTGGCCAAGGCCGTCGCGGTGCCCCGCCCCTCCACCACGCGGGCGGCGAAGCGGTCGCGGCCGATCTGCATCAGGCGATGGAACGACACGTTGCGGCCGAAGTCGGGATCTCGGATGATGGCCACGCCCGATGTGATGTACGGCCCGCCATCGCCACGGATGTGCGTCAGGATGGGGATGGTGTCCAGGTTCACGGCGGGTTCCACCACCTCCTGGCAGGGCGCATGGGCGACGACGGGCGGGGGCGCGGGATTCGCCAACGCGCCGGCGAGCGCCGCCAGCAGGTTGCGCCGCTCCACGCCCAGGCTTCGGGCGATCCAATCGCGGTCGCTGCACACGCCGACAAGGACGGGGACATCGTAGCCCTTCACGCGGCGGAAGAGCACCGTCTGCCCGTCCATGTCCGCCGCCACAGCCGCCAGTTCCAGGTGTCGGTCCACCTCGCTGTCCACGTAGGCGAGCCTGCCCGCCTGTTCGGCCAGCCGAATGAAGTCGCGCAAACTCACGGTTCATCCTCCGACGGCGCTGGCCCCTCCCACCGCCGGTACAGGGCATGCGGCAGGTTCAGCGCGTCCAAAATCTTGCCCACCACGAAATCCACCATGTCGTCCAGGGTTTGCGGGCGGAAGTAGAACGCCATATTCGGCGGCAGGACGATGGCGCCGGCCATCTTCGCCAGACGCATGTTCTCAATCGCCGCGAGCGAGAGGGGCGTCTCGCGCGGAACCAGCACCAACCGCCGCCCTGTGCGAAGCACGTTATCGGCAGCGCGGCCGATGAGGTTGGAACTGAGACCGTGCGCCACCATCGCCAGCGTCTTCATGGAGCACGGGACGATAACCATCCCGTCGGCCAGGAACGATGACGAGGCCAGCGGCGAACTCCACTCGTCCTCGCCGTAGCGGGCCGTGGCGGGCAGGTCCTCGCGGCCCAGTTCGTGCCGAAGCACCGCGCGGGCCGCATCCGAGACGATGAGGTGCGTTTCGTGGCCCGCCAGGTGCTCCAGCAAGCGGGCGGCCAGGACGGCCCCCGACGCGCCGGTAACCGCCACGATGAGCCTCATTCTACGAGACCTCCGTGATGATCACGCGCTTCGCGCCGGCGAGCCGCAGGAACAAGTCCACCCGCCCGCGCGTTTCGGGCGTAACCAGCGCGATGAGGTTGCCGCCCCTGCCTGCGCCCGAGAGTTTCGCGCCCAACGCGCCGCCGTCCAGCGCGGCCTGCGCCAGGCGATCCAGTTCCGGGCACGACACGCCCATGGCCTGCAGCAGCGCGTGGTTGCGCGTCATCAGTTCGCCCAGGCGCGGCAGGTCGCCCGTTTCTATCGCGCCGCGCCCCTGGTAGGCGATCTCGGCAATCTCGTCAAACAGGAACTCGTACTGGCCCAGGTTGGCCTCGTAGCGGCGGCGCACATCGGCGACAACGTCTTTCGTCTCGCTGGCGATGCCCGTGTCGGCGATGGCCAGCAGGAACGGCGTCTTCACCCAGAAGATCTCCAGCGTTCGCCCGCGGACGAAGTACACGGGCTTGCCAAAGGCGATGACGGTATTGTCCACCCCGCTGGGCGTGCCGTGGTACAGTTTCTCGGCCTCGTACACCAGGTCCGAGACCGCCCTGGACGTGAGGTGCTTGCCGAAATAGCGCGCGAGTGCGCGGACAATGGCAGTGGAGACGGCGGCCCCGCTGCCCAGTCCCCGCGCGATGGGGATGGTGGATTGCACCGAGATGAGGATGTCGGGCTGCGGCGGGATTTCCAGGTGGGCCAGGGTCTTCCAAACGACGGTCGCCAGCGGGTCATCGGCGCTCGCCGTTGACAGCGGGTAGCGCAACTCCAGGTCGCGGGCCTCCAGGACGACGCCTTGCCCCGGCGCGCCCAGGCTGACCTCGGCCCGCGCCTGCACCTCAAAGACCGGCACCGCGATGGCGGGGCGGCCGTACACCACCGCGTGCTCGCCGAACAGAATCACCTTCCCCGGAGCCGTTCCCACGGCTTTGGCCTTGCTCCCAACGCTCATCACGCCCTCCCGATGGCGCGCCTGACAGTATAGCACGCCTCCCGCCCGCAAGCAAGGCACGCGCGGGGCGCCCCGTCTTGCGTTGGCGACCGAGGTGTACCGGCCTCCTGCCCGCCGGCGGCTATGGAAAGCCGCCCTACGTGCCTGCATGTATTCTCCATTCGTGTTCATTCGCGTTATTCGTGGATAGTCCCTGCCCGCTTGCGTTGGCGACCGAGGTGCGACGCACTTTTGGAAGTGCGTCGCACCTATGTACCGGCCTCCTGCCCGCCGGCGGCTATGGGAAGCCGCCCTACGTCCCTGCATGTATTCTCCATTCGTGTGCATTCGTGTTATTCGTGGATAGTCCCTGCCCGCTTGCGTTGGCGACCGAGGTGCGACGCACTTTCGGAAGTGCGTCGCACCTATGTACCGGCCTCCTGCCCGTCGGCGGCTATGGAAAGCCGCCCTACGTGCCTACATATATTCTCCATTCGTGTGCATTCGTGTTATTCGTGGATAGTAGTACCCGGCGGCTATGGGAAGCCGCCCTACGTCCCTGCATGTATTCTCCATTCGTGTGCATTCGTGTTATTCGTGGATAGCGCCTGCCGCCGCGGAATCGCACCCAATTTGACATGCCCTCCCTCCGGTGGTAGATTGAGCCAGGGCCGGCGTTTGCTGTGAGGCCCTGATTTTGTCTCCACAGGCGGTTATGAAGGTACACCTGGCGTCGCTTGGCTGCAAACTGAATCAGAGCGAGATGGAGTCGCTGCAGGCCCAACTGGAGGAGGCGGGCTGGGAGTTGGCGTCGGCCCGCGAGGCCGATGTCATTGTGCTGAACACGTGCGCCGTTACGGCCGAGGCGGCCCGCAAGTCCCGCCAGGCTTTGCGCCGCCTGCGCGCCGAGGCCCCCAACGCCCACGTGATCGCCACGGGCTGCTACGCCGAACTGTGGCCCCAGGAGGTGGCGGCCGCCGCGCACCCCGACGCCGTCATCGGCAACCGCGAGAAGGCGCATCTGGCCGACCTGCTGCGGGCGCGGTTTCCTTCCCGCGTCGCGCCCGAGCGCCAGGGCCGCGCCACGACCCCCTGGCCGCGCACCCGCGCGTTCGTCAAGATTCAGGACGGCTGCGACAACGCCTGCGCCTACTGCGTGGTGCACGTCGCCCGCGGGCCGTCCAGGTCGCTGACGGCGGACGACGTAGTCGCGCAAGTGCGCCGCGCCGCCGACGCGGGACGCAAGGAAATCGTGCTGACGGGCGTGAACATCGGCGCCTACGGGCAGGACATCGGCGGCCCAGACCTGGGAGGTCTCCTGCGCCGCATCCTGTCGGAGACGGCCATCGCGCGCGTGCGCCTGTCGTCGGTGGAGCCGTGGAGTTTCCGCGACGAGTGGCTGGAACTGGGAGCCGATTCGCGCCTGTGCCCGCATTTCCACCTGCCCCTGCAGAGCGGGAGCGACGCCGTGCTTCGGCGCATGAACCGCCCGTACCGCGCGGGCGACTTCCTGCGCCTGGTGCGCGCCATACAGGCGGCCTTGCCCGACGCGGCCATCACCACGGATATCATCGTCGGCTTCCCAGGCGAAACCGAGGCCGACCATCGGGATACCCTTGCGCTGGTAGAAAGCGTCGGCTTTGCGCGGGTTCACGTATTCCCGTTTTCGGCGCGGCCAGGGACGCCCGCCGCGTCCATGCCCGACGCCGTGCCCCGCGATGACGTGCTGCGGCGGAGCGCCGAATTGCGGGCGTTGGGCGCGCGCCTCGCCACCGCCTACGCCCAGCGGTTCCTGGGCCGCACGATGGACGTGCTCTGGGAGCAATCGCCGCGCGGGGGCGTCTGGACTGGCCTCACCGCCAACTACCTGCGCGTCGTGGCGCAAGGCGAGGGCCTGGGCAACCGAATCCTGCCCACGCGCCTGCTCCGCATGGAACAGGGTCGCATCCTGGGAGCCGTGGCGGCGATTGACACGCGCGCGGGACGGACGCTATAATTCCGCCAGATAGGCCCAGGCCACCCGTGAAAGGAAGAAAAGTATGACGCTGCAAGAGAAAATCATGAACGACATGAAGGATGCCCTCCGAGCAGGGGACGAACTGCGCAAGTCCACCCTTCGGATGTTGCGGTCCGCCATCGGGTACAAAGAAGTGGAGGTACAGCATCCCCTGTCGGACGAAGAGGTGTTGGAAGTCATCGCCAAGCAGGTCAAACAGCGGCAGGATTCCATCGCCGAATATGCCAAGGGCGGCCGTCAGGACCTGGTAGATCAGGAAAGGGCCGAGATGGAAATCCTCATGGCCTACCTGCCGCAGCAACTGACGCGCGAGGAGATTGAATCCCTGGCGCGCCAGGCCATCCAGAAATTGGGCGTAACCGACATCAAGCAGCAGGGCCTGGTGATGAAGGAACTCATGCCCCAGGTCAAAGGGCGCGCCGACGGCAAGGTCGTCAACGAAGTCGTGCGCCAGTTGCTTGGCGGCTAGCGAGGGAGACGGTTGGCCCGCACATGACCACCCAGGCTACCGCTGCCGAAACCGCAAACGGCCGTTCGCACTCCCACCGCGGGACGCTTGTCCTGCGCGGGGTGGTTTGGGGAGTGATCTTCGGCATCTTGTTGAGCCTGCTCCTCATCTTTGAGTTGCTCCCCGTGGGGCAGGTGGAACTCCAGGCTGGGCAGGTCAGCCCCGCGGACATACGCGCGCCCAGGCAGATCACGTTCGTGAGCCAGGTGCTCACGGAGAAGGCACGCGCCCAGGCCGAGCAGGCGGTCCGAGACGTTTACGACCCGCCCGATCCCAAGATCGGCCGCCAACAGACCCTTCGCCTGCGCCAGATTCTGGACTTCATCGGATCGGTGCGCGCCGACCCCTACGCTTCCGACGCCGAGAAAATCCGCGCCCTCACCTCCATCTCCGACCTGGCCCTGTCCGAGGACCTGGCGAATCTCATCCTCTCGTTCTCCGATGCGGAGTGGGAGACGACGCAGGCCGAGGCCGAAAGGGTGCTGGACAGCGTCATGCGCGAGGCCATTCGCCCGTCGGATGTCAACGAGGTGAGAAACCGCATCCCAGCGCTGGTGCGGCTCACCCTCACCGAGACGCAGACGCAGGCGGTCGTGGCCTTTGTGCGGAACCTGGTCAAGGCGAACACGTTTCTCAATGCCCGCGAGACGCAGAACGCGCGCCTCCAGGCCCGCGAGAACGTGGAGCCTGTCGCCATGACCGTGGCCCAAGGGCAGACCATCGTGCGGGAAGGGGATCTCGTGGAGCCTCTGGACATGGAGATTCTGGAGGCGCTGGGCCTCTTGCGCCCGCAAATCAAGTGGCAGGACGTGCTGGGCAATGCGCTGCTGGCCGCGTTGACCACCGTCCTGCTGGGGTCGTATCTTTCGGTGCGCGCCCGCGACCTGTGGAACGAGCAACACTCCTTGCTGATAACCTCGGTGCTGTTCCTCGGCTTCACGGCGACCGCCCGCCTGATGGTTCCCGGGCACACCGTGCTCCCGTACCTATTCCCGGGCGCGGCGATGGGCCTCATCATCAGCACGCTGTTTGACACGCAGGCGGCGGTCTTCTCGTCCGTGCTGTTGAGCGTGCTGGTGGGCGCGATAAGCGGGGGGAACCTGGAACTCGCGGTGTACGTCTTCGCGGGGTCCGTGGCCGCCATCCTGGCCGTCCAGCGCGTGGAGCGCCTCAACGTCTTCGTCTTCGCGGGCATGTTGGCGACCCTGGCGAACTGGCTGACGATCCTGGCCTTTCGGCTGCCCGGCCAGCGGTACGACTGGGTCGGCCTGGCCACGCTTTTCGGCGCGGGGCTGCTGAACGGCGGGCTGGCCTCCATGATCGCGCTCCTGGGCTACCTGGCGCTGGGCAACCTGCTGGACATCCCGACGACCCTCCGACTTGTGGACCTGGCGCGCCCCACCCATCCCCTCATGCGCCAGTTGCTGCTCAAAGCGCCAGGGACGTACCATCACAGCATCCTGGTGAGCAACCTGGCCGAGGAAGCCGCCGAGCGCGTCGGCGCCGACCCGATCCTGGCGCGCGTCGGCGCGTACTACCACGACATCGGCAAGACCCTGCGGCCCTACTTCTTCGTGGACAATCAGACCGACGGCCAGAACATCCACGACCGCCTGGACCCCGAGACCAGCGCCCACATCATCGTGAGCCACGTCAAGGACGGGATAGACCTGGCCAGGAAGTACAATCTGCCCAGGCGCATCGTGGACTTCATCGCCGAGCATCACGGGACGATGCTGGCCACGTATTTCTACGAGCGCGCCCGAGAATCAGCGGGCGCCGACAACCCCAACCCCGACCCCGCGCGATTCCAGTACCCGGGGCCGAAGCCGCGCAGCAAGGAGACGGCCATCCTCATGCTCGCCGACGCCTGTGAGGCGACGGTGCGGAGCCTGCGGCCCGCAACGGCCGAGGAGATAGAAACCATCGTCCGCAAAATCATCGCCGAACGGATGGAGAGCGGCCAACTGGCCGACAGCGACCTCACGCTCCGCGACCTGAACGAGATCCAGAACGCCTTTACCACTACGTTGCAGGGCGTCTTCCATCCTCGCATCCGGTACCCCGGCCAAGAGCAGAAAGGCAGGAACGAGAATGACCATTGACGTACAAGTGGCGCCCGCGCTGCGCCGCAAGGTGCAAAAGGCCGAGATTCGCAGATGGGCCGAGGCCATCATGCGCGCCGAGGGGCTCACCGAATTGCCCGACATGGCCGTCGTCATCACCGACGACGAGAGCATCCAGGCGCTCAACCGCGACTTCCGGGGCCTGGACGAGCCGACGGACGTGCTGGCCTTCGGCGAGGAGAAGCCGGGGCCCTTCGTCCTGGCGCCGGGCGAGCCGGCCTACCTCGGCGACATCGTCATCTCGCTGGAACGCGCCGAGGCCCAGGCCCAGGAACGCAATGTGCCTGTCAAGACCGAACTCCAGTTGCTGCTGGTGCACGGGATTCTGCACCTGCTCGGCTACGACCACCACACCGAAGCGGCGCAACGCCAGATGTGGGCGCGGCAGGATGCAATCTTGGAGATGCTGAAAGCGTGAGGGCCGCGAATTGAAAAACCCGAACATGACACGCAGTTTCGCAAATGCCTTTGCCGGCCTCTGGGCCGTGTGGCGAACGCAGCGCAACGCCCGCGTAGAGGCGGCCATCGCCCTGGCGGTGGTCGTGCTGGCTGTCGTGCTTCGCCTGCCGCCTTCGGACTGGGCCATCCTCGTCCTGACCATTGGGCTAGTCCTCGCGGCCGAGTGCTTCAACTCGGCGGTGGAGGCGCTGGTAGATTTGGCGCATCCGGGCTACCACGCACTGGCGAAACTGGCCAAGGACGCGTCGGCCGGGGCAGTTTTGCTCTTATCCATCATGTCGGTTATTATTGGGCTGCTGATCTTTGGGCCGCCGCTGCTGGAGCAGATTGCCCGGTAGGTTGTCGCGCGTGTTCGGCAAACAGCGGTGTCCGCGTGCCCTGCATTCCAGACTACCATTTCGCGTAAGGAGGTCTCCGTGAACATTGAGGTCAAGCGTGGAGCGATCCAGGAGGAACAGACCGAACTTATCGTGGTGAACTTGTTTGAGGGGGTGAGCGAACCGGCAGGCGCCACGGGCGCGGTGGACAAGGCGCTCGGCGGCCAGATCGCCGACCTCATCGCCTCGGGGGATTTCAAGGGCAAACTGAACGACACCGCGCTGCTGTACACGCGCGGGGCCATCCCCGCCAAGCGCGTCCTCATCGTCGGGCTTGGGAAGCGCGAAGAGTTTGACTTGGACAAAGTCCGACAGGTGGCCGCGACAGCCGCCCGCAAGGCGCACTCGCTGGGCATCACCCGCTATTCCACCATCGTGCACGGCGCGGGCGCGGCCGGCCTTGACACGGCCCAGGCGGCCCAGGCCGTGGCCGAGGGCACCATCCTGTCGCAGTACCGCTTCACCCAGCACATGACCGAGAAGAAGGACGCCGAGGATGAGCGCGAACTGGAGAAAGTCTCCATCGTCGTGATGGGCGAGGAGAGCGTCCAACCGGCCAAAGAGGGCGCGGCGGCCGGCGTGCAGGTGGCCGAGGCCGTCAACTGGGCGCGCGACCTGGTCAACCAGCCCGCCAACTACGCCACGCCGTCCATCCTGGCCGACGAAGCCCGCCGCATGGCCAAGACCTACGGCCTGAAGTTCCAGGCGCTGGGCCCGGCGGAGATGCGCACCCTGGGCATGGGCGCGCTGCTGGGCGTGGCGCAGGGCAGCGCGCAGGAGCCGCGCTTCATCATCCTGGAGCACAACGGCCGCAGCGACGACAACGCGCCGATCGTCCTCATCGGCAAGGGGCTGACCTTTGACAGCGGCGGCATCTCCATCAAGCCCAGCGACGGCATGGAGAAGATGAAGGGCGACATGGCCGGCGCGGCTGCCGTATTCGGCGCCCTGCGCGCCGCCGCCGCGCTGAAGATTCCCCGCCGCGTCATCGGCCTCGTGCCCGCCACCGAGAACCTGCCCAGCGGCACCGCCTACAAGCCCGGCGATGTGGTCAAAGCCATCACCGGCAAGACGATAGAGGTCATCAGCACCGACGCCGAGGGCCGCCTCATCCTCGCCGACGCCCTGGGCTACGCCCAGCGGTATCAGCCCGCGGGGGTGGTGGATTTGGCGACGCTCACCGGCTCGTGCGTCGTGGCGCTGGGAACCTTCGTCGCTGGATTGTTCTCCAACGACGACTCCCTCGCGGCCCGCATTGAGGCCGCGGCCAAGGCCACCAACGAGAAGGTCTGGCGCATGCCCCTGTGGGACGAGTACGCCGAGCAGATCAAGAGCGACGTGGCCGATGTGAAGAATACCGGCGGCCGCCCGGCAGGGTCCATCACCGCCGCCAAGTTCCTGGAGAAGTTCGCCGAGGGCATGCCCTGGGCGCACCTGGACATCGCGGGGCCGGCCTCCACCGAGAAGGACGCGCCCTACCAGCCCAAGGGCGGCACCGGCTTCGGCGTGCGCCTGCTGGTGCAGATGCTGCGGGACTGGAAATAGCCCGTCGCGCCAGCCGAACGTGAGGACCGAGATTCGGCTCCATCCGATGTCGGCAACCTAGGTGCGACGCACTTTCGGAAATGCGCCGCACCTACGCATGGCGCGACCAACAAACTTTGGAACCGAGACAGGGCCGAACGCGAAAAGGAGCAGGACAGGCGCCCCGTCCTGCTCCTTTTGTTTCACAATCGCGCTTCTACTGCGGGCGTCGCAGCAGGCGCAGGAAGTATTGCCCGAGGAACGCGGCCAGCGCCAGGCCGGACGCCAACAACACCCAGACGTGCAGTCGCGGCCGAGGCCGCAGCCGCACTTCGCATGCCCCCGTCGCGGCCGCGGCCATCAGCACTTCACGTAGCCGCTCGCGGAACGCAGGCACGGGCTGCACCGGCGTCAGAAGGCGCTGAACGTCCTTTTCCATGTTCGCCAGAATACCACCGATCTCCGTTTGCTCGCGTGCTATCATAGACTTTCACATCGCGCGACGGGGATGCCCCCACTACGCGCCATACGAGACGATGCCCAGAAGCCCCGGCCCGCCGTGCACCGCCAGAACGGTCGGAGCCTCCAGCAGGAAAGCCACTCTGTCCCCGATCAACTGCTCCAGGCGCTCCTTGACCTGGCGCGCCTCTTCCAGCGCGCCGGCGTGGATCACGGCGATCTGCCGGTCGCGCGCGTTCTGAAGCGCCGCCACGGTGGCCTGGATGATGGCGTCCAGCGAGCGAGCGCGCGTGCGCACCTTGGCCATCAGCCCCAGCGTGCCGTCGCGCACGCTCATGACAGGCTTGATGTCCAGAACCGTCGCCAGCGTGCCCGCGACCCAGCCCAGCCGCCCGCCCATCTGCAGGTACTTGACCGTGGACACGGTGCAGAAGGTGTGAATCTTCTCTTTCATATCGTTGATGGCGGCCAGAATCTCTTCCTTGCTCAAGCCCTGCTTGGCCATCTGGGCGGCCCGAATGACCAGGTAACCGGTGCCCAGCGAGATGCCCCTGGAGTCCACGATCTCAATGTCCATGTCGGGGAACATGGATGCGGCCAGCGCCGCCGACTGGCACGTGCCGCTGTGCTGGCTGGTGATGTGGATGGAGATGACCGACGAGGCGATGCCGCGCAGGCGCTCGTACACCTCCGCGAAGCGCCCAGGCGCGGGCTGCGAAGTCCGCGCGACAATCCCCTGTCGCATTTTCTCATAGAGTTCATCGGGGGACAACTCGCCATCGTCCATGGTCCGGTCGCCCACGGTCAGGCTGATGGGCACGATCTCAATGTCCAGTTGCTTCGCCAATTCCGGCGGTATGGTGGACGCGCTATCCGTTACGATGCGAATTCCTTTGTTGCTCATTCGCGAGGAGACCTCCTGTTTCTAGTTCTTCATAAAGTTCTCGCAGTGAGAGAAGCGTCCGATGATACAGCGACTTGATGGCCCCCTCGCTGCGTCCCATAATCTTGCCGATTTCGGCGTTGGAAAGATGCTCCACAAACTTGAGAATCAGCAGTTCCTGGCGCTCGGGCGGCAGGCTCCGTATCACACGGAGCAGCGTCTCCGTGCGCTCGCGTTTTTCCGCCATGCGCTCCGGCCCCTCGCCCAGGGTCAGCGAGTACAGTTCGTCCAGCGAGACCATCTGGCGTTTGCCGCGGTCGCGGTGCCAGTTGGCCACCAGGTTGTGGGCGATGCGGTACAGCCACGCCGAAAACGGCAGCCCCCTCTCCTCGTAGTGGCGAATGTGCTGCATCGCCCGATAGAAGGTCCTGGCCGTCAGGTCTTCGGCGTCGGCCTGATTCCCTGTTCGGTAGTAAACGTACGAGTAGATGCGATCCACGTACCGTTCGTACAGAATCCCGAAGGCTTCCGGGTCAGTTTTTGCGCGCTCAATCAGGCAGGAATCGGATAGCGGCTCCGCCTGTTCGCCCTGATTCTCCGGCTGCCTTTTTCCACTCATGAGAACACTTTCTCCGAAGGTTGGTTGCGCGGTGTGTGCAGGGGCAGTATAGCACCAGGCGGCGCGAAAAGGCAAAAAGAAAAGCCGCCTGTCCCCAGGCGGCTTTTGGGTGCGCGAGTCCGGCGTTACGGCAGCGGGCAACCCGCGATGCCGACCACGCCCGGGCCGGTGTGCGTGCCGATGACGGGGCTGAGTTCCGCGATGAAACAATCCTTGCAGTTGAACCGGTCCAGCACCGCCTGTCGGACGCTCTCGGCCTCCTCTGCGGTCTCCAGTTGCGCGATGCCCGCGACCATGGGGCGCTCGGTGCCGATGGACTCCTGGATGTAGGCCAGGGTGCGCTCTATGCCCTTGCGCTTGGAGCGCGCTTTGTCCAGCGGCTCAATCGCGCCGCCGGTGAGGGTGAGCACCGGCTTCACGTTGAGGAGCGTGCCCATGAGCGCCGAGGCCCTGCCGATGCGCCCGCCCTTGTGCAGGTACTCCAGGGTATCCACCACAAACCCGATCTTTATCGCGTCGCGCATGACTTCCAGCACCTTGACCACTTCGGCGAGAGGCTCGCCCGCGTCCAGGGCCTTCACCGCCTGCTGGATCAGAATGCCCAGGCCGATGGAGGTGGACAGGGAATCAAACACCGTGATCGGCGCGCCTCGCAACGTCTCCAGCGCCGCGTGGGCGGAACTGATGGTGCCGCTCAACTTGCTAGAGATGTGGATGGACAGGATCGCATCCGCGCCGCCGTCCAACATCTGCCGGTACTTCGTCTCAAACTCTCCCGCCGAGGGCTGCGAGGTCGTGGGCAGCGTGGGAGAGTTCTTCAGCAAGTTCAGGAATTCGGGGGTGTCCAAATCTACGCGGTCCAGGTACGTGCGCTGGGGCGTAACCACCTTGAGCGGGATGGTGTCAATGCGAGGATGGCCGTGCAGCGCAGGGGGCAGGTCTGCTGTGCTGTCGGTAAGAATCTTGATCATCTCCGATACCTCCTCCTATTACGATTGCGTTCACAACATACAAACCCCGAAGCGGGCACGGAGTTGCGGGCGGGCGTGGCCTCGCTCGCGCGAAGGGACGCTTGCTCCCCAGGCCGCCGGTGGGCCTTGCGTTCGGCGCTCCGATGTGCTATGCTTCACCTGCCAGAGTTTGTTGCAGTGGCGGAGGGGGACATGAAAGCGATGATCCTGCGGCGGCTGCGCATCGCGGCCCGTTCCATCGTGATCGTATTGGCGCTGGTCTGGCTCTGGTTTGGCATCACCTCGGCATGGGAGGAGGGCACGGCGCTGTCCTGGATTCTCCACCTCCTGCTGCCGGGGGGCCTGCTGCTGCTTACGGTGGCGATCTCGCTGAGGTGGGAACGGACCGCCGCGCTCCTGCTCATCGCCGAGGGCGTGTTTTTCACCACATGGGTCGTCTGGAGCACCAGCATCAGCGAGGTAACGCAGTGGGGGCTGGCCGTGCTCCTGGGGCTTCTGGGCGGGCCGCTCCTCGTGGCCGGCGCGCTGCTCCTGACGGCTTCCCGATGGGCCAGCACCCCCGACTCGGACGAGGTCAACACGGAGGAGTGATTTCGTTTCCAAACTATGTTGGCGACCAAGGTGCGACGCACTTTCGGAAGTGCGTCGCACCTATGCCCATGGCGCGACCAACAGACTTTGGAACCGAATGGAGGAGTAGGCCATGCACGAGTACGTTTGCGAAACGCTCCAGTGCCCGGCGTGCGGCGGGGCGCTTCGGTGGAGCATCGGCGAATGCGAGGGGGACCACATTGAGACGGCGGATGTCCGCTGCGCCAACTGCGACGCTCCCTACTCCGTCCGCGAGGGCATCGGCGTCTTCCTCCCGCCGGACTTGCCGCGCAACGACCTGTGGGAGCAGACCTCCACCGCCCTCGGCGCCTACCTCAAGGAGCACCCCGACGTGGAACGACGCCTGCTGCTGGCGCCGCTGGACAGTCTCTCGCCGGCGGATCGCTTCTACCGCGCCCTGGCGCTGGAGGAGCGGGGCGACTTCGCGCAGGCCAGGGCCGTCGCCGAGGCGGCGCTGCCCCACCTGTACACGCCGGAGTACCTCGCCTGCCACGAAAGCCAGAAGCGTTGGGTCATGGACCACATCAGGGATCGGCCCGGCCCTATCGTGGATTTGGCGTCGGGGCGCGGCGACCTGGTGGAGCGCATCGCCCGCGAGTTGCGCCGCCCCGTCGTCGCCACCGACTTCAGTCTGCGCGTCCTGCGCCGCGACCGCAAGGCGTTTCGGGCCGCCGGGCTCCACGAGCACGTGAGCCTGCTGGCGATGGACGCGCGCCGCACGCCGTTTCGGGATGGCGCCGTGCCCACCATGACCACCAACCTCGGCCTGCCCAACATTGAGGAGCCCGGCGCGTTGTTGGCCGAACTGCGGCGGGTGGTGTCGGGCGAGTTCCTGGCCATCACGCATTTCTACCCCGCCGACGACGAAGCCAACGTCGCCCTGCTCCGCCAGTTCGGCGTGGCCCCGCTCCTCGTGCGCGAGTCGCTGGTGGAGTTGATGACCCAGGCGGGCTGGCGTGTGGAGGTGGCGAACGCGCAGAAGGGCCGTGCGCTGCCCACGCCGCCGTCGGAACTGCTGGAAGGGGCGCGCGTGGACGGCCTTCCCGTCGCCGAGACGACCCTGGAATGGTGCGTGGTTCGCGCATGGTAACGGTGAGTTCGCAATGCCGCGAGGGTCCGCAATGGCGCATTCGTGTTGCGCCTCGCGGCCAACAACTGGCGGGCGCGTGAAAGCCGCGCCGGGGAGAAGCAAGATGAGCAAGAAGCGTATCTTGACTTTCGTCGGCCTCCTCGTCATCGTCGCACTCCTTGTTTCCTGTGGGGGAGGCAGCAAGAAACTGGACCTGAAACTGCGCCTGGAGCCTGGCAAATCCTACGGCGCGAAGATGATCGCCGACCAGACGATTACGCAGACCCTGATGGGGCAGACGCAGACCATAACCCAGTCCATCGGCATGGGCTACACCTACCAGGTCCAGAGCGTTGACCCCGATGGCAGCATGTGGGTGAAGATTACCTACGACTGGGTGTCGTACAAGCAGGACAGCCCGATGGGCAAGGTATCCTACGATTCGGCCAACCCGCCCGCCACGGTGCCCCAGGCCGCGATCGGCTACGCCGCGCTCGTCGGGCGGGGATTCTCCGCCAAGATTACGCCGACCGGCGAAATGACCGACGTCCGCGGCGCGGACCAGATGGTGGCCGAGATACTGGGGGCCATGAACCTGCCCGCGGGGAGCGCCCGCGACCAGGTGGAGGCGCTCTTGCGGACGCAACTCAGCGACGAGGCGCTGAAGGACAGTTTTGAGAAGGCCGCCCTCTTCTATCCCGACAAGCCCGTCGCCGTCGGCGACTCATGGAGCGGGCAGATCGCGTTGGCATCGGGCATGCCGATGATTCTGGACACCACATGGACGCTGAAAGCGCGCAAGAACGGCGTCGCGACGGTGGAGACCCGCTCCGACGCCCGCCCCAACCCCGGCGCCAAGCCCCTGGAACTGGCCGGCATGAGCATCTCCTACGAACTGTCGGGCGTGCAAAGCGGCAGCATGGACCTGGACGAGAAGACCGGTTGGCTGCTGGGCGGCACGCTGAAGCAGGACGTGTCGGGGAAGGTCTCGGCGATGGGCACGTCCTGGCCCATCACCATCGTCAGCAACATTCGCTTTGAGCCGTGGCAGAAGTAGCCGCCGAAAGAAACGACAAGCCCCGCCGTGCTGGGCGGGGCTTGTCTTGGCGCGCCTGGCGGGACTTGAACCCACAGCAGACGGTTTCGTAGACCGGCCCTCTATCCAATTGAGGTACAGGCGCGCGTGGTACCCCAGACAGGACTTGAACCTGTGGCCTCAGCGTCCGCAGCGCTGCGCTCTATCCCCTGAGCTACTGGGGCACAAGGCGGGGAGGCAGGGATTCGAACCCTGGGTACAGCTTTTAGGCCGTACAACCGCTTAGCAGGCGGCCCCGATCGTCCTCTCCGGCACCTCCCCGAGGGTGTATGCAATTCTCTGGCGGAGGGAGAGGGATTCGAACCCCCGGTGAGGTTGCCCCCACAACGGTTTTCAAGACCGCCGCAATCGTCCGCTCTGCCATCCCTCCAACGCGGATTCGGCGTGTGCCCTCCACCGCGCATACAGTATAACCCAGCGGCGCGTGCATGTCAAACTCGGCACTGCCTGGGCTTCTGGCGCTGCGCTAGGCGCCCGGCCTCGCCCCCAGGATGCGCGCCATCATCTGCGGGTCGTCGCGCAGAAGCCCCGCCGCCGGAAGGCGCTGAACCAGCAGTGCCAGGTTGGGGTCGCGGGCGAACACATCCCGGAAAATCGGCAGCGCCTGGTCCACCCGGCCCATGTCGGCCAGCGTTACCGCGTGCCAGAAGGGGAGTTCGGCGATGTCGGGCGCCATCTCGGCGGCGGCGCGGTATTCGGCCAGCGCCGCCTCCACCTCGCCCTTGCCCAGCAGTTCGTCGCCTCGGTTCATGCGGCGATAGGCCCTGTGCACAGTGAGCAGGCGGCGCAGTTCGGCGATGGGCGCGGGGTGGTCTTCCACCCGCAGATCCACAATCACATCCTCCCACGGCCTGTCGGTGGCCTGCGCGGGGACGATGAGCAGCGCGGCGCTCTGCTGGCCGCGCACGTCGCCGCCGGCCTGCTGCGCCGCTTCCAGCGCGCGGACGAGGCGCTCGGCCAGGTCGCCCTGCGCCGTGCGGTACGCCTCGTGCATGGCGAGCCACACGCGGTCGTTGAGCATCATGTTCGCCTGGACGGAGAACCCCTCGCCGACGAGGTGCCCCGCCTCGGCGATGCAGCGCGCGCCGGTGTGCGCCGCCACCCGCCCCTGCGCGTCCACCATCGCCACCTGGCGCAGTTCGCGGCCCTCGTCTTCGGCCAGGAGCGCCGCCAGGGCCTTGGGCGCCGGCTTCCCCTGCGCCATCAGCGCCAGGCCGCGCGGCCCGTAGCCCACCTCCACCAGCGCCTGGGTGGCCACGGCCCCCACGCCCGCCTTCGCCCAGGCCACAAGCCTGCCGACGCCGAACCAATGCGACTGCACCGCGACGCCCATCTCGCCGGTGGCGGCATCGCGGGCCACGATAGAGAACGTGTGTGCGCGTATGGTCATTGTGCACCTGCCTATCTGCGATTTGCCCCTATTGTACCATCCGCCCCGCGAGCGCGCAACGTTTCGCGTCGGGGCGCTGGTGTGATATAATCCGGCGCGAGTAGCCGTTAGCGTCTGGCCTTGAGGGCATCGTCTCCCCGCTGGGAGCGCATCGTAACCCCCGACGGCCAACGGCTAGCGGCTAACGGCCAACAGCCAGCGGCCAGCGGCTAGCGGCCAAAGGCCCATTCCAAGGAGTCCCATGCCATTCGCATTTGACCTGCAACACGAAGACACGAAAACCGCCGCGCGGCTGGGCCTGTTGCGCACGCCCCACGGCCACATCCCGACGCCGGTCTTCGCGCCCGTGGGCACGCAGGCCACGGTGAAGACGCTGGCGCCCCGCGACCTGGAAGCCCTGGGCGCCACGCTGATCCTCGCCAACACGTACCATCTCTACCTGCGCCCCGGCCCCGACGTCGTGGAGGAGATGGGCGGGCTGCACCGGTTCATGGGCTGGCGCGGCCCCATCCTGACGGACAGCGGCGGGTTCCAGGTGTTCAGCATGGAGGGCCTGCGCAAGGTTACCGAGGACGGCGTCGTGTTCCGGTCGCACGTGGATGGCTCCGAGCACATCTTCACGCCCGAGAAGGTCATGCGCATCCAGGAGCAACTGGGCGCCGACATCATCATGTGCTTTGACGAATGCGCCACGCCCACGGACTACGCGTACAGCAAAGCGGCCATGGAGCGCACCCACCGCTGGGCCGAGCGGTGCAAGGCAGCCCACACCCGCCCCGACCAGGCGCTGTTCGGCATCGTCCAGGGGGGCATCTTCCCCGACCTGCGGCGGCAGAGCGCCGAGTTCATCGCGGGCCTGGACTTCCCGGGCATCGCCATCGGCGGCCTGAGCGTGGGCGAGACCAAGCAGGAGACGTACCGCACGCTGGAGATGCTGGAGCCGCACCTGCCCCGGCACAAGCCCCGCTACCTGATGGGCGTCGGCTCGCCCGAGGATTTGCTGGAATGCGTCGCGCGCGGCATGGACATGTTTGACTGCGTCCTGCCCACGCGCCTGGCGCGCAACGGCGCGGTCTTCACGCGCGCGGGCCGCCTCAACCTGCGCAACGCCCAGTACACCCGCGACCCCCGGCCCATAGAGGACGGCTGCGGGTGCTACACCTGTCGGCACTTCTCGCGCGCCTACATGCGCCATCTGGTGATGAGCGATGAGATTCTCGGCCTGCACCTGGCCACCATCCACAACGTGCATTTCCTGCTGCAACTCATGCGGGACATCCGCAAGGCCATCGCCGAGGACCGGTTCTCGCTGTTCAAAGACGCCTTCCTGGCCGAATACCGCGTTACCGACGAGGAGGTTCGCGCCCAGAATCGCGCGGCGCGCGGCAATAAGCACAAGCAGAGCGCCGATGCTCCGCGCACGCGGCGAGGCAAGGGGACGTAGTGCGCCTCGCGTGCGCTTGGGCTCGGTTCATGCATTGGTGAGCAAGGCGCGACGCGATTCCGGGAGGGCGTCGCGCCTGTACCCATGCCGCGACCAACAGCGTTTGGAACCGAGTCTGCGCTCGCCATATCCCGATAAGGAGTAGTCTCATGAATTCATTGCAAGCGGTGATCTTGGGCATTGTGCAGGGGCTGACGGAGTTCCTGCCCGTGAGCAGTTCCGGGCATCTGGTGCTGGTGCCGTGGGCGCTTGGGTGGGGCGAGCCCGGGCTGCTGTTTGACACGGTGCTGCACTGGGGCACGCTCGTGGCCGTGGTCGTGTACTTCTGGGACGACCTGTGGAGCCTGATACGCGCCTGGGTGCGGAGCGTCGCCACCCGAAAGGTGGACACGCCGCAGGCGCGCCTGGCCTGGCTGATTCTCATCGCCACCATCCCCGCCGCGGTCATCGGCTACCTGCTGAGCGATTTCTTTGAGAGCCTCTTCTCCTCGCCTGCGGCGGTGGGTGGCTTTCTCATGGGGACGGCGCTGATCCTCGCCGCCGCCGAATGGGCCTATCCTCGGATTCGGAAGGTGGAGACGCTGCGCCTGGGCGATGCCCTCATCGTCGGCCTGGCCCAGGCGGCGGCCATCGCCCCCGGCCTGTCGCGCAGCGGGCTGACCATCTCGGCTGGCGTCCTGCGCGGCCTGGGGCGCGAACCGGCGGCGCGGTTCAGTTTCCTCCTGTCGGTGCCCATCATCCTGGGCGCGGGGCTGACGCAGGTTGTCCACGCTCTCGGCAACCCCGGAAGCGCGGGGGCATTCCCGCTGGCCCTGGGCTTCGCCAGCGCCGCCATTTCCGGCTACCTGGCCATCCACTTGCTGCTCGGCTTCGTGCGAAGGCAGAGGCTCTGGCCGTTCGCCGCGTACTGCGGACTCGTCGGGCTGGTGGCGCTGGCCGTCAGCGTCCTCTAGTTGGCATCGCCCGCGCCGCCATCCGAAGGCGATGGCGGGACGGCGCGCGATCGGGCGGCTCGCCGCTCCACGCCGCGCAGAGCCGCCAGGGTGAGGATCGCCAGCAGCGTGCCCACGACCGCGATGAGGTACAGCCCGGCCGCTGCGGCCATGGCGATCGCGGCGACGGCCCACAGCCCGGCGGCGGTGGTGAGGCCGTGCACGTCGGTCTGGCGCTGGAAGATCGTGCCTGCGCCCAGGAAGCCCACGCCGGTTACCACCTGCGCGGCCACGCGCGCCGGGTCGCTGCCCGGGAAGGCGTAGAGGGAGACCAGCGTGAACATGGCGGCTCCCAACCCCACCATGATGTACGTGCGAAAGCCGGCGGGCCGACCGCGCCGCTCCCGCTCCCAGCCGAGCGCCGCCGCCAGCACCACCACCAGCAACAGTCGCCCCACGGGTTCCAACGTAGCGACCAGAGTTTCCGCGTTTGGCATTCTATCCTCCGCGAATACAAATCGGCAGGGGGTCAGCGCCCCCTGCCGATCGGTGTGTCCGTTCAGGCCGCGGGCAGCGAGTGCGCTACCGATCCCGCTCCAGGGTCATCTTTTCCTTCAGCGCCGCCTGGGCCGCCGCAAGGCGAGCCACCGGCACGCGGAACGGCGAGCAGGAGACGTAGTTCAGGCCCGCGCCGTGGCAGAACTCAATGGATGACGGGTCGCCGCCATGCTCCCCGCAGATGCCCACTTCCAGGTCGGGGCGAGTCTGGCGGCCTTCGGTAACGGCGATGTGGATGAGCCGCCCCACGCCCGCCCGATCCAGCACCTGGAAGGGGTTCTCGGGCAGAATCTTGTCCTCCACGTACTTGAGCAGGAACTTGCCTTCCGCGTCGTCCCGCGAGTAGCCGAAGGTCGTCTGCGTCAGGTCGTTCGTCCCGAAGGAGAAGAACTCGGCGTACTGGGCGATTTCGCCCGCGGTCAGCGCGGCGCGCGGGATTTCAATCATCGTGCCGAACTTGTACTCCACGTGCACGCCCTTCTCCTCCATCACCTGCTTGGCGATGGGTTCCAGCATCTCGCGCACGACTTTCAGTTCGTTGTAGTGGCCGGTGAGGGGAATCATGACCTCCGGCTTGACCACGACGCCCTTCTTCGTCATGTTGCAGGCGGCCTCAAAGATGGCGCGCACCTGCATCTTGGTGATGCCCGGGAACGTGATACCCAGGCGGATGCCGCGCAGCCCCAGCATGGGGTTCATCTCGCGCATCTTCTCCACGGCCTGGAGCATCTTGGTCTTTTCGGGGAGAACCGCCTGGATTCCCTTGGCCAAATCCCCGTTGCCCGCTTTCTTCACCTCTTCCAGCAGTTCCTCGTCCTCGCGGCTGGCCTTCTCCAGTTCCAGGAGTTCGGGCTTGTGCTGGGCCATCTGCAGGCGCGTAACGTCGCGCAGCAGCCCTTCGTAACTGGGCAGGAACTCGTGCAGCGGCGGGTCAATCAGGCGGATGATGACCGGGCAGCCATCCATCGCCTGGAAGATGCCCTCAAAGTCGCCGCGCTGCACCGGCAGCAGTTGCGCCAGGTACTTCTCGCGCTCCTCCTCGGATTCGGCGAGGATCATCTTCTGGACGATGGGCAGGCGGTCGGCCTCAAAGAACATGTGCTCGGTGCGGCACAGGCCGATGCCGGTGGCGCCGAACTCGCGGGCGCGTCGGGCGTCGCGCGGGTAGTCGGCATTGGCCCACACGCCCAGCCGCCGCACCTCGTCGGCCCACGACAGCAGCGTCGCCAAATCCTTCTCGTCGGCGAAATTGGCGTCTATGGTTTGCACCTGGCCCTCAAAGACCTCGCCGGTGCCGCCGTCAATGGAGATGACATCGCCTTCCTTGATGACCTTGCCGTTCACGGTGAACTGCTTCTTGTCCTCGTCCACGCGGATGGCCTCGCAGCCGGCCACGCAGGGCAGGCCCAGGCCGCGGGCGACCACAGCCGCGTGGCTTGTCGCGCCGCCGCGCTGGGTGAGGATGCCCCGCGACGCGAGCATCCCGTGCACGTCGTCGGGCGACGTTTCGGGCCGCACCAGGATCACGCGCTTGCCCTCCTTGCCCCACTCCTCGGCGGTGTCCGCGTCAAAGGCGGCGAACCCGTAGGCCGCGCCCGGCGACGCATTGAGGCCCTTGGCCAGCAGGCGGCCGTTCCTCTCGGCCTCCTCCTTCGCCTTCACGTCAAAGCGGGGGAGCAGCAACTGGTTCACCTGGCTGGGCTCCACGCGCATCAGCGCCTCTTCCTTCGTGATGAGGCCCTCGTGCACCATGTCCACGGCGATCTTGACCGCGGCCGCGGCCGTGCGCTTGCCCGCGCGGGTCTGCAGCATCCACAGTTTGCCGCGCTCCACGGTGAACTCCATGTCCTGCATCTCGCGGTAGTGCTTCTCCAGTTTCTCCGCGACCTCGGCAAACTGCTTGTACACTTCGGGCATGTCCTGGGCGAGTTGCGCGATCTTCTTCGGGGTGCGGATGCCCGCGACCACGTCCTCGCCCTGGGCGTTCTGGAGATACTCGCCGTAGAGCACCTTCTCGCCCGTGGCGGGGTTGCGGGTAAAGGCCACGCCCGTGCCCGAGTCGTCGCCCATGTTGCCGAAGACCATGGTTACCACGTTGACCGCCGTGCCCCAGTCGTGCGGCAACTTGTAGAAGTTGCGGTAGTCCACCGCGCGCTTGCCCATCCACGAGCCGAACACCGCGCCGATGGCCAGTTCCAACTGCTTGTACGGATCGGTCGGGAACTCCTCGCCGATTTCCCGCTTGTACAGCGCCTTGAATTCGGCGACGACTTCCTTCATGGCCTCGGCATCCAGGTCGGTGTCCAGTTGCGCGCCGTGCTTGTGCTTGATCTCCTCCAGTTTCTCCTCAAACTTCCGCCCGTCAATCCCCATGACGATGCGCCCGAACATCTGGATGAAGCGCCGATAGGCATCGTAGGCGAAGCGCTCGTTGCGGGTCAGGGCGATGAGGCCCTGCACCGTGTCGGGGTTCAGGCCCAGGTTGAGGACGGTGTCCATCATGCCGGGCATGGACACCCGCGCGCCGGAACGCACGGACACGAGCAGAGGATTCTTGGGATCGCCGAACTTCTTGCCGGTGGCCTTCTCCACTTCCTTCATCGCGGCAAGAACCTGCTCCCACATGCCTTCGGGGAACTTCTTGCCCGAGGCGTAGTAGGCGTTGCAGGCTTCGGTGGTGATGGTAAACCCGGGCGGGACGGGCAGCCCCGCGTTGGTCATTTCGGACAGCCCTGCCCCCTTGCCGCCGAGCAGGTCTTTCATGCCGGCGTTCCCTTCGTGGAACAAGTACACCCACTTCTTGGTCATCGCAAAAGCCTCCTCATGGTAATCGGATTGCACGCGTACAAAAGCAGCCGGGAGTGTCCCTCGGCTGCCTGTTTGCCATGTCAGTGCGGGCCGTGCTCCTGCCTGGTGCGGCCGGAAATGCACCCACGACGGCCTGGGACGCACCAACAGAGAATTATAGCACCATCGCGCCTTTTGCCCAAATCGGCGCAGGCTGGGATAGCGCGTAGGGCGGCTATCCCGACGCTCAACGTGCGACGCACCCTTGTGGCGCGTCGCGCATAACATCTTCGCCTAACGTGCTAACGTGCGACGCACCTC
>DAOTVT010000092.1:0-9777 GCA_034436295.1 Anaerolineae bacterium | reverse complement strand
TTGAGGTGTCGGGTGGGGCTGTATTTCCAGATCCATGACGGCAACGTGCGCTGGAAGGAAGTCATCGCTTTCTTGACGGTGCTTCATCGCCATTTGCGGCGCAAGTTCATCGTCGTGATGGATCGCTACAGTGCCCACCGCAAGGCCGTAAGGGTTTTGCAGGCGGCCCATCCGGACTGGTTTGAGGTGGAATGGCTGCCGGCCTATGCGCCGGATCTCAATCCGGTCGAGATGGTCTGGAATCATGCCAAATACGCGGATCTGGCCAACTTCATTCCTGACGATGTGGATGATCTTCATCGGGCCGTCACCGATTCGTTGAAAGATGTAGGGCGGAATCCGGCCCTCCTTCGGTCGTTCTTCCGTCGCCCGCTCTTGGCATTATGACTTTATCAAGACGAGGTTCGCTAGACAGCAACCCTCCCGCAGGGCAGACCCCAAAGGTCTCGCAGACCTTTGGGGTCTTTGTTCTGGCGCGCGGGCGGGGCGGTTTGGATCGCGAAAAGCGCGAACGGCCGCGAAAGACACGAAAGAAACCCTCCCGAAAGTTCGGAAGTTCCGGGAGGGTTCTCCCTATGATCGGCTAAAGGCCAAAGGCTAACGGCTAATGGCTAACGGCTAACGGCTGATTGCTGTTCGCCGACGGCTGCCCGCTACCGCTTCGGCGCCGCGTCAAAGATGCTCTTGAGGATGCCGGCCCGCTCCTCGGGCGTGGCCCAGCGCGGCTGCGCGTAGTCCTCCAGCACGCCGGTCAGGATTTCCGTGCTCAGGAGCCGCCCGTCGTAGATGGTGTGGCGGGCGTAGAGTTCCGTGCGCGTTTCCCAAGACCACATCTGGTCAAAGAACAGGTTGCCCAGCCCGTACACGATGATGCCCGGGCCGCCCGGGTCCGACGCCCCGTAGGGCTCCATGGCCTGCGGCACGTGGCTCTGGACGCCGGTAACGATGTCGGCGCCCGCCGCGCGCAACTCGCGGAACTCCTCCACCTGCTTGTCGGTGGGGTAGGGGTTGTACGTCTCGTAGTATTGCAACTCCACGGCCACGATGTCCACCTTCTGGCTCAATTCCGTTACCTTCTTCAGGATTTCGTCCTTGTGATCGTAGTAGTAGCAGGCGCCTGGCTCGGTGTCGGTGGCCCAGGCGTACCAGGGGTCAAAGGCCAGCGCGGCGATGAAGGCGAAGGTGTTGCCGTTGTGCTCCCACATCAGGGGCGCGCACGCCTCGGCGCTGTTCAGGCCGCTGCCGTAGATGGGGATGCCGTGGTCGCGGTACCACTTCAGCGAGGTTCGCGCGCCGTCTGCGCCGAAGTCGTTGACGTGGTTACCGCTGAGGCCCACGATGTCGGTGCCGATGGCTTCCAGCGCGGCCCAGTACGTCGTGTCGCTGCACATGGTCAGGTTGCCCGGGGTGGGGTCCACCTTGCAGCCGGGGATGAAGGGGACCTCGTTGCTGACGTGGGTGATGTCGGCGGCGCGCAGCGTGGCCGAGATGATTTCGGCCGGATACGTGTAGCCGTGCTGTTCCATCTTCAGGGCGGTCATCCGCGTCATGGCCGTTACGCCGGTCATGATGAGCGTGGTCAGTTTGGTGGGGTCGCGGTTGGTCTTGGGCTGGATGGCGTCGGCCAGGCGGCCCGCCAGCAGGTCGGCGTCCGGCCCTTCCACCGCCACGCCCACCGCCAACGGGTAGGTCATCGGGTCCAGGTGATTGTCCAGGACGTTGACGCCGTCCACGGTCAGGACCTTGAAGCGCGGGTCCAGCCGGTCAAACGGCAAGATGCCTACGGCATGAGGCGCGGCTTCCAGGCGGGCCAGCATCTCGTCGGCGGGGACCACTTCGGCCAGCCGCCCGTCGCCGAGCACGGCCGTGAGGTCGTCGGCGGCGTCCTGGGTTACGTACAGGATGCCGCGACTGGAAACGCCGGTCCAGCGCCCTCGCAGTTCGTCCAGGGCGATGTCGTCGGTGATGGTGGGGAACGGCACGACGACGGCGTAGAATCGCTGGGCCAGCGGGTTCTGGGCGACGGGCACGGGGACCAGCGCCAGGCGCACGGTGGCCTGTTCGGCGGGGTCCGCCAGTCGGACGGGGCGCTCCGCCCCGGCGTCGGCGACGGATTGGATGCCGGCAAGGGCGGCGCGGAGCGGGGCCGCGTAGGTTTCGGGCAGGCCGGCCAGGGCCACGGTTACCGGCTTGGGCGCTGGCGTGGGGGATGGGGCCGGCGTGGCCTTGGGCTTGGGCGTCGTGGGCCGCGGCGCGATGGACGGCGAGCCGGCGGAAGGCGACGCGGCGGGGGTGCAGGCGGCCAGCAGGGCCGGAATCAGCAGCGCGGCGATGGCAGCCGCGGCAATTCGCTTGACGGTGGTCATCCTATGCATAGCACACGCTCCTCGGAGCACAAATAGGTGTCGCACGATGGGGGAGTATAAGACGGCGTGGCGGAATGGTCAAAATCGGCGCTATCGCTTCTCTCGCCGCGGAGAGGCGATAGCGCCGATGGGTGCGGCAACCGCGAGTGGCGCGGATAGGAGCCCACGGATAGCGCGAATCTGCGCGGGCAGGGTGTGGATTCGCGCTATTCGTGGGTGTGGGGCTATCTCAGGATTACTGGCAGGTAGGCGTAGGGGTTGGGCCCCGAACCGGCCCAGAACCCGCCCAGCAGGGTGTAGCCCCCGCCCGAAAGCGCCCCCGCGTCGGGCTGGCCGACGGTCCCGCCCAGCGAGAACCCGCCGCCCGTGCTCCACGTCCCCCCACCGCCGTCGGCCGTGAACCACGGGATTTCATACACCCCACCCGCCAGGGCCGCGCCCGCCATCAGGATCAGCGCCGCCAGGACGAGCGCGCCGATTCTGACGGCCGACCGCTCACGACTCATTGCTGACCGTTTGCTCGGTCCCACCTCGCCCCTCCTACTTCTTCGCCAGTTGGGCGACCAGGGCTTCCAGCGCGGCCAGGCGAGTCTGCAAATCGTCAATCTGCTCCTGCAGGGCCTTGGTCTGCACCTTGAGCGCCAGGTTCTCCTGGTACAACCCCTGGATGGCGGCCAGGGCCACGCCATCGGCGTCCAGGCTGTTGATATGGTCGGCGCCTTCGCCGCCCAGCCCGTCCACCAGGGCGTTGAAATCGTCAGCCATTGGCCCAATGTGGCGGATGGCGGGGTCCTGGGCCTTGTAGTTCCAGGTGGTGATGGGGATAGCCGCCAGGCGCTCCAGCAGGGCCAGGGTATCCACCGGCGCGAAATTCTCTTTGAGGGCGCGGTTGCTGACGACGTTCCAACCGCTGCCGCCGCTGCTCAAGTACATCCCGCTGGTGAGGGTACTGTTGGTGTAGATATAGAAGCCTCCGCTGGTGCGGAAGATGGCACGGTTGTCATTGGAACAGACGACATCCGCATTGGTGACATCGCCCCAAACGAAGCAGCCCTGATTGTTGGCGACGGCGCGCTGTCCGGCAGCGAAACTGTAGTCGCCTGCGGCGATGTTGAGATACCCTCCCGGCACAGTGGCATAGGAGCCTGTGGCCATGTTGATTACCCCCCCGCTGACGGTGGCCCCGCTGGCTCTGGCGGAGTTTTGTGCGCCCCCGCCGACGGTGGCGTCTTCGCCGCTGGCGCCGTTTTGTACGCCCCCGCCGATGGTGGCGCCGTTGCCGCTGGCGCCGTTTTGATAGCCCCCGCCGACGGTGGCGTCGGGGCGGGTGGCGGAGTTCCACTTGCCCCCGCCGACGGTGGACCGGTAGCCGCTAGCGGTGTTGCCAATGCCCCCGCCGACGGTGTCAGCCCACCCACTGGCGATGTTGCCAGTGCCTCCGCCGATGGTGGCGTCTTCGCCGCTGGCGACGTTGGCATTGCCCCCGCCGACGGTGGCCATAAAGCCGCTGGCTGTGTTGCGATTGCCACCGCCGACGGTGGCGTATGCCGCATCCGATGTTGTGTAAGCGTCGTTGCCGGCCCGGTTGCCACGCCCCCCACCCACGGTACCGTAGTCATCGGTAACGCGGTGGGTCAGGCCGTCTACCCCGCCGCCGCCAATTGTCGCACCGTAAACATTGCTCGTCACGCTGTTACCGCTGTACCCGCCGATGAGGTTCGGGCTGGTGGCGTTGGGCTCCAGGCGCAGCGCTCCCGTGCTGCTGACGGCCAGGGTCAGGCTTACCTCATCGGTGGTGCCCAGGAAGTTCGTGCCGGGCGTGGTGCCAGCGTTGCCGCTGAGCGACCAGAAGGTGGTGGTATCGTTATCGGCAGCGCAAGCCCAGGCCGAGCCGTTCCACTTGGGCAGTTGACCATTGGCGCAGGATTGAGGCAGGCGGTACGGGACGGGCAGACTGAACTGACCACCGCTCAGGGTGAGGCCGGTGCCAGCGGTGTAGGTGGTGTTGTCATCCGACTCGCAAACGACCGTGCCGTCGGCGTTGATCTCGCGGATGCTGGATCCGGCGGAGCAGGTTCCCGAAACCCGCTGCTGGTAGAAGTCCCCATGCTGCCCGTCCAGCAGGTCGGCGTTGAGGGTGGCTTGGAGCGTGCCGTTGTTCTGGGCCAGGTCGCCCGCCGCGTCGCCCAGGTAGCCCTCGGCCGTCAGGTCCGCGTAGGCCGAGAAGCGGTCGGTGGACAACATGCCGGAGATGATGTTGGCCGCATTGTGAGTGTGGATGGCGGGCGCGAAGGCGGCGCTGTCCATGCCATCCAGCGTGTCGGCGTCCAGGCCAGACCCGGTGCCTTCCAGCACGTGGAACGTGGTGCCCGCAAGGCTCAACTGGTTGCCGGCGCTGTACGTCGTGTTGTCGTCGGCCTCGCAAACGACCGTGCCGTCGGCGTTGACCGCGCGGATGCTGGAGCCCGCCGCGCAGGTTCCCTCAATCCGCCTCTGGAAGTAGGTGCTGTCGTACCCGTCTAGCAGGTCGGCGTCCAGGCCGGAACCCGCGCCGTCGTCGTCCAGGATTTCGGCCAATGTTGCCCCGTCGGCGATCTTCACCGCGGTTACCGCGCCGTCGCGCAGGTCCCAAACCGTAACCGCGCCGTCCCAGATCATGGCCGAGGTGATGCTGTTGGGCTGGCCCTCGTTGACGTAGGCGGCGTCGTGGTTGTGGTCTGATCGGGCAGCCGTGTTGGCCGAGCCGGTACCGGCGAAGGCCACGGAGAACGCGTTACCGGTGAGGGCGAGACCCGCGCCTGCGGTGTACGCGGGGCCCGTGTCTTCGGCGCAGACCCACGCCGCGCCGTTCCACTTGGCAACCTCGCCGGGCGCGCACATCAGGGCTGCCAGGGTGTCATCATCACCGTCGTCCAGCCCCGCCGGACGGTTCAGCAGCCCACTCCACGGGGCCGTTCCCGCGAACACGGCATACGGCGTCGGCGTCAGCGCCTGGCGCGGCGCAAGGGGCGTGTAGTCGCCGCTCCCGGCTGGGCAGCGGACGTCAACGCCCAGGTAGCGCGCCTCGCCGTTGAAGGCGTAGGGGCCGAAGTCCAGCAGGATCGTGAAGAGGCCCTTGCTCACGGCCACGGCAGCCTTGTCCAGCGTGGCGCCGACCTGTGCGCCGTCGGTCTCGGCGTTCCACAGGGAGAAGCGGAAGTCGCAGGTTGCGGAGACGGGGAGGCCGTTCTGCTTCAGTTGGCCCTGATAGGTGAAGGCGGTGCCCATGACGCTCTGGGGCATGGGACCCTGGGCCTGGCCCAGGCTTAGGATGGACAGGGTAAGCAGGAAGGAGAGGGTAACAGCCAGGAAAACGCGGGATTTCATGGGACGCTCCTTTCGCGAGTTCTCTTGGGCGGAGGACAGGCGAAGGGCTCCAGAATCTCCCCGGAGAATCCCATGAGCACGAAGCGCATGCCCACCGCAAGGCGGATACAGAGAGCGCGAACGCTCCGGGTGAACTCGTCATAGTGTACCACAAACCCATGCGTGTGTCAAGCGCAGCGAGGGGGTCGGGGCAGCGCAAAGACCCCAAAGGTCTCGGAGGCCCTTGGGGTCTTCACACTCGTGGCGCGCTTGACCTCACCTGACCCCTCCCGCACCCTGCCCTTTCCTCTTCGCCCGCGGAGAAAGCAGGGGAGGGCTGGGTGGGGATGGGTGAGGTGAAGCCTTGCTCGGCAACGCAAACCGCAGGCCAACGGGCGCCTTTTGACACATCCCGCCTTCGGTGGCATCCTATGGCGTTGCAAATCCTATGTCGGAGGCGCTGTATGTCGCACCGAGGAACGCTCATGGCCATCTACGCCCATCCGGACGACGAATCGTTCGGCACTGGCGGTACCCTGGCCCTGTACGCCGAGCGGGGCTACCGTGTCGTTCTCGTTACGGCCACCAAAGGCGAGGCGGGCGAGATTCAAGACCCGACCATGCAGTCAGACGAGCCCATCAGCGAAATCCGCCAGCGCGAACTGAAGTGCGCCTGTGAGATTCTGGGGATTGAAGGCCCCTACTATCTGGGCTACCGCGACTCGGGCATGGCGGGCACGCCCGACAACGAGCGCCCCGATTCGTTCCTGCAAGCCGACCTGGACGAGGCGACCGGGCGGGTGGTGGAGGCCATCCGTCGCTTCCGGCCCGATGTCATCGTTACCTTTGAGCCCGGCGGGGGCTATGGGCATCCCGACCACGTGAAGGCCAGCGCGGTGGCGACCCGCGCCTTCCACCTGGCGGGCGATCCGGCCCGCTATGCCGAACAGGGCCTGGCCCCGTGGCAGCCCAAGAAACTGTACTACACCGCATTGCCGCGCCGCATGTTCCGCGCCATGGCCCAGCGCATGCGCGAGGCGGGCATTGACCCGGCCGAGCGCGGCTTCAACCCCGAGGAGCGCGGGATGCCCGATGAAGTCATCAGCACCGAGATAGACGTGAGCAGCGTGCTGGACAAGAAGACGCGGGCGTTCCTGTGCCACCGCAGCCAGATTTCGCCCAACGGGATCATCGCGCAACTGCCCACCGAGGCGATGCGGGAATTCATGAAGACCGAGTACTTCTGGCGTGTGGTGCCGGAAGCGCCGGTGGAGGGGATTGAGCGCGACCTGTTCGCGGGGCTCTAGGGGGCCTCGGCCAGAACCCGCCGCACGTCGGCGATGGTCTGCTCGCGGGTGCGGAAGACGACCCCGACCATCCCCAGGGCCCGCGCCGCTTCCACGTTGACCGGCATGTCGTCCACGAAGACCGCCTCGTCGGCTCGCACGCCCAATCGGCGCAGGGCGATGTGGTAGATGGCGGGGTCGGGCTTGGCGACGCCCTCCTCGGCGGAGATGATCATCTCGTCCACGGCATCGGCCAGCCCCCAGCGCTCGGTAAGGGCCTTGCGCGCGCCGGGCCAGGCGTTGCTGAGGATGGCGGTGCGGTAGCGCGGGCGCAGGCGGCGCAGGAAGTCCACGAGGAGCATGTCGGCGCGGTCGCCGGACCAGAAGTCGCGCCGCAGTTGGCGCAGGGTGTCGGCGTCCAGCGCGAACCGACTCGCCAGGTGCGCCCACACGTCCTCGTCGGTGGCCAAGCCCAGCGTGGCCTTCTGCGAGATCGGCGAGTTGAAGACGATCTCGGCCAGTTCCCCTTCGGCCAGCCCCAGGCGCTGCTCCCACTTCCGGCGTCCGTTCTCGTTCTCCGAGCGCAGCAGGACGCCGCCCATGTCAAAAATGACGGCTCTGATGGTCATGTTCTCCTCGGCAAGCGAATTGCGGTTATCATAGCCCGGGCGGCTTGGGGTGTCAAAGCGCGCCGAGGCGCGAGTTTGCCTCGGCAGGCGCGATTTGACAGGTTTTGGTTTCTGGATATAACTTCAGAAAAATCAGATATTTCCGATAATTCCATAGCCGAGGGATGCAAATGGCGGACGAGACGAAGGGTGAAGGGTGCTGCGCGCCCGAGAGCGGAGGGGCGGGCTGCTGCGCGGTCCAGGCCGTGGTTACCGTGGATGAGCGCGGGCAGATGGTAATCCCCAAAGACGTGCGCGACCGGGCCGGAATTCGCCCGGGCGACAAGTACGTCCTGGTTACCTGGGAGAAGGACGGCAAGGTCTGTTGCCTGTCGCTCATCCGCGCCGAGAACCTGGCCGGCATGGTGAAGGAGATGCTCCAACCCGTCATGCAGGGCATCGTTGGCTGAGGGTAACCGTCGCCGGCGATGACCGACACTTCCATACACTTCCGCGGAGGCGAGATCGTGAACGACGAAGACATCAAGAAGATCGTGCGAGAGAGTTATGCTATGCTGGCCGCAAGCGGCACGTCCTGCTGCGGCTCTGGGTGCGGGTGCGGCCCCACGGTTGAGGATGTGAGCCTGGCGATGGGGTACACGCCGGCCGACCTGCAGGCGGCGCCCGAGGGCGCGAACCTGGGGCTGGGGTGCGGCAATCCGGTGGCGCTGGCCGGCCTGCGCGAGGGCGAGATCGTGCTGGATTTGGGGGCCGGCGCGGGGTTTGATTGTTTTCTGGCGGCCCGGCGCGTAGGCCCCACCGGCCGCGTTATCGGTGTGGACATGACGCCCGAGATGGTGGCCCGCGCCCGCGAGAATGCTCGCAAGGGCGGCTTCACCAACGTGGAGTTTCGCCTGGGCGAGATTGAGCATCTGCCCGTGGCCGATGGCTCGGTGGATGTGGTGATCTCCAACTGCGTCATCAACCTGTCGCCCGACAAGCCCGCCGCATTCCGCGAGGCGTACCGCGCCCTGCGCCCCGGCGGCAGGCTCCTGGTCTCCGACATCGTCCTGTTGCGCGAACTGCCCGAGTTCGTGCGGGAGTCCATGGAGGCCTACGTGGCGTGCGTGGCCGGCGCCAGCCTCAAGGATGCCTACCTGGGCGCTGTACGCGCTGCCGGATTCGCAGACGTGCGGGTTGTGGGCGAGGTGTCCTACGCCGTGGACGAGCGCCTTGGGATTCATGCCGCCAGCATCCAGGTAGAGGCGCGCAAGAAGTAGAAGCGCGGGTTGACGGGCACACCTTCCCGGCTACAATGGGCGTAGGGAGGTGGCCCATGCATCACATCCTGATTGTTTCGGACGGCACCGGCGGGACGGCGGAGCAGGCCGTGCGCGCCGCGCTCACGCAGTTCGGGGGCGTGGACGTGGCCATTGAGCGGCGCTCCGAGGTGCGCACCGTGGCGCAGGTCGCCGATGCGGTGCAGTATGCGGCGCGCATCGGCGCGTTCATCGTCCACACGATTGTATCCCAGGACCTGCGCAACGCCATGGCCGAGCAAGGCCGGCTTCACAACGTGCCCACCATTGACCTGATGGGGCCGCTGCTGGCCCAGATGGCCCACCACTTGGCCCATTCGCCCGCGGAGAAGCCCGGCCTCTTCCGAGAACTCAACCGCGAGTATTTCCGTCGCATTGAGGCGGTGGAATTCGCCCTGCGCCACGACGACGGTCAGCGCGCCCATGAACTGGACAAGGCCGACATGGTGCTGGTGGGCGTATCGCGCACTTTCAAGACCCCGCTGAGCATCTTCCTGGCGTTCAAAGGGTGGCTTGTGGGCAACGTGCCGGTCATGCTGGATACGCCGCTGCCGACCATTCTGGAGCAGTTGTCGCCGTCCAAGGTCTTCGGCCTGACGACCGACGCGGTGAGCCTGACGGAATTGCGGCGGGCGCGGCACAAGCACCTGGGCGGGGCGACGGGCACCTACGCCGACTTTGAGTTCGTCCGTCGGGAACTGGCCTACGCGGAGATGCTGTTCCGAAGCCATCCGGGCTGGTCGGTGGTGGATGTTACGAACAAGCCGATAGAGGAGATCGCGTCGGAGATTCTGGGCATCATGCGGGCACGGAATCGCACGCCCGGGGCGTAGCCTTCGGGGCCGTTGGGCTG
>DAOTVT010000091.1:0-5094 GCA_034436295.1 Anaerolineae bacterium | reverse complement strand
CGCAGGCGGAGAGGGGGAAGCCGAAGGCCGGGGGTGAGGTTTCGGCGGCTACGGAAAGCCGCCCTACGTGTCTTCTACATCTCCATTCGCGCGGATTCGTGTTATTCGTGGATAGGGGCTGCACGATTCGGTGCCTCACCCCCTCGTTCCCCCTCTCCGCCGGCGGAGAGGGGGAAGCCGAAGGCCGGGGGTGAGGTTTCGGCGGCTATGGAAAGCCGCCCTACGTGTCTTCTATATCTCCATTCGCGTGGATTCGTGTTATTTGTGGATAGGGTCTGGCGGCTATGGAAAGCCGCCCTACGTGTCTTCTGCATCTCCATTCGCGTGGATTCGTGTTATTCGTGGATGGCGCCAGCCCCAACTCACAGCCGCGCGATTTCGGCTTCCAGCCGCGCCATGGTCTCGGCGATGAGGCCCAGTTCCTGGCGGGTCTTGGTCAGGTGGTCGCGCTCGGAGCGGATGAAGCGGGTGTAGGGTTCAATCGCCTCTTCCAGTTTGCTCACGCTGCGGTCCAGTTCCCGGTCAAACTGCCCCGTGAGCGCGGCGAGCAACTTCTCGCGCAGGGCGGCGATCTTCGCGCGCAGTTCGTCCTTCGCCTTGCGGCGGCGCGCCGGAATGACGAACAGCCCCAGCGCCGCCAGCGCCGTCGCCGCCACCACGCCGGTTACATCCATGGCCGTCGTTGAGAAGACCGCGGTGAGCACGGCGCCCAGGCCGATGGCGCCCACCTCCACCAGCGCCGTCGTCGCCACGGCCGTCCGCACCGAATCGGCCACCTGCGCGGCCTCGGCCTGACGGTCGTAGGTCTCAATGGTGCGCTGGGTCTCGCGCCACACCGTCTGGAGCAGGCGGTCGCGGTCGTAGTCAAACGTCCCGCCCATTTGGCCCACGACCCGCCCCGCGTGCATCGTGCGGCGCTCCGCCAGGCGATCCATCACCCCCTGCCACTGGCGCAGGTTCTTGGCCACGAGCCAGTCAATCACCTCAATCACCCGCCGCTCTATGGTCTGCGGCACGTCGCCCACCACCTGGCGCTCAAACTCGGCCTGGAGGCGGCTCTTGTTGATGAGGTCAAAGATGCGGGCCAGCCGTATGGTCTCGTCAAAGTAGGCGATGCCGCGGTTCTCAAACTCGTGGAGGACGTTCTCCACATCGGCCAGGCGAAACCGGAAGTCGCGCCGCATGTCCTCGCGGTATGCCTGCATCTGGCGGTAGATGTCCTCAACGGCGGCGATGTCGTCCTTCAGCAGCGCCAGCCGCCCGTCAAGGGTTCCGAGCGCCGTCGCGATGAGCCGCTGGCCCACCTTGAGCGGGTTGCTGAACTTCAGGCGGATGCGCTCCTTCTCGTCCAGCGTCGCCACGATGTACGTCTCCAGCGCCTCAAAGCGGCTGCGGGCCAGGAGCGCCGCGTCGTTCGTCTGCTTGGCGCGAAGGGCCTGCTTGGCCGACACGGGGAAGACCTCGGGCGTGAAGCCCAGCAGCGCGCGGGCGTTCTCGGTGATGAAGGTCTCTATCTCCCTGACCTGGCCGTCCGATTCCAGGATGTCTATCTTGTTGAGGATGACGACAACTTTCTTGCCCCAGTTGCGGATGCGCTCCAGGAAGGCGCGCTCGCTCTCGGTGAAGGGTCGGTCGGCCGAGGTAACGAACAGCACCATGTCGGCGCGGGGCACGAACTCTTCGGTGATGGCCTCGTGCTCGCGCTGGATGGCGTTGGTGCCGGGCGTGTCCACGATGTTGATCTCCTGGAGCAAATCCAGCGGCGCTGTGATGACGTCAAGGGCTGCGCCCTGGGCCGTGCGCGCCACTTCCGGGCCGTACTTCAGCACGTTGATGCGCGTCGTGGTGGGCGTTACGCCTTCCTCAAGGATGGGCTGGGACAGCAGCGCGTTGATAAAGGCGCTCTTGCCCGAGTTGAACTCGCCGACCACCACCAGCAGGAACAACTCGTCCAGCATGTGGATGGATTGTTCCAGTACCTGCTGATCTTTGGCGTCCAGGCCGAAGCGGGCCAGCGCCACCTGCAGGTTGCCGAGGGCTCGGCGCTCCTCGGCCAGGATGCGGGCCTGGGTCTTGTCCAGAATGCGGCGTAGCATGGGACCTCCGTTGTGCGTTCTGGGGTGCATGGTAGCGGAGATTGCCGCAGGTGTCAAAGCCGGTTTTGACGCGGCGTCGTATCTGCCCTATATTCGTGTCGGTTCCAAACTCTGTTGGTCGCGGCATGGGTACGGGTGCGACGCGCTTCCTGAAGTGCGCCGCACCTTCCGCACCAACACAAAAAAGAACCGAGCCCTGTATTCCGCAATATCCGGGGTTCATGGCGGGGGAATGCAAGGCAAACGTCCGGCGCGGATTGCGCGCGAACGCAAGACGGTGGAAGCGATGATCCGCATCTACTGCCGCGGGCAGCACGGCACGCGAAGCGGCCTGTGCGCCGAGTGCGGGGAACTGCTGGCCTACGCCCACGAGCGCCTGGAGAAGTGTCGGTTTGGCGCGGACAAGCCCACGTGCGCCAACTGTCCCGTCCACTGCTACAAGCCCGACATGCGCGAGCGCATCCGCGCCGTCATGCGCTATGCGGGTCCGCGCATGTCGTACCGCCACCCCATCCTGACGCTGTTCCACTTCTGGGACGGGCGCAAGAAGCCGCCGAAGGGAACGGGTGGCCGCCCGTAGCGAGATTGTGTGGGGCATGATTCTCACACGGAGACACAAAGGCGCAAAGAGGGTTTCTTTGTGTCTCTGCGCCTTTGTGTGAGGAAACTATTCCACACAAAGACACCAAGGCACAAAGGGTTTTCTTTGTGTCTTCATCCCTTTGTGTCTCTGCGCCTTTGTGTGAGGAGAATATCCCACACAAAGACACCAAGGCACAGAGGGTTTTCGCCGTGTCTTCATCCCTTTGTGTCTCTGCGCCTTTGTGTGAGAAAACTATTCCACACAAAGACACCAAGGCACAAAGGGTTTTCGCCGTGTCTTCATCCCTTTGTGTCTCTGCGCCTTTGTGTGAGGCAATATTCCCACACACCAAGGGGCTTTCTCCGTGCGCTTGGGGTGCGCCTCACCGGCCAAACTCGCGCGTCAGCAGGCTCATGCTCAGGTGCAGCACGGTGGGGCGGCCGTGGGGGCACGTGCGGGGAAGGTCGGATTGCTCCAACTGCTCCACCAGCGCCCGCATTTCTTCCGGCGTCAAAATCTTGCCGGCGCGAATCGCCGCATGACAGGCCACCACCGCCGTTACCCTGTGCCCCTGCACGGGGGGCGGCGGCTCCTGCCCCAGTTCGTTCAGCGTGTCCCGCAGGACCGTCGGGATGTCGCTGGCCGCCACATCCGGCGGCACTGCCCGGACCAGGCACGTCTCGCCGCCAAACGGCTCTATGTCAAACCCCAGCGCCGCCAGTTCGCCCAGCGTCTCTTCCAGCGTGCTCATCTGCAGCGGGGTGAGTTCCACCGGCATGGGCTGGAGCAACTGCTGAACGGCCACTCGGTCGGCCGCTTTCTGGGCCATCAGCCGGTCGTACATCACCCGCTCATGGGCCGCGTGCTGGTCAATCAGGTACAGGCCGTCGGGGCCTTCGGCGATGATGTACATCTGCGCCAACTGGCCCAGCACGCGCAGGGGCGGCAGTCGGCGGGCGGCGGGGTCGGGCCGCTCCGGCACCGCAAAAACCGGCGCGCGGACGGCTTCCGTGTCGCCCGTGCGTTGGGCCTCAAGCCCCAACTGGCTCAGCGTGCGGAACCGCTCGGCGCTCCCGCTGTCGGCGGAGACGGTCGGCTGGCCCACCTGCATTTCCGGCACGGGCGCCCGCGCGATGAGGGTACGACGCACCGCCCGCTGCGTCTCCGCGAAGACCGACGACGGGCTGCGGAACCGCACCTCGCTCTTTGTGGGATGCACGTTGACATCTACTTCCGCCGGGTCCATCTCCAACAGGATGATCGCCATTGGGAAGCGGCCTGTGGGCAGCATGGTCTGGTAGGCCTGGATGACAGCGTAGGCCAGGGAGCGGTCCTGCACCCAACGGCGGTTGACGAAGAACATCATCCCGTCGCGGTCCGACCGGTTGAGCGAAGGCTCGCCGATGTAGCCGTGCACGCGCACCGCGGCGTCGGGCGGCAGGCCCGGATCGTCGGCGGGGTCCACCGGCAACAGGCGCGTGGCTGTGTCCGCGCCAAACACTTTCGCCAGCACGTCCAACAACCTGCCGCTGCCAGGCGACTGGAAGGTAAGCCTCCCGTCGCGCACCAGCGAGAACCGCGCCTCGGGGAAGGCGATGGCGTACCGCATGACGACGTTGGCGATGTGCGCCGACTCGGTGGCGTCGGCCTTGAGGAACTTGAGGCGCGCGGGCACGTTGTAGAACAGGTTCTCCACCGTTACGGTCGTCCCGCGGGGGCTGGCGCGGCCCTCGCGCAAGGTAACTTGCCCGCCCTCCACCCGCAGGAACGTGCCCACCTCGTCCTCCGCCGCGCGTGTCAGCAGGGACACCCGCGACACGGCCGCGATGCTGGCCAGCGCCTCGCCACGGAAGCCCAGCGTGCGGATGGCCGCCAGGTCTTCCACCGACGCGATCTTGCTGGTGGCGTGGCGGGCGAAGGCCAGTTCGGCCTCGCGGGCGGGGATGCCGCTCCCGTTGTCGGCAACGCGGATGAGTCGCCGGCCGCCTTCGCGGGTCTCAATCTGAACCTCGGTGGCGCCCGCGTCCAGCGCGTTCTCCACCAGTTCCTTGACCACGGATGCGGGGCGCTCCACCACCTCGCCGGCGGCGATCTTGTTGGCGATTTCGGGCGGCAACAGGCGTATGGGCATGGCTTCGTCCTTCGCGTTCTTTCACCGCGGAGAGCGCGGAGGAAGCCTGAATGTCTCGGCGATCTCCGCGTCCTTGGCGGTACATCCCATTGTAGCACAGGCGGGGGCGCAGGCAAAGTGAGTTAGGCGGCGGTCGTGTGAGGAGCGAGGGCGGCGTGTAGGGCGGCTATCCCTAGCCGCCGCTGGAGTTTGGCTCTTTTGTCTGAATGTTGGGGCTACAGAAGGGCTGGAAACAGGTGCAAAGAGGCCCGAAGCGGGCTAACTCCTGGCTGAAGACAGGGCCG
>DAOTVT010000090.1:0-24538 GCA_034436295.1 Anaerolineae bacterium | reverse complement strand
CGACTCACCGCCACGGACATCAACCCGGCCATCTTGAGCCTGCCCCCGCGCGATGCAGTGGACTATCAGGTGCTGGACGCCGAAGAGGTCGGCGACGCTTTCCCGCCAGGGTCGTTTGACCTGGTGTCCTCGTCCAATCTGCTGGAGCATCTCCCCGCGCCCCAGCGCGCCCTGGCGGGCATCCAACGGGTGCTGAAGGACGGCGGGGTAACGATTCACGTCGTCCCTAGCCCGTTTTGGAAACTCTGCGAACTGTTGCTGTACTTCCCGAATCGCGTGGTCGTCCTTCTTGAACGGGTGTTTGCGCGGGGCGGAGGTCGGGTGCTGGCCGACAAGGTGCGCCGCCACACGCCCGCAGGCCACGAGCCAGCGCCCCTGGCCCCGGCCGCCGACAACAACCCGAAAACGCGCAAGCGCCCACATTCGTTCCTGTACCGCTGGTTCATCCCGGAGACGCACGGCGTGTCTTCGGGCCATCTGGAGGAGTTCCGGGCTTTTCGCAAGTCCCGGTGGCTGGCCGAGTTCCGCAAGGCCGACATGGAGGTCGTGGCCGTGAGGAAGGGGCCTATCGCGTCGGGCTATGGGTTTGGGCTGGACACCCTGCGGCGCTGGCTGGAGCGCCTGGGCTTCACGTCGGAGTACATCTACGTGGCCACGAAGCGCGGGCATCCCAGCCCCTACGTCCGCCACTTCGCGCCGCGCCAGGGGAGGGCATCGTGAGCAGGCCGCTGCGCGTTGCGCTTGCCATCATGTATCCGCTGGACCCGTCGCGGCGGTCCGGGGGGCTGCAAGCCGTCGCGTGCGACCTGGTGCGGGGGTTCAAGGCGGTGGACGGGCTGGAACTCCACGTGGTCCACTGCACGAAGGAGGTAGAGGCCGACCGCGTCGTGCAGGATGGTCCGGTGTTCGTGCACTATCTCCATGCGCCGCGCCGTCGCGTGGTGCCCAACATGCTCACATCCGTGTGGAAACTTCGCCGCGAGTTCCGCCGCATCCAGCCCGACGTGGTCAACGCGCACATGGGCCACTACGCGGCGGCGGGCATCCTGGCAGGATTCCCGACGGTGCTCACCATTCACGGCATCGTGTGGCGCGAGGCCGAGATATTCCGAAAGACGTGGTTTGACCGCCTGCGCTACCGTGCGGCAATGCTGTTTGACCGATTCGCCGTGCAGCGGGTGCGCAGGGTGGTGGCCATCAACCCCTACGTGCGCAGGGAGTACCGTGCCGAGGACGACCCACGGTGGACCGAAATCCCCATCCCCATCTCCGAGGACTATTTTGCGGTTCCCGACCGCACCGTCCCCGGCCGCATCCTATGCGCGGGGACCGTTACCGAACTCAAGAACGGGCTGGCGCTGCTCCAGGCCCTGAAACTCGTGCGCGAGCGGGTGCCCGAGGCGCATGTGCACTTCGCCGGCCGCATAGACGACCGCCCGTATCTCCAGCGGATGGAGGCCTACGCGGCCGAGCACGGCCTGACCGAGGCGGTGGTCTTCCACGGCCTCATGGGTTACGATGAGACGCTGCGAGCCTATTCGGAGTGCGCCGTGCTGGCGCTGACGTCGCGGCAGGAGTCCTCGCCGCGCGTGATCCTGGAAGCGGCGGCGGCGGGGAAGCCCTCCGTGGCGGTGCGCGTGGGCAGCGTGCCCGACATGATAGAGGACGGCGTGAGCGGGTACGTCGTGCCGCAGGATGACATCCCAAGCCTGGCCGACCGCCTGGTGCGCGTCCTGACCGATGAGCCGCTGCGCCGCCGTATGGGGACCGTTGCCAGGCAGCGCGTGGAGGAGCGCTACAGCCTGCGCCAAGTCGTCGCGCGGTATGTGAATCTGTACCGCCAGGTGGCGCAGGGAGGGTGAACCGGGATGCGCGTGTTGTATTTCTCCGAGGCGCTGGTGCCGCCCTTTGACGAGGGCATCAAGAAGGCGTCCTGGCTTTTGCTCAAGGCGCTGCGGGGTTCGCACGATGTGCTGGCGCTCACGAGCAAGGGCGAGGGCATGCCGGATGCGGGCGTCCATCGCGTGCGGGCCAACCGTCTGCTCGTCAGCGCGGACCTCATGCGGCGCGTGCGCGGGTTCGGGCCCGAGTACACCCTCTACTTCCCGACGGCGTGCGCCACGCTGTTCAGTTTTGTGCGCGCCCGCGTCCTCGCGGCCTATGCGCGAACGCCGGTGGCGCTCATCGCGTTCCAGCCGCGGCGGCACGGGCGACTGGCGCGGCTCCTGATCCCGCTGCTGCGCGCCGGCCCCGTGTGGGCGCAGGGGCAGGCTACCGCGGCCCCCCTGCGCGAAATGGGGTGCGACGTGCGCATCTTGCCGCCCGCCGTGGACACCGATACGTTCGTCCCGGCCGACGCCGCCCGGCGGCGCGCGCTTCGGGCGCAGTATGGGCTGGATCCCGATATGCCCCTCGTGTTCCACGCCGGGCACATCCTTCCCAACCGCAACATCCGCGCGCTGGTGTCGCTCCAGCGGGCATTGCAGGGCGAGGCTCAGGTCCTGGTCTTGGGGAGTTCGGCGTTCGGCGTGGACGAGGCGCTGGTGCGCGCGCTAGAGGATGCGGGGGCTATCGTCATCACCCGCTACGTGGAGCGCCTGGCCGAGTTGTACCAGATGGCCGACTGCTATGTGTTCCCCGTGCGTTCGGCGCAGGGGAGCGTGGACATTCCCATGTCGGTGCTGGAGGCGATGGCCTGCAACCTGCCCGTCGTGAGCACGCCTTTCGGCGAACTCCCGCGGCTGTTCCCGCAGGGCGACGGCCTGCGCTACGTCTCGGACGACGCGGAACTGGCCGATGCGGTGCGGCAGGCGCTGGCCGAGAGGTCGGCGAGCACCCGCGCCCGTGTGCAGTCGTACAGTTGGGCTGCCGCCGCGCGGCTGCTCATCCCCGGAGGGACCCCATGAGCGAGCGCGAGGTGCGCCTGGCGGTCTTCCTCAGCGATGCGGGCGCGAAGCCGGTGGCGGCGGAAGATTGGGCGCAGGCCGACTTGGACGCGCTGGTGGCGTGCCTGCGGCGCAACAAGGTGCCGCTGCTGTCGGCCCGCCGTGCGCGCCCGGACTTGCCCGTCTGGAGCGCGCCGCAGTTGGCCGAAGCCATCGCGCAAGAGGAGGCCAGTCTGCACCGCCAGAGGGGCGAGTACCTGAAGGTGCGCGATGCCTTGCAGTCGCTGGGAGTGCCGTGCGCGCTCATCAAGTCGGCGGGGATTGCGCCTTCGTTCCCGTATCGCAGCGACAACGTGGATTTGCTGGTGCCGACGCAGTTGGAATTGCCCGCCGCGCAGGCGCTCTACGGATTGGGCTACGTGGAACTGCGCAACATTGAGGAGCCGCGAAAGTTTCTATTCAAGCGGTTTGCGGGCGGAGCGGAGGTCTCGGCGATTCACCTGCACACGCAGGTGGGCTGGGGCACGGGCTTCCTGGTGGACGAGTGGCTGTGGGAGCGGGTTCGGCCCTCTGCCGACGACCCTGCGGTGTCCATCCTGTGCCCAGAAGACGAATTGCTGGTAACGCTGGCGCACGCCTTCTACGAGGACAAGGAATTCAAGATATGGGACGTGGTCAAGGCGCGCCACTGCCTGGGCGGCCCTGGCTTTGATTGGGACTACTGCGCGCGCCAGGCGGAAGAACGCGGCTGGCTCGCTGGGCTGAACGTCATCCTGGGATGCGTGTCGCGGGTAGAGGCGGCGTGGTTCGCGGACGCCCGCATTCCGCCCCACGTGCCGCGCCGCGCGCCGTCGCTGTCGCTGCCCGCCGTGGACGCGGCGGCGTTGCCCGCGCGAATCCCCTTCGCCTACAGCAAGCGGCAGTACTTCGCCAAGGTGGCCCGCGACCGTCGCCTGTCGCCCGCGCAGAAGTGGGACGACGCGGTTCGCCATGCCCTGGCGGGCGTGCGGCGCAGGCTCAAGGTGCGCTCGCAGCGCCCCATGCTCGTGGCATTCAGCGGCGTGGACGGGTCGGGCAAGACCGCCCACGCCGAGGCGCTGCGGGCGGCTTTCGGGGCATGCGACATCCGCGCGCGGGTCGTGTGGACGCGAGGGGCGTCCTCGCCGCTGACCGACGCGCTGATTCGCCTGGGCAAGCGGTGGCTGGGCGGGGCGTCGGACGCTGACCGCAGCGAGGGCGGGAATGGGCCTGATCCCTGGCAGCGGCGGGAGGCCTTCTGGCGGCGGCCGCTTGTTCGCCGCCTGTGGCCCTGGGTCATCGCGCTGGATTTGTGGCGGCAGTACCTGGCCCGCGTTGCCTGGCCGTTGCTGCGCGGGTGGGTGGTCATCGCCGACCGCTATGTGGCCGACGCCCAGGCGGAAGTGGCGGCCTACCTGGACGCCGTCGGCGATGGGCGCGTTCCGCTGGCGCTGCGCCTGCTGGAGCGTGTCTCGCCGCGCCCTGCCCTTTGGTTCGTGCTGGACGCGCCGCCCGCCGTGGCCGCCCACCGCAAGGCGGGACAGGAGTCGGAGGCGTTTCTGGCGCGGCAGGCCGCCTGGTACCGACGGTTGGCCCAGGCGGGGCGGGCGCGCGTGCTGGACGCCACCCAGCCGCTGGAAGCCGTTTCGGGCGAGGCGGTGCGCCTGTCGCTGCTTCGCTACTATTGGCGCTATCGGACATTCGTCAACGGCCTTTTCCTGTTCAACCCTCGGGCGAAGCGCCCGTTCCTGGAGCAAGGGTAGATGCGCGTGCTCGTCGTAACGAACATGTACCCGACGGCGGACAAGCCCGCCTTTGGCACGTTCGTGCGCGACCAGGTGGAGTCGCTGCGCGCCATCGGGGTTGACGTGGACGTGTTTTTCATGGACGGCAAGGCGAGCCGCCTGAACTACGCGCGCGGGTTTGCCGATTTGCGCCGCCGCCTGCGCCGACACGCGCCCTACAACCTCATCCACGCGCACTATGTGTTTTCGGGGCTGGTGGCGATAAGCCAGCGCCGATTGCCTGTGGTGCTCACGCACCATGGCATTGAGGTTGTCCTGGGGTGGCAGGGCCACCTGTGCCGCTGGATCACGCCCCGCGTGGACGCCGTCATTGTTACGTCGCGCGGGGTGAAGCGCGCGCTGGGCGACGAGGATGCCGTCGTCATCCCGTGCGGCGTGGACATGGCGCGGTTCGCGCCGATGCCCCAGGCCGAGGCGCGCGCCCGTTTGGGGCTGCCGTCGGACGCCAAACTCGTCCTGTTTGCGGGCGAGCCGCGCCCCGAGAAGCGGCTGGAGATGATCCAGGCGGCGGTGGGGCTGCTGGCGGCGGAGGACAGCCGCGTGCAATTGGTCGTTGCGTCCAATCGCCCGCACGAGGAGATGCCGCTGTACATGAACGCTTGCGACGCCCTGGCGTTGGCGTCGGATTTTGAGGGGTCGCCGATGGTCATCAAGGAGGCGATGGCGTGCAACCTGCCCATCGTCTCGGTGGACGTGGGCGACGTGGCCGAGATCATGGGCGACACCGAGGGGTGCTACCTGTGCGAACGCACGCCAGAGGACATGGCGGCGAAACTGCGCCTGGCCCTGGCGCGCGGGGGCCGCACCGACGGTCGGCGGCGCGTGGCGCACCTGTCGCTGGAGGCCACGGCCCGACAGATTCTGGCGGTGTACGAGCGCGTGCTGGCCACGCGACGGGAATCGCGGGTTCGGTGAGGGCGACATGAGGATTCTGGCGGTGCTGGGCGAGGGCGGGCACACGAAGGAGATGGTGCGCCTCGTAGAACTCCTGGGCGAGGGGTACGAGTTTGGCTATGTGCTGGTGGCCGACGACGACCTGTCGGAGAAGAAGATCACCGTGCCTGGGCCGATCTTTCGGGTGATTCGCCCGCGCGACAAGGCCCACAACCTGCCCAACGATGTGCGCAAGTTCCTGGTGTGCGCGTGGCAGGCGTGGCGCGCGGTGCGGCGGTTCCGCCCGCTGGCGATGATCAGCACGGGGCCGAGCGTGGCGGTGCCTGTGGCGCTGGTGTGCAAACTGACGGGCGTCAAGGTCATCTTCGTGGAGACTGGCTCGCGGGTTACGGCCCTGTCCACCACTGGCCGAATCATGTACCGCCTGGCCGACCTGTTCCTGGTGCAATGGGAGCCGCTGCTGGAGAAGTATCCGAGGGCCGTCTATGCGGGGAGGCTGTGGTGATGATCTTCGTAACCGTGGGCACGACCGATTTTGACGCCCTGGTGGAGGAGATGGATCGCATCGCGCCGCGGCTGGGCGAGGAGGTCGTGGCGCAGATCGGGCGCGGGCGCTACGAGCCGCGGAATCTGCGCTGGTTCCGCAGCGCGCCCTCGCTGGAGCCGTACTACCGCCAGGCCGATGTCATCGTGTCGCACGGCGGGCTGGGGACGGTCGTAGAGGTGGCGAGCATGGGCAAGCCGCTGGTGGCCCTGAGCAACCCCGACCGCTACGACCGCCATCAGGACGACCTGCTGGGCCACATGGAGCGCCAGGGCCACCTGATTTGGTGCAAGCGCCTGGCCGACCTGGAGTCCGATTTGCGGCGGGCGCGCTCCATGGCGTTCAGGCCCTACACGGTGCCGCCCACGCGCATCCACGAGGTGATTCGGGACTACCTGGCGCGGGTTGCCGCCGGAGCGCGTCGCGGCGATAGCCAGGGGACTGCGTGAGGGGACAACCTGCGACGCACCTCGCAGGTGCGTCGCAGGTGAATCGCCGCGTTGCCGTCGGAGCGCGTCGTGGCGATAGCCAGGGGACTGCGTAGGGGAACAACCTGCGACTCACCTCGCAGGTGCGCCGCAGGTGGCGTTGTCGCCGAGGGTGCGGAGGGATACGGGTTCTGACTGCTCCGTGCGACTCCGCGGTGAGCAATGCGCCGCTGCCGTATCCAGGCCGCGGGCTGAATCGTTAGAGAAGGGGGAAACAACATGGCTGTACCTTTCGTAGATTTGAAGGCCCAGTACGCGACGCTGAAGCCCGAGATAGACCGGGCGATCCAGGCCGTGGTGGATCGCTGCGATTTTATCTTGGGGCAGGCCGTTTCGGAGTTTGAGGCCGAGTTCGCGCGATTCTGTGGGGTGCGCCACGCCATCGGCGTTGCCAACGGCACCGACGCCCTGCGCCTGGGGCTGCTGGCGGCGGGCATCGGCCCGGGCGACGAGGTCATCACCGCCGCCAATACGTTCATCGCCACGACGGAAGCCATCAGCCAGACCGGCGCGGCGTTCCGCTTGGTGGATGTGGACGAGCGGACGTACAACCTGAACCCGGCCCTGCTGGAGGAAGCCATTACGCCGCGCACCCGGGCCATTCTGCCCGTCCACCTGTACGGCCAGCCTGCCGACATGGAGCCGATCCTGGACGCGGCGCGCAGGCACAATCTCCTCGTCATGGAGGACGCGTGCCAGGCTCACGGCGCGCGGTACAAGGGGCGCCGCGCCGGGAGCATGGGACACCTGGCCGCCTTCAGTTTCTATCCGGCCAAGAACCTGGGCGCTTACGGCGATGCCGGCGCGGTCGTAACCGATGACGAGGCCCTGGCGCGGCAGTTGGTCTTCCTGCGCAATCACGGCCAGAAGAGCAAGTACGAGCACGTCATGGAGGGGTATTGCAGCCGGCTGGACACCCTGCAGGCGGCGGTGCTGCGCGTGAAGTTGCGCCACCTGGACGAATGGAACGCCCGGCGGCGGCACGTGGCGGCCTGGTACGACGAGCGGCTGGCCGATTTGCCGGTGGTGCGGCCCTTCGTGATGCCGGGCGTGGAGCACGTTTACCATCTGTACGTGATTCGCACGGAGCGCCGAGACGCCCTGCGCGACTTCCTGGGGGGCCGCGGCATCGGCACGGGCATGCACTATCCCATCCCGCTGCCGCTGACCGAGGCGTACCAGGGGCTGGGCTTCCGCAAGGGGCAGTTCCCGGTTACCGAGCGCCTGGCGGGCGAGATTCTCTCGCTGCCCATGTTCGCCGAGATGACCGAGGCGCAGGTGGATGAGGTGGCGAGCGCCATCCGCGAGTTCTTCAGGGGGCCTCGCTAGTCGGGCCAGGATTTCGGGCACCCGTGAGACTGTCATTGCTGAGCAGCGAGGCGGCGGGCGGCACACCTCACCCCCGGCCTGCGGCCGCCCCCTCTCCGCGGGCGGAGAGGGGGACTGAGGGGGTGAGGTTAGGCGAGATGGCTTGGCTTGGCTCGCAATGACGCATGGAGAGTGGGCATGCGGTCCACCAACACAAGATGAAGCCGACTCCGCCTCCGTAGGCAGTTTGGAGCGCGGCGGCTTCCGCCTATAATCAACCCGTACCCTGAACAGCATGGAGGATCAAGGAACACATGGGACGTAGAACATGGCTTTGGATCGCTGTGTTGGGGGCGCTGCTTGGCCCTCTGATGATGCCGTTGGTGGGGCCCGTGGCGGCCGCCGAGCCTGAAGCGGGCGACACGATCGTTCTGAGCGGCGTCCGAGTCCTCGGCGACCCCGACGGCGTGGACGCGGCGGTGATTCCGGGCGGAGGACGCCCCGGCATTTACATCGCGCGCGATGCGGACAACCTGGACCCGGGCTTCTATCCCATCCTCGGCGGGCACCAGACGTTCACGTGGAAGCAATTGGAGCCTTCCGAAGGCGTTTACGACTGGAGCAGGATAGACAATTACCTGGCCGCGGCGAGCGCCAAGGGGAAACCGGTCGGCCTGCACATCGTTACGTACAACGGACGGCGGGGCGGCGTGGTCATCCCCGACTGGGTCCGAACCGCATGCCCTGGCCTCATCTTTACCGCCACAGCCAGTTCGGGCTACAGCAGCACCGACTTTCCACCGCTGGAGGCCATCAAGTATCACAATTCCTGCTATCAGACCCGCTACTTCAACTTCATCTACGCCCTGGGCGCGCGGTACAAGAACGACCCGCGCGTGGAATTCATCCTTGCGGGCACCGGGCTTTACGGCGAGACACAGCCCGGCGACGATGCCTATGACGCCGCGTTCCAGGCCGCGGGCTTGACCTACGACCTGTGGCGCGCTTACGTGCGCGAGACCGCGCGCGCCTATGCCATTGCGTTCGGGGGGACCGGCAACACCACCCGCTGGCCGTCCAAGTCCATCATGATCATGGACGCGCCCACGTACACGCACCGGTGCAACCGTTCGGAGATCATGTCCGACGTGGCGCCGATGGGCGTTGGCAACATGGTGGCGGGGCTTCTGGCGGATGAGGATGCGGTCATCATCACGCCGCCGTATTCGCAGGCGGGGTGTGGCCGCCTGGATCCGCTGATCTCCGTGCAGGGAACGCTGCCGGTGGGCCACGAAGCCTACTGGTATCTGACTCCTCACGAGTACCTGGCGTACTGGGGGCTTCTGGGAGCGCTGGGGCATCAGGTGGACAACCAGTCGCATCCCGTGGATTATCTCACCGTGGACTACTCGCTTACCGACTGGCGCGGGTGGATGTTCGCCGACGCCGCCGGCAACCCCCGCACCGAGGTGATGAACTACTTCCGCTGGGCGTTGCCTTACTTCGGCAAGACGGCTGCCAACGCCCCCAGCGTTTGGGTGGCCATGCGCGACTCGGGCTATACGTGGTATCCCCAGTGGGGCAACTACTCCTACTATCTGTATCAGGATGACTCCATTGCTGGCGGACGCACCAAAGTCGTTACCTACCGCCGCGGCATAGATCCCGACGATGGCAGCCAGGCTGCGCTGGTCAACTCGCTGGTGCCCAAGGGGTACTCAGCGTACAACACGAACATCCAGACCAACGTCAACCTGGGCGGAGCCTGGGCAGGCAAGGAGTCGTGGATTACGCGCCGCACCGACCAGGCCAGCGGCAACCGCTACATGTGGTTCAAGATTGACGACGGGTTCCTGTTCGGCGGGAGCAACACCGTTACCATCAAGGTTACCTACTTTGACTATGGCACCGACTCCTGGAAGATAGACTATGACGCGGTCGGCGGCGTGCAGCGGAGCACCGCCGTGGTGGTCAAGACGAACTCGCGCACGTGGAAGACCCATACCTTCGTCATCACCGACGCGCGCATGGCCAACGGCCTGCTGGGCGCCAGCGACTTTCGTCTGGACTGCAACAACGACGGCGACGAGTACATCCACTTCGTGGACGTGAGCAAGGGCGGCGGCAGCAGCGCGAACTTCAACATCCCGCTGCGCATGGGCTGGAACTTCGTGTCCGTGCCCCTCACCCTGGCCAACACGAACGTGGAAACCGTCCTCGCGCCCATCAGCGGCTCCTACGGCAAGGTGTACACCTACGACGCCTTTGACACGGCCGACCCGTGGAAGGTGTACGACGTGAGCCTGCCGCCGTTCCTCAACGACCTCACGCAGATCAACAACACCAAGGGGTTGTGGCTCTGGGCCACGCAGAACGCCACGTGGACGGTCAGCGGCTCGTGGCCCGCGTCCACGGCTATCCCTCTCAAGACGGGCTGGAACCTGGTGGGCTACCCAGGCCAGACGGCCCGGTCGGTGGCCGATGCGCTGGCGACCATTGCGGGGAAGTACACAAAGGTGTATACTTATGACGCCTTTGATGACGCCGACCCGTGGAAGGTGTACGACACATCGTTGCCGCCGTTCCTGAACGACTTGTCGCAGATTCAGCCGGGAAGGGCCTATTGGATTTACGTAACGCAGGATTGCACCTGGACGGTTACGAATTAAGGAGCGCCGTATGAAACGAGTGGTCAGACTACTCCTGGTTGGGGTGTTCATCGCGGCCCTGCTCGTTGGGTATCTGCTTCCGGCGACGCCCGTGAGCGCCGTGCCCCCGCTGCCGTGCAAGTTCTACGGCACGGTCAAGCAGGGGGGATCCAACGTGCCCCCGGGCACGGCCGTTAGCGCCTGGATCGCGGGCGTGCAGTACGCGACGACGTATGCGTTCAGTTACGCCGGCGAGACGTGGTACAACCTGGATGTCCCTGGCGACGACCCTGACACGCCCGGAATCAAGGAGGGTGGCGTCCCAGGCGACATTGTCTCGTTCAAGGTGGGCGATGTCTGGGCCGACCAGACCGGCACCTGGCAGACGGGCGGCAACGTCAACCTGAACCTGACCATCGCGGCGCCGACGCCCACGCCCACCATTACCGGCACGCCGCCGACGGCCACGCCCACGAATACGCCGACGAATACGCCCACGGCCACCAACACGCGAACGGCAACGCCCACGGCCAGCAACACGCCCACGCGGACGCCGACGCCCTTCGGCACGCCCACGCCCACGCCGCCGCCCGTCAAGGTGCGCTTGCAGCGTTCCGCCTCGGGGTTCCCGCAGGTGTGGGATTCGTACATTCGGGAGGACCAGCCGGATGCCAACTTCGGCCTGGACCCCAACCGCCACTTCAAGATCAAGCCGGGCTTGCCCAGCATGAAGGGCCTCATCAAGTTTGACCTGTCGGGGCTGCCTTCGGGCATCACCGTGGTGAAGGCCCGCCTGGGGCTGTTCTACCTCACACGGTACGGCGTGCCCGGGAATTTCACCTTGTCGGCCTACCGCCTGAACCGCAACTGGATTGAGGATCAGGTTACCTGGAACCGCGCTACATCGGGGGGCGACGGGTTCTGGGAGGTTCCGGGGGCTGCGGGCGTGCCGTCCGACGTGGAAGGCGCGCCCTCCGGTTCTGTGATCATCGGCGACACGGACAACGTTCGCTACGAGATGGACATCACGGCGCTTGTGCAGGGCTGGGTGAGCGGCATCCCGAACCATGGCGTGCTGCTGGTGGGAAGCGGCCCGACGGCCGACGTCCGAATCTACACGTCGGAAGAACCCAATGTCAACTACCGTCCCTACCTGGACATCTGGTACGTGTACGGCGCGCCCACCTCTACTCCTACGGCTACGCCCGCCGGCCCGTCGCCCACGCCAGGGCCCTCTCCGTCGGCGACCGTCCCGCCGTCCACCATTGTGCTGCAGGAAGGGCTGGACGGCTACGACGGCACGCGCGACGTGTACATGCGCGAGGATGACGCCAACACCAACTACAACACCGAGTTCCAGCGTTCTGAATTGAAACTCAAGACGGGCAACCCCCGCATGCGCGCGCTGCTGTCCTTTGACCTGACCGGCCGCTTGCCGCAGTGCGTGATCATCACCTCGGCCGTGCTGGAACTGACAACGAATTACTATACCAGCGATCCCACCCGCGCCATGACGGTGTCCCTGTACCGGATGAGGCGGCCCTGGGTGGAGGATGAGGCCACGTGGAACCAGGCAGCGCTGGGCGATCCATGGGGCGTGCCTGGCGCGGACTCCGCCAGCGACCGAGATTTCACGTCCGTCGCCTCGGTCGTGATCGCCAACACGAACGCCAAGTACTCGTTTGACATCACCAACTTGGTCCAGCAGTGGGCGAACAATCCGGGCGAGAACTATGGCGTCCTTCTTATCGGCACGGGCAGCCAGACCGTGGAGCGGCGGTTCTGGTCGTCGGAGTATTCGCAGTCGGTAAGCCCGCGGCCATTGCTGCGCATCAACTGGCAGCCGTGCCCGCCGACGCCCACGCCCACATCCACGCCGACGCCGACGTTCACGCCGACGAATACGCCCACGCCCACGTTCACGCCCACGCCCACGCTCACGCCGACGAATACGCCTACGCCCACAAACACGCCCACCGCGACGAACACGCCCACGGCGACCAATACGCCCACGGCGACGCCGAGCACGGGGCGCATCTACGGCACGGTGTGGGATGACGTAACCCCCGACGGCGCGCAGACGCCAGGCGAGCCACCGCTGAGCAGCATCCAGGTGCGCCTGTCGGATTTGGCGGATCACGTGCTGCGTACCACTTATAGCAACGGTCTCGGGGTCTACGACTTCCCCGACCTGACGCCGGGGTGGTATCGCGTGTCGGTGGTGATTCCGGCGGGTTACTACGCGACCACCGAACCGTCGTGGGACGTGCAGGTGCTGGCGGGCTGGACGATACCGATATCCTTCGGTCTGGCGCCGATGGCCACGCGCACGCCGACGCCCACGCCTCGGGCGCCCAAACGCCTGGTGCTGCCGGTTGTCCTGAAAAATGTGCGGAAGTAGCAGGCACGTTCCTTGCACATGTCGTAGGGGCAGGTCTCATACCTGCCCCTACGAGACTTGCCCCGCGCGGTTGACAATTTGCGCAAAATGGGCCAAACTGTGCCGACGAGCGCGATCTGATGTGTGAGAGAAAGGCGCACATGCTGAAATCCCGGCTTGCCAAGGGCGGGATGCTCGCATCCATCGCCCTGATTCTGATACTCGCGGCGGTGTTCGCGACGCCTGCCCGCGCCGTGCCGCCTCCGCCGTCCACATTCTACGGCACGGTGAAGGTGGACGGCGCCAACGTGCCCGACGGCACGCTCATCACCGCCTGGATTGATGGCGTGCAGTACGGCCAGGGCAACACGTACACCTACGCCGGCGAGTCGTGGTACGGGCTGCTGGACGTGCGGGGCGACGACCCGGATGTACCGGGCAAAGATGGCGGCCAGGAAGGCGATATCATCGTGTTCCGCATCGGCGACCTACAGGCGGCGCAGACCGGCGTATGGCATTCGGGGGTAACGGCGCTGCTCAACCTGACCGCCACCAGCGGCCCGACGCCGACGCCTACCCCGACGCCCACGTCCACCTTCACGCCGACGCCGACGATCACGCCCACGCCCACGCATACGCCCACGCCCACGGTTACGCCCACGCCCTCAACCGGCGAGATTCGGGGCCTGGTGTGGCACGACCTGAACCGCAACCTGACGCCCGACGCCGGCGAGCCCCCGCTGGCCGACGCCATCATCACCCTCAAGAACGCCAGCCAGCAGGTCCTGGCGACGCGAGTTACCACGGAGACCGGCACCTTCCGATTCCCTGACCTCACGCCGGGGGTTTATTACGTGGTGGAAACCGACCCGCCGGGCTACCGCTCGGTCTCCAGCAACAACAAAGCGGTGATCGTAACGGCGGGCAGCATCGTAACCGTCTACTTCGCCGACGAGTCCATCAACACGCCGACGCCGTCGCCATCGCCGACGCCGACGGCGACGCGCACGCCGACCATCACCCGCACGCCCACCATCACGCCGACCCCCACCAACACGGGAACGGCCACGAGGACGCCGACGCCGACGGCGACGCGCGTCCTGGATCTGGGCAGCGCCGTGGCGGTTACCTGCAACTCGTATGTGGTCGGCGACACGCGCGGCAAGCCCAGCAACGTCTCCGCCTACTCGTGCAACCTGGCCTGGGCCGAGACCGGGCCGGAGCAGGTGTATGTCATCACGATTACAGCGAAGAGCACCTTGAGCGCATGGGTTTCGGCGTTGGAGCCGGGGGCCGACCTGGACGTGTTCCTGCTGTCCGCGCCGTATCCGAACGCTTGCGTCGCCTACGGCAACTGGCTGGCCAGTTACTCCGCCGACCCTGGCACGTACTATATTGTCGTGGACGGCTACATGGGTTCCGTCAGTTCGTATCGGCTGGACGTTACCTGCGAAGGGACGCGGTTCAAGGTTCGCATTCCGGTGCTGTTCAAGGGTATGTGAACCTTGTCCTGCATGAACAAACTGTCATTGCGCCGCGCGGATTCGTTCATCCTCTTTTCATCCAGCGTTTGTATAATGGAGTGGGAGAATGCCTCGGTTGCGCCTGCGCGCCGGCCGAATTGACACGGCCTCTGGGGCCGTGATACAATCCTGCCCGCGCCGCTGGCGGCGCAAACCGCGGGGGCCATGTCGGCGCCCATCGGGAGGTTGTCGGTGAGGTTGCTTGTGCGAGCCGTCGCTATAGCCGCAGGAATCGTGGCGCTCACGTTGCTCTTCACGTCGGTGGCGCTGGCTCAGGAATGGCCCTGGGCGCAGATCAACGCCGACGGATTCGGCACAACTCAGAACACCGAAGTGTCCTCGCTTGAGGCGCACGGCGGCGCGCTGTACGCGGGGGCGGCCAACGCCGCGGGCGCCGAGATATGGCGCTACAGCGGCGGGGTGTGGTCGGCGGTCTCCACGGGCGGCTGGGGCGCGGGCGGCGCGCTGCCTGTCCCGTGGGCCATGGCGTCCTACGCGGGCAGCCTGTTCGTCGGCACCAATCAGGCGCAGGTTTGGGCCTACGACGGGGTTACGTGGGGCCTTTCGGGCACCCTGGGCGGGGCCACGGTCAGCGTTACCAGCCTGGCCGTGTACGGCGGCAACCTGTACGCCGGCACATGGAACGCCGCGACCGGCGCCGATGTCTGGCGCTTCAACGGCGCGGTCTGGACGCCGGTCATGACGGGCGGGTTCGTGGGCCAGGGAAGCCCCGTAACGACGACCATTATCTCCGCGCTCCACGTCCACAACGGCTTGCTGTACGTTGGCACGGGCGACGGCGCGGGCGCGGCCCAACTGTGGGCCTACGACGGCACGACGTGGACGCGGGTAGATGGCGGCGCGTTCTCGGGCCGGGTGCGCGTCAACGACCTGTGCTCCTACTCGGGCAGCCTGGTCGTCGCCGTGGATCATCAGATATGGCTGCTGGATGCCATGGGCCTGCGCCTGCTCCGCCAGATGGATGGCGCTGCCGCCGTGGCGGAGGTGGAGCCTCTGGGCGGCCTGCTCCTTGCGGCCGTCCAGTATGCCTCGCAGGGGCCTGTGGTGTGGGCTTACGACGGCGGGCAGTGGCGGCCGGTCAGCGCCCCGGGCTTCGGCGACTCCGACAACCTCGCCATCGCGTCCATGCTCGCCGATGGCGGGGCCATCTACGCGGGGACGCTCAACCCGCTGGACGGCGGCGAGGTCTGGAGCCAGGCGCTGGTGCTGGATGTGGCCAAGACCGACTGGCACGACCCGCTGTGCATCGGCTGGCGGCAACGGTACACGATTCAGATTCAGAACACGCAGAACTACACGCTTACCGGCGTCGTGGTAACCGACACCCTGCCGGTGAGCACGCTCTTTCTCCCCGGAGACTCAACGCCTGGCGCGGTGCAGGTGTCGCCGGGGGTCGTGCGGTGGAGCCTGGGCACCATGTCGCCGCTGGAGACGCGCACCCTGTACATGGAGGTTCACACCTACAGCACGATTCGGCACGGCACCATCATTACCAACACGGTCTGGGCCACGGCGCAAGAGGGCGTCAGCGACTGGGGCGTGGCCGAGACGCTGATGATTCTGTGCGCGACGCCGACGGCCACGCGCACGCCCACCGCAACGGCCACATCCACGCCGACGCGCACGCCCACGCCGACGCCGACCCACACGGGCACGCCCACGCTCACGCCCACGGCCACGCCGACGGCGACGCCCAGCGGCACGCCGACGCTCACCGCGACCGCCACGCCCACCGCAACCCCCACCCTCACGCCGACCGAGACGCCCACGCCGACGCCCACGCGGTACGCGGCCAGCGTTGCGGGGCTGGTGTGGTACGACGCCAACCTGGACGGCGTGTTTGACGTGGGCGAGGTGCCGCTTCCGGGCGCGTACATCCGCATCAGGGACTCGCAGGGCAACATCGTGCACGAGTACGGCCCGACGGCATCCGACGGCCGGTATGTCTTCCCCGAAGTCCTGCCGGGCGACTACGTCGTGCAGCGGACGAACCCCTCGGGGTATTTCTCCACGACGCCGGATGAGGTGCCCATCAACCTCGTGCCGCGCGGCCTGGCCCTCGTGGACTTCGGCGCCGCCCAACTGTGGCGGTTGTACGTTCCGTTCACCTATATCGTCAAGGCTCAGAAACTGGCCGAGTGGCCGTAGGAGCGGGACCGCGAAGGCAACTGCGTGGTCCGGGTGCCGCTCGTGGCCGCTGAGGCTCCGCATCTACACGACGCTTTCTTCCTTCGCAAGAGATGTGCGGAAAACTGTTGTCATAGGAGATCGGTTGGTGGAACGACAAGTGAAGGTAGGAGTTCTGGGTGCCGGTTACTGGGGACCCAAACTCATTCGCAACTTCCACGAGATTCCCAGCGCGGATATGGCCATGGTGTGCGACCTGCGCCAGGACCGCCTGGCCCATGTCCGCGAACTGTATCCGGCGGTGCGCGTAACCACGGACTACCAGGAACTGCTGCGTTCGGACGTGGAGGCGGTCGCCATCGCCACGCCCATCCCGACGCATCACCGCCTGGCCAGGGAGGCGCTCCTGGCCGGCAAGCATGTCCTGGTGGAGAAGCCCCTCACCGCCAACAGCGAGGAGGCCGAGGATCTGGTGAACCTGGCCGAGAAGCGGGGCCTGTCCCTCATGGTGGGGCACACGTTTGAGTACAACCCCGCGGTGGAGTACCTGCGCCGCATCATCGCTGCGGGGGAACTGGGCCGCATCTACTACATCAACGCGACGCGGGTGAATCTCGGCATCTTCCAGCCGGATATCAACGTGGTGTGGGATCTGGCTCCCCACGACGTGTCCATCCTGCTGTTCATCCTGGGGATGCTGCCGGTGAACGTCAGCGCGCGCGGCGCGGCCTATGTGCGGCCCAAGATTCACGATGTGGCCTACCTGACGCTGCACTTCCCCAATGAGATCATGGCCGACATTCGGGTCTCGTGGCTAGACCCGTGCAAGATTCGCCGCATCACCGTCGTGGGCAGCAAGAAGATGGTGGTGTACGACGATGTGGAGCCCACCGAGAAGATCAAGATTTACGACAAAGGCGTAGACGTCCCGCCGTACAGCGACACGCTGGAGGAGTTTCACCTTTCCTACCGCTACGGCGACATCACCACGCCTGCCATCCCCAACGTGGAGCCGCTGCGCGTGGAGTGCGAGCACTTCCTGCACTGCGTCCGCACGGGCGAGCGCCCTCGGAGCGACGGCCGCGATGGGCTTGAGGTAGTGCGCATCCTGGAGGCGGCCACGCGGTCGCTGCTCAACGGCGGCATGAGGGAGCGGGTGCGGCTGTGAGCGGCGCCAGGATTCTGTCGGCGTTGGTGCAACTGGGCGCGCCACAGGAGATTGACGAGGGCGTGCTCCTGGGCTACCCCACGGGCCGCGACATCCCCGACCGTCGCCTGGTGGTGGGGCCTGGCGCGCGGCTGCGCTCGGGCACCGTGCTGTACGAAGGCTCGGTCATCGGCGCCGACTTCCAGACGGGCCACAACGTCGTCGTGCGCGAGGAGAACCGCATCGGCGACCATGTGTCCATCTGGAGCAACTCGGTGGTGGATTACGGCTGCGTCATCGGGCATCGGGTGAAAATCCACACGGGCGTCTATGTGGCCCAGTTCACGGTGATAGAAGACGACGTCTTCCTGGCGCCGGGCGTCATCATCACCAACGACATCCATCCGGGCTGCCCCGAGTCCAAGCGGTGCATGAAGGGCCCCACCATACGGCGCGGGTCGCAGGTGGGCGGGAATGTAACGCTCCTGCCGTACGTGGAGATCGGCGAGTTTGCCCTCATCGGCGCGGGCAGCGTGGTTACGAAGGATATTCCGGCGCGTTCCGTGGCCTATGGCAACCCGGCGCGGGTCGTGTGCCGCATAGACGACCTGACGTGCGAGACGGGGCTGACGGACAAACCCTACCGGTAGGCGGCTTCCATGGGCTTGCGCGGAAGCCTGGGGCGCACCCCAGGCTTTGTTTTTGATAGCGGTCGCTCCCCTTGCCTTCGCACTTATCAAGTGCGGCATGTGGCATGGAATTTGCATGCCGATTGGTGCCTGCAAGCGCCATCGGTTCCTGCGAAAGCCGATGGCCTGACGTAAAGGGGAGGATCTATCATGGGACGCCGAAAGGAAGACGGCTGGATTGATCTGAAAGCCGAAAAGCGGAACACCTGGCTGCGAATCCTGCTCATCGCGGCCATCGTGCTCTTGTTCGGCGCGGCGCTGTTCCTGGCGCTCAAGGGGGCGCTGGCCCCTAGGCGGCAGCAGCAACCGGCGACTGGCGAGACGGTGGTGCCCCACGTGGTGCGGCAGGAGTCGCGCCTGACCCTCAATCTGTCGCCCAATGAGTCCATGCGCATCGGAACCTCTACCCTGCGCATGGAGGCCATCCTGACCGACGTGAACGGGAACCCGCTGGGCGGGCGGAAGATCGCCTTCACGTACAACGACGAGTGGAACTACGCCTACTACACCCGCACCGACGCGCAGGGCCGCGCCGTGTACGAGATGCCCATCGTCAACGACCTTCTGCGCAGCGGGTTCTGCGGCTCCGGCGGGTTCCGCAACACGGCCACCAGTTATCAGGCGGTGGCCTACTTCCAGGGCGACGCCCAGTACACGGGCAGCCGCGCCACGGGCATGTTCATGGTCGGGGGCGGCGCCGACGCCATCCCCACGCGGATGGAGATCGTCTCGCTGCCCAGCCAGGTGTCGCGGGGCGATTCGGTTACCGTGCGCGCCCGCCTGCTGGACACTCAGGGGAAGCCCCTGCCCGCCGGCCGCACCATCTACTTCTCGGGCTTCTACGATCAGAAGAGCGCCTCCACCGACGCCGACGGCTACGCGCAGGCGACGCTGAGCGCCTCGGGCGCGGAGCATGGCAACAACACGATTACCGCCGTGTTCACGGGCGACGTGGCGCAATTCGCCGGCGCCAAGTACGACGGCTCGGCGGCCAACCGCGTGGTGTGGGTGGCCTCGCCCCCGCGCAACGTCCCCAAGCCGCCCGCCATCGTGTACTGGATGTACGACTGGCGCAACGTGAACCCCAACGACATGCCTGAATACGGCCCCTTCGGCTCCATGAACATCGTAACATGGGACGCCATTGATGGCGACTTCAGCAGCCTGCGCGCTTACCTGGACAAGGCGTCGCAGATGAAGATCACGCTCCCGGACGGGCAGCAGATTTCCAAGCCGGTGATCCTGCACGTGTATTTCTACGGCGCTCAACTGGACGGTACGGTGATTGATTTCACGCCCGAGCGGGTGAAAAGACTCATCGGCGGGAGTTACATCCTGCAACCGGCGGGGTGCGCCAAGTCCCAGGTGGCTCCCAAGTATGACGACCCCGTCTGGCAGGAGGAATACCGGAAACTGATCTACGCCCTGGGGCAGGAGTTCGGGAACGACCCGCGCCTGGCCGGCGTGGTCATCGGCATCGGCTTTGACGGCGAGGCGGTGGCCACCAAGAACATGGGTGGGTGCGACTATGAGGGGGAATTGCTCAAGCAGGTTACGCAGGATGAGTTTGAGAAACTGCTCCTGGATGCCGAGAAGTGGCACCGCGAGGCGTTCCCCAACAAGCCCATCTACCTGGCGGGCCTGCCCTACAATGTGGACTTTGGCGCGACGCTGAACCCGCCCGTGGGCCTGAAGACCAACATCTGGCAGCCCAACTCGGGCGCGCTCACCTACAAGAGCAACGCCGAGCGCACGGGCGAGTCCGTCATCTGGCTGCGCAGGCCCTTATTGCCCCGCGCGGGCGAGACGGCGGGCGGCATGCACATCATGCCTGGGCCAGCGGGCGCGTACTGGATGTTCCTGGCGGCCATGTCGCACAAGTTGGACTTCATGGACATCCACTCGGACGTGCTTGGCGTATTCGCCGCTGTCCCTGGCTTCTCCAACTTCGTGAATACGCATCTGGGCAAGAATGTGGAGACCACGCCGAGCGTTTGGATTGCCCTACGCGAGGCGCAGGACACGACCCGCAAGGAGGCCACCGGCTGCTGGACGTCGGGCCTCTACGGCGACTACATGTTCTACCTGTATCGGTTGGAGACCGCGCCCCAGAGCCGCACCGTTGCCGTCAAGAACGTAGACCTGCCGTCGCCTGCGCGCAGTCAGTACTTCACCAACCCGCGCACCGAGGACATGCTGCGCCAGACCTCGCCTTCCTACACGGCCCGACGCACCGACCAGGCCAGCGGCAACACCTACATGACGTTTGACATAGACAACGGCTGGCCCTTCGCCAACCTGCCTCCGCAGGGCGGCCTGACCTACAAGATTTCCCTCGTGTACCTGGACAAGGGCACGGACAAACTGTCGCTGCAATATCCCGATGCCCAGGGCGGCGTCAAGACGCTGGAAATCCAGAAGCGCGGCACCAACATGTGGGTGCAGAAAGACTGGATCATCACCGACGCCTACTTCAACGATCAGTTGCCGGGGATGGCTGATTTGCGCATCTGGAACAACGGCGATGGCGACGAGACCATCCACTTCCTGGACGTGGCTGGCTCGTGGACGGGGTTCGAGCCTACGCCCACGCCGTGGCCCACCCGCACGCCCACGGCGCAGCCCACCGCCACAGCGCCGGGGGCACCGCAGCCTCCGCCGCCCACGCCGACGCTGGCGCCCAACCAGGCCGTAAAAATTTTGCAGGAAGGTGTGAACGGATACATCGGAACTGAGGACACGCTTATTGACGCCTGGGACGAGAACAAGACGAACGGCACGGCCAGCCGAATCGCCGTGCGCCAGGGCGATGTGCGTGCTTCGCTGATCACGTTCCACGCCATAGACCTGCCGCCGGGGGCGCGGCTGGAGTCGGCTTCGCTGGAACTGTATGTGGAGAACCGCAGCAACCCCAATCCGATGACCGTTACGCTCTACAAGGTGAACAAGGAGTGGAGCGACGACGCCGCGACCTGGCTTCGCGCGACGAACCAGTTGGCCTGGGCCGCGCCGGGCGCCAACGGCATCCCCGACGACCGCACGGGCACCCCGCTGGATTCTCGCACCCTGAGCGACGCCGGCGCGTGGTACACGTTCAACGTTACCGACGCGGTGCAGGAGTGGCTCCAGAATCCGTCGGCCAACAGGGGATTCGTGCTGAAGGGGGCGGGGAGCGTATCGGTGGAGTACCAGTTTGCGTCGGCCAACCACGCGGTGCCGGATGTGCGCCCGCGCCTGGTGCTGAAGTACACGTTGCCCACGCCCACGCCGACGCCGACCGCCACGGCGACGCCGACGGCTACGCCCACCCTCACGCCATCGCCGACGCGCGCGGCGACGGCCACGTTCACGCCCGCGCCGACCGACACGCCGACGGCGACGCCGACGCGCACGCCCACGGCCACGCGGACGCCCACGGCGACGCCGACGCTCACGCCGACGGAGACCCCGACGGCGACGCCGACCCATACGGCCACGCCCGCGCCGACGGCCACGGATACACCGACGGCGACGCCTACAGCCACGTGGACGCCCACGCCTACCGACACGCCGACGCCGACCGCGACGTGGACGCCTACGGCTACGAACACGCCCACGGCGACGCATACGCCGACGCCTACCGACACGCCGACGGCCACGCCGACGCCTACCGCCACGTGGACCCCCACGCCCACATTCACGCCTGCGCCGACCGACACGCCCGCGCCCGGCCATACGCCTACGGCCACGCCGACGGCGACGCCGACGCCCACGCCCGCGCCCGAGACCACGCAGACGCCCGTGGCGCGCCCGACATCCGAGCCGACCGAGACGCCCAGGCCGCTGCCGACGGCCACGAGCACCAAACTGCCGCCGTGGTGGCCCACCTATACGCCGACGCCGACCGCCAGCGCGACCGGCACGCCGACGCCCACGCCGACCCATACGCCGACGCGCACGCCCACGGCGACGGCGACCAACACGCCTACGCCGCTGCCCTGGTATACGCCGCCCTGGGTGCCGACGCCGACGCCCACGCCGACGGCGACGCCGACCGTGCCGCCGACGGCCACGCCCACCGCGACGTGGACGCCTACGGCCACGTTCACGCCCGCGGCATCGGCCACGCCGACGCGCACGCCGACGGGGCTGCCTTCGGCCACGCCAACCCGCACGCCGACAGCCTACCCTTCGGCCACGCCGACGGGGTATCCTACGGCCGCGCCCACGCAGACGCCGCAGTCCCCGTCGCCCTCGCCGATGCCCACGTGGACGGCCACGCCGCTGCCCACGGTGCCCGGCGCGACGGCGACTCCGTCGGCCACGCCGTGGCCCACGATGCCGGTCTGGACGCCGACGCCCGCGCCCACCGGTTCGCCGTGGCCTTCGGCGACGCCGCTGCCCAGCCCGACGGCATGGCCCACGTCGCCCGTGCCCAGCCCAAGCCCGACGCCATGGCCCACATCGGCGCCGCTGCCCACGGCCACGCCGCTCCCGACGGCGACGCCGCTGCCCTTGGGGCGCTACACCGTGCAGCCCGGCGACACGCTCTACTCCATCGCGCTGCGCTACGGGACGACGGTGGACGTGCTGGTGGCGCTGAACGGGCTGGCCGATCCGTCCTTCATCTACGTGGGCCAGGTGCTGGTGGTGCCGGAAGGCCAGCCGCAGCCGCCCGCGGAAACCCAGGTTTATATCGTGCAGCGGGGCGACACGCTGTTCTCCATCGCGTGGCGCTATGGCACGACCGTTGCGGAACTGGCGCGGCTCAACCGCATCGCCAACCCCTGGTTCATCTACGTGGGGCAGAGCCTGCTCATCCCTGCGGGCGGCGAGACCGAGAGTCGCATCTACGTGGTGCAGCCCGGCGACACGCTCACGTCCATCGCCCTGCGGCATGGCACGACGGTGCAGACGCTCATGCTGCTGAACCGCATCACCAACCCGTGGTGGATTTACCCCGGCCAGCGGCTCCTGCTGCCACAGGCGCAGCCGCGGCCCGGGCGCGTCTACACGGTGCTCCCTGGCGACACGCTCTACTCCATCGCGTGGCGGCACGGGACTACGGTGGAGGCCCTGGCGGCTGCCAATGGCATCACCGCCCCATGGGTGATCTACGTCGGACAACTACTGGTCCTCCCCTAGGAGGCGCGTTGAGGGGAAGGGGCTACGGCTCCGGAACAACGCGCAAAAACAGGAGGGGTTGCTGAGCAGGCAGCAACCCCTCCGCCTCTTTCTGGCCGCATTGTCCCGTGCAGATATGCGGGTGTGTCGGGCGCGCCGCGGCTCGCTTCCGCTCTAGCGCCCCATTTCGGCCAGGGTGTCCAGCACGAAGCGGTCCACGGCGTCTTCCACCAGGTCCACGGGCGTGGCGAATGGCTGAATCCCGGCGCGCTGGAGGGCGCTGCGCGTGTCGTCGTCCATGCTTCGGGCCAGCGCCACCTGGCAGTCGCGCAGCACGCCGATGGCGCGGTCCAGGTCTGCGGCGTGGCCGAGGGGCGGGGCCTCGCGCAGTTCGCTGTGGATGATGTCGCTCTCGTGGACGGTGAGGACGGCGTAGTAGGCGGCGCCGGCGAACGTCTCGCGGACGGTGAGGCCGTCGTCCGTGGCGACTGCGACCTTCGCAGTGATGCGAGCGTGATGGTGCTGGTGAGCGGGTGTGCTGTCAAGGGACATGGCGCGCTCCTCCGTGGTATCCGTGATGGCCTACCGTATGCGGGAGGGGCCGATTTGTCAAATTGGCCGTCGCGCGCTGGCGTCATCCACGAATCACACGAATCCACACGAAGGGTGTTGGGCCTGGCATAGGGGCGACCCGCGGGCGACGCCCCTCACCCTAACCCTCTCCCAGCGGGAGAGGGAACGACGCACGCGCCGGCCCAGCCCCGGAGGGGCTTTGCTCCGTCAGCGCGGGGGTTCAGCCCCGCGCGGCATGCGCCGCCCCGATTTTTCGCGCCTTTCGCGCCGTTTCGTGTCCTTCGCGATCCAAGCGCCCCTCACCCTAGCCCTCTCCCAGCGGGAGAGGGAACAATGCCCGCCCGCGCGGCCAGGGGGGTGTGAGGGGTTACCCGCTCCCCGCCGC
>DAOTVT010000089.1:0-2017 GCA_034436295.1 Anaerolineae bacterium | reverse complement strand
AGGTAGTCCAGCGCGTGGAGCATCTCGGCGTGGCCGCGGCCGATCCAGCGAAGATGCCAGGGTTCGTAGATGTATCCGGTGAGGCGCTCCTTGCCCTGGGGGTAGGAGAAGACGAAGCCAAATTTGTGGGCGTTGTCGTGGAGCCAACGGCCGGCGGGCGTCTGGCCGAAATCGGGGACCAGGTCGGTGGCGTCGGCGCTGGTAACGTCCACCGTGGTGCCCAACTGGTGCTGCGAGAAGCCTGGGCGGGCCGAGTACTCGTTGGCGCGGGCCTCGGCCTCCTCGCGGGAGATGGGCTGGCCCGCGGCTTCGGCACGGCGCATCTCTTCCTCCACAAACTGCGCGAACGTGGCGGCCTGCACTGCATAGGAGCGGTAGGCCGAGCGGACGAGGAGGTGAATGCCGTCGCGTTCGGCCACGGCGAACATCTCGGCCAGGTCCATGGCGGCCTGGAAGCGAAGTTCCTCCCGGTCGTTGTTGTAGGTCGGGATGCCCAAATCGTTGAGGGAGATCAAGTCGGTGGGCGCGTAGTCCGGCGGAAGGCCCTGCGTCTTGGTTACCAGCGCGAGCGCGGCCGCGTCGGGGCCTTTGTACACGACAGGCGTGGGAGTCGGCGGGCGCGGCGTCGGCGTGGCTGTCGGCGTGGGGGTGGGCGTTGGCGTCGGCGTGGGCGATGGGGTGCGCGTCGGCGTATGGGTCGCGGTGGGGGTTGGCGTCGCAGTGGGCCACACGCGGGTGGGCAGGAAGGCAGGCGCCGCCGGCGAGGCCCGCAACTGAGCGGCGGCAAAGAGCACCAGCGCCAACGGCAAGGCCCAGGCGAGCAGCAACGTGCGCAGGATGAGCGCTGACTTCTCTACCAATCCTATGCCCCCCAGCGCTTCTTGTACTCCGCCATCATGCAGCGGTCCATGACTACCGTCATGCCGGCGGCCTCGGCGCGGGCCGCGGCCTCTTCGTTGACGATGCCCAGTTGTATCCACAGGACTCTCGCGCCCGCGGCGATGGCATCATCAACTACCGCCGGCACGTCCTCGGCCCGCCGGAAGACATCCACCACGTCAAACGGCTCCGGGATGGCCTGGAGGCTGGGGTACGCCTTCTCGCCCAGAATCTCACCCTCCACGGTGGGGTTTACCGGGATGATACGGTAGCCCTTGGACTGGAGGAAGGCCGCCACGTGGTGGCTGGTCTTGTCGGGATTGGGCGAGAGGCCCACGACGGCAATGGTCTTGGTTTGTTCCAGAATGCGTTGGATTACCTCGGGTTCGTTCATGGCGCGAAGTATAGCACAAGCGGGGCCGAAAACAAAAACGCGCCCGACTCGGGTCGGGCGCGTTGGGATACGCGCGAGGGGCTAGAAATCCTCGTCCTCGTCGTCAAAGAAGTCCTCGTCCTCATCCTCGTCCCAGAGGTCTTCGTCTTCCTCGTCTTCCTCCAGGTCGTAGTCATCCAGGAGGTCCAGGGCTTCGTCTTCCTCTTCCTCGTCCAGGATGTCTAGCCGCTGGAAGCGGTGCCGCGGCGCGCCGCATTCAGGACACCGCGCAGGCGGGCGAGAGCCTTCTTCAATGTAGCCGCATTCCATGCATTCCCATTCCAAAACCATAACCGTCTCCTTCTTCATGGCCCTACAGCCGTGTCAGCCTACCTAGCGTATACACAAACCAGGGCCAAAAAGCAAGGATGTGGAAAGCGATTCGCGGGATGAGGAGAATCACAGAGCACATTCGCGTAAAGATTTCGTGCCAAGACGGATGAGAACGCGCGTTTTCTCGTTTTTTCTTCGTTTTTCGTTGCCGTGTCCCGATGTGCGCATACCCGCCCGACGCTGAAGTATCGGGCTGAACGTGCGAAGCCCCGGGGGCGCGGATTTGCCCGTGGGGGCGACCTGCGGGTCGCCCCTGGAGTTTGGCCTTTTTGAGGGAGGACTTGAAAATGGGGTGCCCCTTGGTGTAAAGTAGAGTTATACGAAACCACCACACGAAGGAGGCACCCCGAAATGAATGATACCACATTGCAA
>DAOTVT010000088.1:0-1813 GCA_034436295.1 Anaerolineae bacterium | reverse complement strand
AGAACTCCCAGGAGGACGGCCGCATATCCGCGCGCCGGCCGGTGGTTTCTGCGTCGGATGATGATGCCGATGGAGAGTCCGATCACGCCCAGTTCCACGGCGCCGGCATAGGCCCATGGGAGCAGGGGGTTGGTGCCGTGGAAGTTCATGGCCAGGAGGCGGGTGTTCTCGTAACTGGTGGCCAGAAACAGGAGCAGGGAAACAACCACGAAGGCCTTCAGCGACAGAATTCGTTTCATGTCCTTCCTCCTCGTTGCCTGAAAAAGCAGACGGCCAACCGCTGAGCGTTCCGCTGTTGGCCGCCGCCGGAATTGCACCCGCGAGAGAATCTGTGATACAATTCCTGTTAGCCGCCGCGCTGCCCGCTTCAGCGTGGTGGTCAGGGCTGCGTTGGTGTTGCGAGCACCGGCGCAGCCCGTTTCACGTTTTGGGACTCCGAGTGTCAAGCGCCACTTCAGGTGGGACCCCTGTTGCGCTCTTATCATACCACAGAACTTGTGTTCTGTCAATAGTGAGTTTCGCATAGTTGCGACGACAGAAGGGGCAGGCCGTCCGAGGGTATTGGCGACCTTCGGGGTGTGCCGGGGGCCAAGTTCGGCGCGAGGGACTTGACAGCATAGAACGGATGTGCTATGATAGGCGCGTGGAAGGGTTTCTCTCCGCACACTTTTCGGTGAGGAGGCGACGTGATGGGAACCAATCAGCGGAAGGGCAGGAAGTACCGCCGGTTTACCTTTGCCATCAGCCAGGAAGAACTGCGGGTATTGCGGATCAAGGCGGCTGAGAACGACGTTTCCGCCGGAGAACTGCTGCGGAGGATGATTCGGGCGTGGCTGGGCCTGCCTGAGCCAGAGGGATGCGACGAGGGGGAATACCTACCGAGGGGCCGATGAGGCCCCTCGGTGCTTTTTGGGTAGGAACTGTGGCTTGGATGAAGGGTGACCGTTCCTACCGAACGGAAAGGAGGATGGGATTGGGCGTTGAAGAGGGGCCTCACACGATGGAATTGTTTCGGGCGCTGGTGCGTGCCAGTGGGCTGGAGCCGCGGCTGGTGTCTGGGCTGATGGGGTACCCCTACCATCGGTTCAGCGCGATCCTGCGGGGCGAACTTCCTGTGACGGATGAGTTCATCCAGCGAGCGGAAGAGGTGCTGGGGGTGCCTGAAGCCATCTTCACGGGGGAGGAGGGTCGGACTCCCGTGTCCATTCAGTAGGTGCAGCGTGTTCAGTCTCGCGGAGGGGAGCGATGGATTTGAAAGACGACGTGATAGGGCGGTCGCCCATCGTGGAGGTAGCGCAGGAGTTGATCCCTGGGTTGCGGAGGGTCGGGCGCACGTGGGTGGGGAGCACGCGTGGCGAGGCGACGCCTGCCCTCACCGTGTATCCGCACACGGAGTCGTGGTATCACTACGCCGATGGCGTGGGCGGGGACGTGATTGACCTGGTGTCGTATGTGCGGCACGGCGCGGCATTTCGCCCTCGGGACCCCGACCAATTCAAGGCGAGCCTGCGGTGGCTTGCGGAGCGTGCGGGCGTCGCATGGGTCTGGGAGAGCGCGGGTGGGGAGCGGACATTGCGAGACCGGATTCTTGGGCTGACGGCCCAGTGGTACCATGCGCGATGGATGGCGATGCCATCTGTTCTTGAAGGGCCTCATCTTCGGGGACTTGAGCCGGAGACGTTGCGCGAGTTTTGGGTCGGGCTGGCCGTTGGGAACGACCTGGAAGCGCACCTGAACCGCGAGGGCATTGGGAGGGCGCAGGCGGTGGAAGCGGGCGTGTTGCGGGAAGATGGGCGCGAGGTGTTTGCGGGGC
>DAOTVT010000087.1:0-14565 GCA_034436295.1 Anaerolineae bacterium | reverse complement strand
TTACTCACGCTCGCTTTTTCATAAGAACGCACGATGTGGTAACATAGCGCCAGGAGGCCCATCGGGAGGTCGCACATTCGGTTGGCGCTGCTCTCTCGGCGGCCATCGTAGGGCAAATTGGCAATTTGCCCTACGTCTAGCGGCCCCCTGTTCTGACGGGCCGAACTGCAGATGCGAGTGTTCTATTGGAGTAGCGAGATTCAATAGCACCACCGGCAGGTAGATTCTCGCTGTCTGGGTGCGGTAGACGTTGCGCACCGATTCCCCCACCGAATGGCTCGATCCTGCCCACCCCTCCGTGGCGACATAGCCGCAGGCGCGGATGAAGAGGGTTTGCCCCAGCGCCGACGCCAGAGTCATCTCCAGCCGCTTGTTCGGCCCCCGCGAGCGCAGCGAGCCAGGCCGACAAGCGGCGAAGCCGCCGCGCCGTTCAGCCGAGCGCGAAGCGGTCGGCTGACCTATGTATCATGCGGCAATTTGTTATACGGAAAAGTCCCGTAGAACACGCCCACCGGCTCTTGTTATCCGCCAGAATCGCCGCACGCGCAACGCGAGTTCTCTCGCGCACCATGTCATGTGTGGGCTTGCTCTTCAAGTACAGCATACGACACTTTCGCGCGAAAGTCAAGGGGTTTCGTGAGCATTGTGAGCAGATTCGGCTGCGCATTGTGCTGGCGAGCAAGGTGCGACGCACTTTCGGAAGTGCGTCGCACCTTGGCCCGTGGCGCGGCCAACCGACTCTGGAACCGAGTTTGTCAGCACATGCGGGTCGTGTCCGTGTGCTCGTGAGAGATGGGGGCAGGTACGGAAACCTGCACCTGCGCTCGCAATGGGTTGGCGGCACAACGCCAAAACACGTAGGGCGGCTTTCCATAGCCGCCGGAGACAGGGGGCAGGTATGGAAACCTGCCCTACACTCAATGCGTTTCATGCTGGCGCTCATCGGGCCATCGCGCGGGCGTCTGGCCCTACGTGCCCCAGTCGCGCGGCATGCGGAACTCCCAATCCAGGGTGCGGCCGCTCACCTTCGCGATGGTGGGCGGGCACCGCTTGTACTGATTGCGCTGCACCATGCGCCACACCTGCCGCACGAACGCCTCCGAGAATCCCATGCCCACCACCTCGGCCAGGGTGCGGCGCTCATCCACCAGCAGGTACAGCACCTTGTCCACCTCGGCGTAGGTCAGGCCCATTTCCCCCTCGTCCGTTTGCCCAGGCCACAGGTCGGCCGAGGGCGGCTTGGCGATGATGCGTTCGGGCACGCCGACAGCGCGCGCCAGTTGCCGCACCTGCGTCTTGTACAGGTCGCCCAGCGGGTTGACGGCCGACGCCATATCGCCGAACAGCGTGCCGTATCCCAGCAGGAGTTCGGTCTTGTTGCTGGTGCCGATGACCAGCCCGCCCCATTCCTCCGACTGGTCGTAGAGGACGATCATCCGCGCCCGCGCCATGACGTTGCCGCGCCGACGCTGGCTCATGTTCGGCACCTGCGCGAAGAGCGGCTCCACCATGCCCGTGATGTCTATGGTAACGTGATTCAGGCCCAGGAGCCGAATGACCTCCATGGCGTCGGCGGCCGAGTCGGGCGCGCTGGTGCGGTAGGGCATGAGCACCGCCCGCACGTTCTCGGGGCCCAGCGCCTCGGCGGCGAGAAAGGCCGCCAGCGAGGAATCCACCCCGCCCGATAGCCCCAGCACGCCCTTCTTGAAGCCGAAACGCCCCAGTTCGGTGCGGATGGCGCTGACCAACAGCCGCCGCACCAGGGGGATGTCTTGCTGCAACAAGGCGTCAACGTTCGTCATGGCGGCGCTCCTCGGACAGGATGCGCGACAGTTCGTGCAGCACCGTGAGGGGCTTCTCGTCGCGCAGGAGCGGGAGCCGCTGGCGGGCGGCACGCAGCAGCCCAGGATCCACCTCCAGCGGAACGAGCGCCTGCTCAAAGTAGGGCGCGTGGGCGATGACCTGACCGCGCGGCGAGACGGCCAGGCTGCCGCCCCAGAACGAGATGCCCTCCTCCACGCCGACCCGATTCACGTGGAAGGCATAGGAGGTCAGCAGCGTCGCGTAGGTCTTGGTGAACTGGGTTACGGTGGCCGCGTTGGCGGTGGCGCCTTCCTGCTCCGTCCCCACGCCGTAGGCGGGCGACGCCGAGCAGAAGATGAGATAGTCGGCTCCGTCCATCCACAGGAGGTACGGCGTGCTGATGTGCCAGGCGTCCTCGCAGATGGCGATGCCGCAGCGCCCGAATCGCGTGTCAAAGGCGCGGAACCCGTCGCCCGCGCACAGGTAGCGCCCCTCCTCAAACAGGCCATACGTGGGCAGGTACACCTTGCGGTGGACGTGGACGACCCGCCCACCGTCCAGGAACGCGGAGGACGCGAAAAACCGATGGCGCGCGTCCTCCTCCACGAAGCCGACGACCAATGCCATGCTCGCGCTGGCTTCCAGCAGCGGCTTCCACATCGGATGCTCGGGCGAAGGGCGGATCGCGACGTGAGGCACCAGTTCGCGCAGGGTGTAGCCCGTGAGCGACAGTTCGGGGAAGATCAGCAGATCCACGCCCAGGCCCTGGGCCTCTCGCGCCAGTTCCAGGTGGCGCTGAAGGTTCGCCTCCACATCCCCCAGGCGGGGGAAGGTCTGGGCCAGGCCGACGGTGAATTGGCTATCCAACGGAGACCTCCTGAGCCGATGTCGCCTCGTGCGCGAGGGGCGCACGGCGGCGGAAGGCGACGAGCAGCGCCACGCCAGCGAGGACTGCGGCGGCATCCAGCCACTGGGCCAGCCGCAGCCCGCCGAGGATGAGCGTGTCGTCGCCCCGAGTGAACTCCAGGGCGAATTGGGTCGCGCCGGTGAGCGCCAGGTAGGCGGCGAAGGGGACGCCGGGCCAGGGTCGGCGGTGCAGCAGGTACCACAGGCACGCGAACATCAGCGCGTACACGATGGCGGCGGCCGCCTGGGTGGCGAAGCGATACTCCACGTACCCGTAGATGTCGGGCAGGAACAGGTAGCCCAGCCCGCGGCCGGGCCTGCCGTAGGCGCTGCCCGCCAGCAGATTGCCCACCCACGCCAGGGCCGAGCCGATGGCCAGCGCCGGGGCCAGCGGATCCAGCAGATCCCAGAGGCTCACGCGGCGCGCCCTGGCGACGACCCAGCACGCGACCAGCCCCGCCAGCAGCCCGCCCCCGAACGCCATGCCGCCCTTCCAGAACCGCAGGATTTCGCCCGTCCTCACGGCGTAGTAGTCCCAGTTCGCCAGCACGAAGTGGATGCGCGCGCCGATCATGCCCGCCACAATGCCCCACAGGGCCGCGTCCAGCACGGTGTCGTGTGGCAGGCGATAGCGCCGCGCCAGCCGGTACGCCACCCACAGCCCCGCCAACACGGCCAAATCCAGGAAGACGGTGTACGACAGAAGTGTGATGTTCCCGATTTTCCACAGAACAGGGCGCATACTATCCTTTCAGGCTCTCCACGATGCGGGCGTAGCGTTCGGCCAGTTCTTCGGCCACGGCGTCGGACTCGGCCTCCGCGTGCACGTGGAACATGGGGCGGTCGGGATCCGGCAGCACGACCACCCATCGGCGGTCCGACAGCCAGATTTTCAGCCCGTCAACGGCCTCGGTGCGCTGGCCCTTGTGCTGCTCGTGAAGCCGCCGCATGACGGTTCCCTTGACCTCCCAGGAGCAGGGCACGTCCTTGCCGGCCAGATGCCATTCGGGCAGGCTCGCGATGACCTGCGAGAGGCGAGTTTGCCCTGCTTCCAGCCACTCCATGAGCCGCGCGACGGTCATCATGCCGTCGGCCATGCTCTGGAAGTCGGGGAAGACGAAACTGCCGCGGCCGTCCAGCGCCAGCGTGGCCTTCTGGGTGGCCGCCTCTTGGGTGAGCGAATGCAGGTCCAGTTTGGTGCGGACGATCTTGCCGCCGCGTTTGCGGGCGATCTCGTCAAACAGGGTGGGCGCCGACACGGGCAGGACCAGCGTGCCCCCCGGCCCCTGGGCAGCCAACGCCAGGTCGGCGAGGGCGGCCGACAGGGTAATGGGGTGCACGATGCGCCCCTTGTCGTCCACGGCATAGACCATCTCGCTGCCGGCGTCCAGGCGAATGCCGAAATCCGCTCCCAGCACCTGGCAGATGCTGGCGAGTTGGGTCAGGCTTTGCGCCAGCGCCTCTTCCGTTACGGAAACCCTGGACTCGTCCACGCGCTCGTTGAGTCCAACGACCGAGCAATTCAGGTCGTTGAGCAGTTCGGGGAGCACCAGGGCCGCGGGCGAATTGGCGTAGTCCAGCACTACGTGAAACTTCCGCCGGCGGATGGCCTCCAGGTTCAGGGAGTTCTTGAACCCTTCCGCGTACAATTCCACGACGTTGGCGGCGTACTGGATGGTGCCGATTTCGTCGCTGTGTACGCGGCGAAAGTCCTCGCGGAAGAACACGCGCTCTATCTTGCGTTCTTCCTCCTTGCCCAGGTTGCGGCCTTCGGCGTCCATGATGCGGATGTCCACGATGCGCGAGTCAAAGGGGGAGACGCGGACGTGGATCCCGCCCGCAGCGCCGGTAACGCGGGTGTAGTACCGGGCGACGGGGATGGGCACCGTGCGCAGGTCCAGCACGTTCACGCCCGAAGACGGCAGGCCCGAGATCATGGCCCGCTTGATCATGCGGGCGCTGCGGTGGGCGTCGCGGTTGATGGTTACGGTGGCGCCGCGCGGCAGGGTAGCGCCGTAGGCCGCGCCCAGTTTGGCCGCAAACTCGGGCGTGAGGTCCACGTTGACCAGCCCCGACACGCCGTATCGGCCAAACAGCACCTTGCGCCCCTGCGCGCCCCAGATGATGCTGGCGCGGACAATGGCGCCCGCCTCAATCTCCTTGCCGGGCCAAATCTTCACGTTGGGGTGGATCACAGCCTGCTGGCCGATGGTGGTCGCGTCGCCGATGACCGCGCCCTCAAAGATCACGGCCTGGCTCTTGACGTTGCACTGGCTGCCGACGATGCAACCGCGCACGTCGGCGGCCTCGCCGATGTACGAGTTGGCCCAGATGACGCTGCGCTCCACGTGGGCGCGGGCGTCCACGATGGTGTTGTCTTTGATCGCCACCGGCCCGACGATATGCGCGCCCGCACGAATGCGCACCCCGCTCCCCAGGAAGATAGGCCCCTCCAGTTCCGCGGCGGGCGAAATGTCCACGTCCTCCTCTACCCACACGCCGGGCCGAACCTCCGTCCCAAGCGACCCCACCTTCACCCTGCCCTCCAGGATGTCGCCGCTGGCGCGCAGGTACTCCTGCAGGTTGCCCACATCGCACCAGTAGCCGTCGGCCACGTATCCGTACAGGGGGTCGCCTTTCTCCATCATCAGGGGGAACAGATTCTGGCTGAAGTCAAAGACCTTGTTGGCCTCAAAATAGTCCAGGACTTCCGGCTCTATCACGTAGATGCCGGTGTTGACCGTGTCGGAGATGACCTCGCTCCAGCCGGGCTTCTCCAAGAAGCGCTGGATGCGCCCGTTGGCGTCGGTGATGACGACGCCGTATTCCAGCGGGTCGGGCACGTGGAACAGGGTGATGGTGATCTTGGCGCGTTTCTGCTGGTGGAAGGCGATCACTTTCCCCAGGTCAATATCCGTGAGGGCGTCGCCGCTGATGACAATGAACGGCTCGTCCAGGAAGGCCTGGGCGTTCTTCACGCTGCCCGCCGTCCCCAGGGGGGTGTCCTCCACGGAGTAGTAGAGCCGCATGCCCATGCCGTGGCCATCGCCGAAGTAGCGTTGGATCATGTCGGCCATGTATTGCACGGTTACCACGACCTCGGTGATGCCGTGTTGCTTCAGGAGCGACAAGATGTGCCCGATGACAGGCTTGTTGACCAGGGGCACCATCGGCTTGGGCCGCCCCAGGGTAAGCGGCCGCAACCGCGACCCCTCTCCGCCAGCCATAACCACTGCCTTCATGCGTTTGCCTCCTTCGCGGGATGGCGATGAAGCAAGCGACGCTATGATAACACAGGGGGGCCGTAATGTAAACTGCGCCGATCCAAGATGCGACGCACTTTTGGAAGTGCGTCGCACCTGTCCGGCGGCTATGGAAAGCCGCCCTACGGGTCTGCATTCGCCATTCGTGCGGATTCGTGTTATTCGTGGATAGCTTCTACCTCACCCATCCCCACCCCGGCCCTCCCCTTTCCTCTCCGCCGGCGGAGAGGAAAGGGGAGGGTGTGGGAGGGGTTAGGTGAGGTCAAGCGCCCCCACGAGCGCAAAGATTCCAAGGGTGTCCGAGACCCTTGGGGTCTGCACAGGCTGCGGCGGCTATGGAAAGCCGCCCTACGGGGCTATATTCCCCATTCGTGTGGATTCATGTTATTCGTGGATGGCTCTATCCGCGCAGCGTTTGACAAATCGCGCGAGTTGGTGTAGCATAAGCCTACCCACGGGGGGTATGCCCATGCAAGACGCCGAAGACGTGGAATCTGTAGAAACGACAGCCTCTACCCTCGTCCGCCTGCGGCGGATTGAGGGTCAGATTCGCGGCCTGCAACGCATGCTGGAAGAGGGGCGCGATTGCGCCGCGACCCTCACCCAACTGATGGCCGTGCGGGCTGCGCTGGATGCCGTGGGCCGCGCCATCGTGCGCGAGTACATGGACAGTTGCCTGGAATCGCCCAACACCGAAGAGGCGAGGGAAAAGATCGTCCGCATCGTGGAGTTGTTCCTCAAACTGGCCTAGTGCCGAACATTTATGGAGGTATGACTGATGGGAGAAGTGATTCACCTGACCGACGCCAACTTTGACAAGGAGGTTGCGGAATCCCCGCTGCCCACCCTGACGGATTTCTGGGCGGCGTGGTGCGGCCCCTGCAAGATGATCGCCCCGATCATTGAGCAACTGGCCCAAGAGTACGACGGCAAAATGAAGGTTACCAAACTGGATGTGGATCAGAATCCGACGGTGGCCACGCGCTTCGGGGTCATGAGCATTCCCACGCTGATCCTGTTCAAGGGCGGGCAGCCTGTGGAGCGCATCGTGGGCTACATGCCGAAGGAGAAACTGGTAGAGCGGCTCAAGCCGCATTTGGGATAGAAGCCCCCGCGCCGATACAGCGCCCACGTGAACGCACGTGGGCGCTTTGTTTTCCGCGCCGCGCCCTCACCGCGCCAGCATCTGCGCGACATCGTAGTCGCCCAGGTTCAGGCTCGGCGTCCCCTGGACGACCTGCTCCAGCGGCACCAGTTCAATGCGATTCCCCCGAAGCGCGGTCATGGTGCCGAATTCCCCCGCCAGCATGGCCTGGACGGTCCGCATCCCCATGCGGGTTGCCAGCAGTCGGTCAAAGGCCGACGGCGAGCCGCCCCGCTGCACGTGCCCGAGGACGGTAACCCGCACCTCAAACCCAGGCGAGACCTTGCATAGATAGTCGGCGATTTCCTGCGCGCCGAACTTGGCCCCTTCGGCCACCACGATGATAGCGTGGGTCTTGCCGCGGACGTAGGCCTCGTCTATGGCGCGGGCGATTTCTTCCAGGGGAATCTCCTTCTCGGGGATGATGGTAACCTCGGCGCCCCCGATGATGCCGCCGATGAGCGCCAGGTAGCCGTGATGGCGGCCCATGACCTGGACGAGAAAGCAGCGCTGATGCGACGACGCCGTGTCCTTGATCATGTCAATGATATGCACCATGGTGTTGAGTGCGGTGTCCACGCCGATGGACATGTCGGTGAAGGGCACGTCGTTGTCAATGCTGCCAGGGACGCCCACAACGGGCACGCCCATCTTGTGCAACTCGTACGCGCCCGCCAGGGAACCGTTCCCGCCGATGATGACAAGCCCGTCTATGCGGCGGTCGTTCAGGCGGCGGACGGCCTGCTTGCGCCCATCCAGGGTCATGAACTCGGCGCTGCGGGCGGTCTGGAGGAACGTGCCCCCGCGCTGGATGATGCCGCCGACATCGCGCGCGGTCAAGGGTTCCATGTCGCCGTCTATCAGCCCCGAGTAGCCGCGGCGGATGCCGTACACCTCCAGGCCTGCGCTCAACGCGGTGCGCACGACGGCCCGCACGCAGGCGTTCATCCCAGGGGCATCCCCGCCGCTCGTGAGTACTCCGATTCTCTTCATCTTCCACCCCCTTGGTTTCGTGGGCTTTCGGGCCTCTGCCCCACGCGCCTAGTCCGACTGCACGATCAGGGCGTCGGGCGGGATAAGTTGCCGAAGTTCCTGGAGCAGCGCCTCGCAACAGGCGGTCGTGGCGTTGGGGAAATCCAGTTCCCAGCCGCCGGTGCCGCGTTGCAGGCGCACGCAGAAGCGATCCTGGCCAGGGTATTTCAGGAAGAGCCGATAGAGTTCGCTCAGGCGGCGCTTTTCGGCCTCAAGGTCGCCGCCGATGCGCAGCGTTACCAGAATGCGACGCGAAGGCGCGCCGCCCATCGGTTGGGGCGCGGGCGCTGGCTCGGGCGCGGGCATGGGTGCGGGCGGCGGAGGCGGCGCAGGCTCCTCGCTCACGGGCAGCGGCTCGTCGGGGAATGGCGCGTCCCAGTAGCCGTTGTCGCCATCGGAGACGAAGCCGTTCGCGTCCGCGTAATCGGGGGCGGCGTCATGGGCCACGCGCGGAACGGACAACTCCTCGGTGGCCCAGTCGCAGATGAGTTTCGGTTTCTGGTCTCGGAGGTCCACCTTGCCGCGCACCAGCAGGATGCGATCGGGGGTCCACAAGTCCTTGGTCGTGCGGTACACCTTGGGGAACACCACCAACTCTATGCTGCCGTACAGGTCGTCCAACTGGACGAAGGCCATGTCTTCGCCCTTGCGGGTGTTGGTGGTGCGCACCAGGGCCACGCTCCCCAGAAGCGTTACGTGCTGGCCGACGAGTTCGGCGGTAACGGCCGTGGAGGGCGTTACTTCCAGGCCCTCAAGTTGGTTCAGCATGGTCTGCAGCGGGTGCTCGGTGAAGATCGTGCCCGTCAGTTCGCGCTCCCAGGCGATGCGCTCTTTCTGAGTGGCGGGGCGCGGCTTGCCGACGGTGTCCAGAATGGCCACGCCCGACAGGGCCCCGTCGTCCACCAGGTCAAACATGGACATTTGCCCGACTTCGCGCGCGGCCCATTCCTTCTGGCTCACCGACATCATCGTCTCAATGGCCTCAAGCAGGTGCCTGCGTTCGCCAAACCGATCCAGGGCGCCGACCTTGATCAGGCATTCCAGCCCCTTGCGGTTCACCAGGCGCAGGTCCACGCGCTTGACGAAATCGTTGAGATTGGCGAACGGGCCGCCCGACTTGCGGGCCGCCACGATGGCGTTGATGGGCCCGTCGCCGATGCCCTTGATGGCGCCCAGGCCGAAGCGAATCTTGCCGTCCTCAATCAGGAAGTCGCACTCGCTGTAGTTCACGTCGGGCGGCAGGATTTCAATGCCCAGCCTGCGCGTCTCGGCGGCGATGATGGCGATCTTCTCCGTGTTGCCCCGCTCCACGCATAGGAGCGCCGTCATGTATTCCAACGGGTACTTCGCCTTGAGGTAGGCGGTCTGGCAGGTGATGTAGGCGTAGTCGGCGGCGTGGGCCTGGTTGAAGCCGTAACTGGCGAACTTCTCAATCTGGTCAAAGATCTGGTTGGCGATGTCCTCGCTGACGCCGCCGTGCTCCACGGCTCCGCGGACGAACTTCTCCCGCTCGGCCAGCAGGACCTCTTTTTTCTTCTTCCCGACGGCGCGCCGCACGTTGTCGGCCTGCGAGGCGGTGTAGCCCGCGATGTCGGTCAGGATGCGGATGATCTGCTCCTGGTACACGATGACGCCGTAGGTTTTGCGAAGGATCGGCTCTAGTTTGGGGTGGATGTACTCAATGGGGACGCGCCCGTGTCGCCGCTCGGTGAAGTCGGGGATGAAGTCCATGGGGCCAGGGCGGTAGAGGGCCACCACCGCCATGACATCCTCATATCGCCGCGGTTGGAGGCCGCGCAGCACCTTGCGCATCCCCTCGCTTTCCACCTGGAACAGGCCCGTTACGTGGCCGCTGGACAGGAGTTCGTAGATGGCGGGGTCATCCAGGGGGATGTTGCGCAGGTCCAACTCTACGCCGTGGTTCTGGCGGATCAGGTCGCACGCCCGCCGCATGATGGTCAGCGTGGCCAGCCCGAGGAAGTCCACCTTGAGCAGGCCGATCTTCTCCAGGGCCTCCATCTCGTATTGGGTTACGACGCCGCCCTCGCCTTTGGTGGGGCGGTGCAGGGCCACGTATTCCACCAGCGGCTTGTCGGCAATCACGACGCCTGCCGCATGGGTGGAAGCGTGGGCCGCCACGCCCTCCAGCGCCCGCGCCGTGTCAATCAGCGTCTTGAAGTAGGGCGCGTTCTCGTCTTCGTACAGCGCCTTGAGTTCGGGCACCGCCTCCAGGCTCGCGCCAATGGTAACCTTCGGGCCTGGGGGGATCAGTTTGGCGACGCGGTCCACCTCGGTCAGCGGCAGGTCCAGCACGCGCCCCGCGCCACGGATGGAAGCCTTCGCGCCCAACGTGCCGAAGGTGATGATCTGCGCCACCTGGTCGGCCCCGTACTTGTCAATGGCGTACTGAATCATCTCGTCCCGACGGTCGTCGGGGAAGTCCAAATCCACGTCGGGCATGTTGACCCGTCCAGGGTTCAGGAAGCGCTCAAAGATGAGTTCCTGCGCCAGGGGGTCCACGTAGGTGAGGCCGAGGCCGTAGGCCACGATGCTCCCCGCCGCGGAGCCACGGACATTCCACCAGATGTCCCTGCTGCGGGCGTAGCGAACCAGGTCCCACACGATGAGGAAGTAGGTGTCAAACCCCATGTCGTGGATGACCTGAAGTTCGTATTGCATGCGCTCGCGGACGTGCGGAGGCATGTCCGGGTAGCGTTCGGCCAGGCCCTCCTCCACCAGTTTGGCCAGGTAGGTCTGGGGCGTGAACCCTTCGGGGACTTCAAAGGGCGGCAGGTGGTAGTGGCCGAACTCAATCCGAACGTTGCACGCCTCGGCGATGCGCAGGGTGTTGTCCAGCGCCTCGGGCAGTTCGGGGAACAGCGCGGCCATCTCGTCGCCATCTTTCAGGTAGAAACTGTTGTCCCCCATGCTCATGTGGTCGGGGTCTGTCATGACCGCGTTGGTCTGGAGGCACAGGAGGACTTCCTGCGCGTAGGCGTCGCGGGCGTGGACGTAGTGCACGTCGTTGGTGGCCACCAGCGGGATGCCCAGTTCGCGCGCGATGTCCACCATGGCGCGGTTGATGTCGGTCAACTCGGGCATGCCCTCGTGGTACTGCAGTTCCAGGTAGAATCCGTCGGGGCCGAAGACGTCGCGGTACCACGCGGCGGCTTCCCGGGCGCTGTCCAGCATGCCTTCCTTGATGAGCCTGGGAATCTCGCCCGAACCGCAGGCGCTGAGGGCGATAAGCCCTTCGGCGTGGGCGGCCAGGTACTCCTTGTCAATGCGGGGGCGGTAGTAGTACCCTTCCAGTTGCGCCGCGGTGGCGATCTTCAGCAGGTTCTGGTACCCCTGATTGTCTCGCGCCAGGAGCACCAGATGGTACGTGTGCTGGTCGTCGCGGCCCGCGCGCGATTGCATGGAGTTGGGCGCGAGATACATCTCGCAGCCGATGATGGGCTTGACGCCAGCCTCCTGGCACTTCTCGTAGAACTCAATGACGCCGTAGAGGGCGCCGTGGTCGGTGAGCGCGATGGCGGGCATGCCGAGTTCCGCTGCGCGCTTGGCCAGGGCTTCGGGTTGGGCGAGCCCGTCCAGAAGGGAGTATTGGCTGTGCACGTGGAGATGAACGAAGGGACGCATCGCCTGACCGCCTCACTATGACCCTTTGGCGCATTATACACCGAGGCGCCCTTGCAGGCAAGGCGGCTGGGGGGTGATTCGGCTCCGTCTTGTGTTGGCGACCAAGAGGCTTTGGAACCGAGACAGGGCGTCGGGGAAGAGAATCTGTTTCGGTGGGAAATTGCGGAGTTTGGACGGGAAGCAAACTTCATGGAACGTTGGGGTTGTAGCGAAAATGTGGTATAATGGGAATGGGTTGGAGGATGGCACACTGATTACGATCGGCGTCGTAGAGCATGTGCCTATACACCACGGCAAGGGGGCACTGCCCTCACAGGTACTGCTGGCGGCTCCGGGCGCAGGGAATTGGGGGGAAATCTGTATGGAGGTATACAAATCCATCCGGTTACCCATTGACGGCGAGGTAAGTGACACGGTGTTGGAAATCGTTCAGGATCGCTTGTCACGGCAGCCGGAGCCACGTCCATACATCACGTGCGACGCAGGCGGTTATGTCTTTCACTTCCACACTCTAGATCTCCGGCTTCTCAAGAAGGATTCTGAGGAATTGGCATCCGAAACTCTCTTCACATCCGTCACGATTGAGACCCGCCGGGCCGGACGGGTTTTGCAGACCATCCTGGAAGAGGTCGGCAGGATTGGTAGTTATGGCGTCAAGTCAGGTAGACGCCAGTATGTTGGGTTCAACGCTGAGCGGAAAGTCCGGGGCCGGAAGGCCAAGGAACAAGACAGGTCTCAATATTACTATGCTCGGGATCACGCCTTTCCCGAGAGGAACAACCCTCTTCCAGACGAGTTGAAGGACAAAATCATTTGCGGGGATAGTCTGGAGGTTCTAAGAGCATTCCCCGACAATTGTGTAGACCTGATTCTGACTTCTCCACCGTATAACTTCGGATTGGAATACGATCGGCAAGAGGATGCCCATTTTTGGGAGAGGTATTTCACGACGCTATTTGCAATCTTTGACCAGTGCATCCGAGTATTGAAGTTCGGTGGGCGCATCGCAGTCAACATCCAGCCCCTGTTTTCAGACTACATTCCTTCTCACCACATCATCAGCAACTACTTCCTTCAAAGAAAGATGATCTGGAAAGGCGAAATCCTTTGGGAAAAGAACAACTATAACTGCAAATACACGGCCTGGGGCTCTTGGAAAAGCCCGAGCAATCCCTATCTGAAATACACATGGGAATTCATAGAGGTGTTCGCCAAAGGAACCTTGCGGAAACCCGGCGACGCTGAAAATGCTGACATTACGGCGGAAGAATTCAAAAAGTGGGTCTTTGCGCGATGGAGCATCGCGCCTGAGCGCAACATGAAGGAATTTGGCCATCCAGCCATGTTCCCCGAAGAACTGGCATTGCGAGTAATCAAACTTTTCTCTTTCGTTGGGGACGTTGTGCTAGATCCTTTCAACGGCGCAGGCACGACCACGGCGGTCGCGCAGAGACTTGGACGTAGATTCGTGGGGATTGATATCTCGCCGGAGTACTGTGCTGTAGCCCGCAGAAGGCTCAAGTCAACTCTCTTGTAGTGAGATTACGCATGCCCAGCACGCTTGCAGAAATCCAAAAAGCATACAATCTACTGGTCGGAGGAATTGATGAGAAAGCACACGCCGAGGATGAGGAGGGGAACCGAGCATACGGTGGCGCGATACGGGCAGCAAAAGGCGCGCTGGTGGAGAGAATTGCTCAACTTCTGGTTGAGATAGCCTGGGATGAGATGGGCTGTGAGCCCGGAAGACTGGATTTCCGTCGTGAGGTAGTGCGCGTTCCCCTCAAAACCGAGTACTTGAGGCGTGTTCGCCCGCAAGCAGTAGCCGATTACATACGGGCCCACATAGGCAATTACTTCTACGGTCTGAGAGCCGATGTTCACGTGAACGTAGATGGTCGTTTTGTAATGGGCATTGAGTGCAAGGCTTACACCGAGAACGCCATGCTCAAAAGGGTTCTGGTTGACTTTACGCTATTGAGACAGGTCGTACCGGAACTCAGATGCGTTCTGCTGCAATTGGAAAGCCAACTCACAGGGGATTACTCGGAACCGCTGAAGGACGTGTGTTATGGAAGTCCATCAACCCATACGCTGCTCTCGTATTTTGATGTGGACTTGAAGATTATAACCCTTCTTGAGGGGGAGCGGCGGATAGACAAGCCGATTCACAAGCAGGGTTGTTTCAAAGAATTGACTGAACCGGCACTGAGAAAAGCTGTCAATACCTTCAAAGAGTTGCTCGGCGACTTTGCAAACTGAAGTTGTAGACATACGGTCTCCACAGAATTGCATATCTTTCTGCCGAATGCAGCCTGGAATCAGAGAGTTGCCCGCCCTTTCACCAATGTGCGACGCACTTTCGGAAGTGCGTCGCACATTGGCTACCCGCCCCTGCCACGGCGGCTATGGGAAGCCGCCCTACGGGTCTGCATTCCCCATGCGTGCGGATTCGTGTGATTCGTGGATAGCGGTCTGTAACCGCGAATAACGCCAATCCACGCGAAAGGGGAACAGTAGGGGCAGGTTTCCATACCGGCCCCGGCCTCCGGCAGGTATGGGAAGCCGCCTTACGAACTTGTGTTGGCGGCCAATGTGCGACGCACTTCCGAAAGTGCGTCGCACCTGTCCGGCGGCTATGGAAAGCCGCCCTACGTGCCGACCATTCCCCATTCGTGCGAATTCGTGTTATTCGTGGATAACTTCTACCTCACCCATCCCCCCCCCGGCCCTCCCCTTTCCTCTCAGCCGGCGGAGAGGAAAGGGGAGGGTGTG
>DAOTVT010000086.1:0-12694 GCA_034436295.1 Anaerolineae bacterium | reverse complement strand
ACACCAGGTCAAACGACCCTGGCGGGAAAGCGTCGCCGACCTCTTCGGCGTCCAGCACCTGATAGTCCACTGCATCGCGCGGGGGCAGGCTCAAGATGGCCGGGTTGATGTCCGTGGCGGTGAGTCGGCGCACGTACTTCATCAGAAGGGCGCTCTGGAACCCATTGCCGGCCCCCAGTTCCAGCCCATCCGCGAACACCCCCTCCGGGCAGTCGCCGAAGATGATGTCCATCTCCCTGGTTCGGTAGGCATGGAGCCACTGATACCAATCGGGCTTGATCCTCATGGCGCGGTGCTCCTTTCGCCGCCCCGCTCCAGGCGCAAGACATCGGCATAGACATCCAGGACGCGCCGGGCCACCACATCGCCCCGGAAGTTCTCCTCCGCGTAGGTCCGGGCCGCATCCGCCAGCGACGCGGCCAACGCGCCGTCGGACAACACCCGCACAAGGGCATCCCGCAGCCCGGCGACGTCCCCCGGCCGCACCAGCAGCCCGTGCACGCCATCCTGGATGATGTCGGGCACGCCGCCGACGGCAGTGCTCACCACCGGCACGCCCGCGGCCATGGCCTGGGCCACGGCGGCGGGCAGCGTCTCCTGCCACGAGGGCAGCGCCAACACGGCGGCGCGGGCGTATTCCGCCAGGATGCCGGCCTCGGGCAGCGGGCCGAGCAACTGGACGCTGTCCTCCAGCCCGTGCTGGGCCACCAGGCGGCGCACCTGCGCGACGTAGTCCGGGAACTGACGGACGTCGCACGCAATCCGCAGGCGCACGCCGGGCACCTGCCGACGAACGCCCGCGACCGCCTCCACCAACTCGCGCACGGCCTTGCGGGGGCTGACCACGCCGGCGAACAGAATCGTGTGCGGTTCGGGCGCGCGCGACAGGCCGAAGAATCGCTCGGAGATGGCATTGGGCACAAACCAGACGCGGGCACCGGTCCAGGGGGCGAACTCGCGGGCCACGTAGGGCGCAATCGCGATGAGATAGCGCGTTCGGCGGAGACACCGCCGCTCGTACCAGGCGTCCCAGAGACCCCGCGCGCGCTGCGAAAGCCCGCGCACATACGCGAACTCGCGGAAGGCCACCCCGTGCGCGGTGATCACAGCAGGCGCGCCCGAAGCCAGCGCCGCGCCCGCGTAGAACGTCGTCCCCTGTGCGTGCACCAGGTCGGGCTGCTCCTCGTCCACAATGCGGCGGATGGCCCGAAAGTCGCCGGCGTAGCCCACCGCCCGACCCCACCGAAGCCGAGGCAGGTAGGTGATTCTCACCGCGCCGCGCATGCGAGATTCGGGCGCGCGCACCGAAGGCAGCGAGGTTACGACGTGCAGGCTCACATCGGCATGGGCCGCCGCGCCGTCCAGAAAGTACATGACCGTGGACTCCACGCCCCCGTGAGCGCGTTCCCAATCCAGCGGGAATGGGCTTAGAATCAAAACCTTCACGCCGCCCCCTCTGCCGACTTCTTCGGCACGATGAGAGCCTGCCCGCTTCCCAGAATCCACCCCAGGACGCCGCCGACCAGGACGTAGAACAGCACCGCGCCAAATGCGAAGATCACCGTGTCCCCCGCCATGCTAGGCAGGAGATAGGCCACGAACGCGCCCCACGTTGCCACGATGAGGCTCCGCGCCTTCTCGTCGGCGATGCTGAGGTAGAACCGAAGCGTAACCCAGAATGCCGACAGCATGAACCCCAGGTACGGGACGAGCGTCATCAGTCCGCCGTGAACCAGGATGTACACCAGCGAGTTGTGTGGCGACATGAGCACCCGCGCGTTCGGGTCCGCGTACTGGTAGGCCGCCCCCCGCGCGTACAGCGTGTACAGCGCCGCGAAGTTCCCCTGCCCCACGCCGGTGAAGGGGTGCGCCTTGATCATCTTCCACGCGGTCCCCAGCACCTGCATACGCCAGATGATGGGCCCTTCGGCTTGCAGGCGTTCGCGGATGGCCGGCGTCGCGCTGACGACCCCCCAGGTTACAACCAGCAGCACGACCGCCGCAATGAAGACCGGCAGGAAAACCTTGCGGAAACGGGGGTAGAAGGGCAACATCACCAGCAGACTGGCGATGAAAGCGGCCCACCCCGCGCGGTTGTAGCACATGAACGAGCCCACCGCAAGCGCCAGCAGCACGCCCAGCCACACCAGACGCCGCCCTCGCGTCTTGCTCTCAATCATGCCGCGGGCCGCGAGGGGAGCCGCCATCGCCAGGCACACCGCCGTGAACGCGGGGTTGCCCAGCAGATTGACGACGCGGCGCACGTGGGTGGAGTAGATAACGCTGCGGTCTTCGGGGTAAAATAGGATGATCCCCGTCATCTGCTCGTGGGTGGCCAGCACTGCCAGGTACAGCCCCACGATGGCAATGGTGATGGCGATACGCTTGACGTCGCGCTCGGTGGAGAACAACTGCCGCGCAAGGAAATAGGCCACCACCGGCACCAGCCAGATGTCCCAGTAATGCTGCAGCGCCTTGTTGGTGGACATGGGCGCTCCCGAATAACTGATGAGGGTGAAGACCGCGAACAGCGCCATGAAAACGTCGCTCCAGATAACGCGGGACAACCTGCGCCTTCCGATGGCCACCTGCGCCGCCCACAGCGCCAGCAACAACAGCGTAACCAGGCGACTCAGTTTGAGGTCGGGGATGCCGTGCCCCAACTGAATGTCCAGCGGGATGAACCGCGCATAGGGCGCGACGATCATCCACAGCAGCATCCCCATCTTCGGGTCCACGACGACGGCCCCCAGGCAGAACGCCACGCCGACGGCGGTAACCACCGTGGCGTACTGCGGGGACATCAGCAGAACCCCCAGCGCATATCCCAAACCCAACGCGACAGCAACGAGCGCGATCCGCCCGATAAGGCGAACCGCCCTGCCGTCGCCGGAAAGCCACTCCAACCTACGAATCATCGCAACTCCTCGTACACAGCCTGCACCCCCGCCACGTACCGTTGCACCGTGAACCGCGCCTCTACCTCGCGGCGGGCAGCGGCAGCCAGGCGCTGGCGCAAGTCCGGCTCGCGCATCAGCCGCTGCAACGCCAGGGCCAGCCGCTCCGCGTCCCCCGGCGGCACGAGAAGGCCCGTCCGCCCGTCCTCCAGGATTTCGGGCACGGCCCCGGCGGCGGTCGCCACAATCGGCAACCGCGCCGCCATCGCCTCCACGATTACGCGGCCGAACGGCTCCGGCTCTATGGACGCGTGGGCCAGCGCGTCCACCGATTGCAGGAGCGCGGGCACATCCGCCCGGAAGCCCGCGAACACCACGCGCCCCTTCAGCGGCCCAGACTCCACCCGGGCGCGCAGTCGCTGCTCAAAGTCGCTCCCCCGCCAGCCCTCGCCCACGATGCAACCGAACAGGCGAGGGTGCTCCGGTATCAACCGCTCCATCGCGTCCAGGAACACCTCATGCCCCTTCCAGGGCACCATGCGCCCCAGCAGCGCCACCACGAAGGCGTCTTGCGGCAGGCCCAACTCCGCCCGAATGCGAGGGCGCTCGCCCGCAAGGTCCGGGAACTCCGTCAGGTCCACGCCGTTGTAAACGACATACCATTTGCGCATGGGCGCGCCGGTGTCCACGAGCCAGTCCGCGATGGCCCTGGAGATGAAGATATAGGCTGCCACGCGCGGCAGCAGCAGGCGGTCAAAGCGGGTCGGCGGCTCAAAAGAACGCACGTGGCACACCACCGGCACCCGCGCCCACAGCGCGCCCAGAATCTCGCCGCGGTTGAACGGAATGCCGTCGTTCACATGCACCCAGTCGGGCTTCACCTCGTACAGAAGTTTGGCAAACGTCTCTGCCCGCTCCAGGATGCGCGGCAGGTGCTTGACCAGGAAGCCCGCGCTGTGGTACAGGCGGCGGCCCCATTCCCAGTCGCGCAACTTCCGCGCCGCCGAAGTCTGCGTTACCCCTTTCAGCAGCCCAGGTGTCGTCGGCGGCGTGTTGGCCCACGGACGGGTGAGCACCTGCACGCCCAGCGCCGCGAACCGATCGGCGAACGGGTTGCCCTCTGCCACGAGGACGATGGGCTCAAACCGCGTCCGATCCAGCCCGCGCACCAGGTGATACAGGCTGATGAGAGACCCGCCGATCTGGGGGGCCTTGTCCACGAGCAACACGCGCCGCATTCGTACCAACTCCGCGGACTACTGGGCTTGCGTTCCAGGCTTCGGACGCCTGAACGACTCAATGAACTCCAGCACGAACGCCAGGATGATCCCCGCCGCCGCGCTGATGGCAATCCCCACCAGCAGCAGGCGCGGGAGTTGGGACGGGGCGGGGCGGTCGGGCTGCCGCGCCGGTTCCGCAACCTGGATGAACCCTGCGTTCAGCGACTGGCTTTCCTTCAGAGCGGCTTCGTTCAGTTTGCCCGACAGGAAATTCACGTTGGCCTGAATCTCGTTCACGGCGGTCTGCTTCGCATCGTATTCAGAAGTCAGACCGATGAGCGATAGAAGGCGCGCCTCGCGGTCGGAGATCATCTGCTCGTATTCCAGCCTGGCCACCTGCGCCGCCTCGGCGCCGATTCGGGCCTCCGCCGCCTTCTGGGCGTAGTCCCGCGCCAGGCCGTAGTAGTACGACGCCGTGGACGTAGCACCGCGCGCCGCCGCCTCTTCGGCCTGCTGGGTGGCCTTGTCCGCCTGCTCCTGGTACAACGTGGCCTCGCGGGTCTTCTGTTCGCCCTGCATCACCGCCATATCGCGGCTGAACCGCAACTGACGCAGTTCGTCCTGGTAGGCCGTCAGTTCCCGCTGGAGCGAATCCAGGTTATGCTGCAACTTGAACTGCAGGAAGGCTTCCTTGGCGGACGCCAGGTTCTTCTGCTGCTTCTCCAACTCCTGGGCGATGAACACGCGCAACACGGTGGCCCGCTTGGCCCGCAGGTTGCGATAGTACACCAGCGCGTTGTCCACCAACTTGGTAACGATGGTCTCGGCGTCCTGGGGAGAATCGGCCTCGTAGGAAATGTAGATGAACTCCTCCTCGGTGCCCACCGTCATGCGGTCCAGCAAGTCCACCGCGCTGATGCCCAGGTTCAGGTCGGCGATGGTCTGCCAGGCCACGATGGGGCGCTTCAGGGCGGCGATGAAATCCTGCTGGGCCGTGGAGACTTCCTCCGCGGCGGGGCCGGACTTGAACTCCGAGAACAGCGCCACGTCGCCAGGCTCCGAGGCGATGACCTGAAGCCGCACGGTGGCCTGGTACACCGGCCCCGCGGTCAGCGATGTCAACAGGATGACGCCCACCGTCAACGCGACGATGAGGCCGATGAGCCACGCGCGCTTCCAAATCACCCTCAAGTACATGAGAAAATCGGTTGTCTCCATCCTTCACCTCACTTATCTACGCCCCACGACGCCGAACGCGTCCGGGGCGCCTCTGGTCTATTCGTTGTGCTGCAAAAAGGCGGCCAGTTGCGACGCGATGAACTCCACGCGGGCATCCCAGGAATGCTGGGCGGCGACGCGGCGGCGCTCGGCGCGGGCCGCCTCATCGTCCTGCGCCATCGCCGCCTGCACGGCCTCGGCGAAATGCTCGCCGTCGGCGACGGACACCCACCGCGAGAAGGCCATCGCCGCCGGTATGGGCGTGGAGACCACCGGCCGCCCCGCCGCCAGGTACTCGTACATCTTCAGCGGGTCAATGCTGCGCGTCCACTCGTTTAGTTTATACGGCATGAGGCAAATGTCCAAACCCTTGACGTAGTGCGGAACCAGGGCCACGTCCTTCTTGCCCAGGAAGTGCACGTTGGCCTCGCGCCGAAGGTCAAAACTGCTCGCGTCCTCGCGCACGGCCCACGGCCCCACCAGCACGACAGACCAGTCGGGCCGCGCACGCGCCAGGTCGCGCAGCAGGGCATAATCCACCTTGTCGTTCAAGGCCCCCACGTAGCCCACGCGCGGCCTGGGCAGCGCCTCTAGGTCGGCGGGCAGGCTGGGGTCCTCCAGCGCCCGCGAGAACGCCTCGTAGTCCACCGCGTTGGGCACGAGATAGGTGCGCGGGTTGTGCCGCCCCTTGCTCTCCATGAGCGCGGGCGACGTTACGAACACCAGGTCGGCGCGCTCAATCAGCCGCCGCTCCCGCTCCAGAAACGCCGCGCGGCGTTCGGGGGGCAGCCCGCCGTAGCCCGCGTAGTCGTCCACGATTTGATACACGCACGCCTTCTCGCCGAATTGCCCGATGACATCTGCCTGGTCGGGCCGCACAAGCCACAGGATGGGCCGCCCCGCGCCCAGCCGCCGCATCGCCGCCCGCAAATCCCGGCGGCGCAGGCGGGCGAACAGCGACGCCAGCGGCTCCCGTCCGCTGATGGGCGCCCACAGCGGCGGCGTGTACACGTGCAGGTTGTCCAGCGCCTTGCGCAGGCGCGGCCGCCCGCCCCAGGGCCGTATCGCGCCGCTCCGAAGCCCGGCCCACACCTGGCGCAGGTAGGGCCGCGGCTCCGCGTAGATGACCAGGTTCTGCCGCGCCAGGCGGCTCATGAGCTGGTGTCGGTTGCGCCAGATGTCGTCCCACGGGTCTGGCGCGAAGCACAGGATGGTCTCGCCTGCGATCATGCCTGCACCCTCCGCGCCCTGCGGTAGGCGGCCAGGTGTTGGCGCGCCAGCCCGTCCCACGCGAGCGACTCGGCATACGCGAGTGCCTCGCGCCTCGCGGCGTCCCTGTCCAGCGCGGCGGCCTGCGCCAGGGCACGCGCCAGGCCGTGCGGGTCGTCCGATTCGTACAGGACGCCGCGACTGCCCTCCACCAGGGCGGGGAAGCAGCCGATCCTCGGCGCGACGATGGGCACGCCGAACGAAAACGCCAGGAGCGCCGCGCCCGACGTGGTTACCTCCCGATAGGGCAAAACGTCTGCATCGGCGGCCAGCAGGTAACGGTGCAGTTCCTCGTCGGGGACGTACCCCAGCCGCAGGCGAATGCGCGGGTCGCCCTGCGCCGCCGCCTCAATGCGCGCCACGTAGCCCGCGTCCTGCGGGTTGCCCGCGATGAGCAGCACGAACCCCTCCCCCTCCAACTGGCGAAACGCCGCAATCAGTTCCTCCACGCCCTTGTAGGGCCGTATCTGCCCCAGGAATAGAAACACCTTCTGGTTCGGCGACAACCCCAGGCGCTGGCGGGCTTCCTCGCGCGTGCCGCTCACAGGGTACGCGCCGATGTAGTTCCCGTGCGGGACGACGTACACGCCGCGCCTGCGGCCGTAGAGCGACGCCAACTGCGCCGCCACGCCCTCGTCGTGAACGTGCACGGCGTCGGCCAGCCAGAACACCCACCGATTGGCCCATCGGTTCAGGCGCGCGTTCTGCCCCTCGTGGTGGGCCAGGTTGTGCACGGTGTACACCAGCGTGATGCCCGAGAACCGCGCCAGGAGAAGCGCCGCCACCAGGCGCGCGAACTTCTTCAGCGCCCGCCAGCGCGACGGCGACGCGATTTGCAATTCCACCCAGTGCAGGTGAATCACGTCCAGCCGCCGATGGCCCCACACCCAGTCGGGCGTGAGGTCGCGGTGAGACATGGCGCGCACGCCTGGGATGGCATCCAGCGCCTGGCGGAGCAACTCCACGTAGGGGTTCATCGTAACCGTGGAGATAAGGGCCACGCGCAGGTTCTGGTCTGCGTCGCGCGGGCGGTCGGCTCCCCATGCCGTCATCTCAGGCCTCCCTCGCGATGGCGCTGCGCCGACGGAGCTGCACGAACTCCCACGCCGCCTGCGCCAACTGGCGCACCTCAGGGTCAATGGCCCACATGATGGCCGCGTACACCACCACGATGGCCACGCCCGCCGCGCCCAGCCGAACGATGGCCCGCGTCAGGCCCCACGTGTTCCAGTACACCAGTTTCCCCGCCAGCACGGCGATCACCGAAGCAATCCCCTGGGGCACGAGAATCTGCACGTACTTGCCCCACGACGCGTGGATGATCTTGTTGGCCAGGAAGACCGAGATGCCGAAATCAATGACCGAGATGATCGCCGAGAACAGGCTGACGCCGACGATCCCGCCCCACTGGATGGACGGGTACAGGAAGATGAGCATCATGGTCAGCCGCCACAGCGCAATGTAGGTGAGCCACTTGGGCTGCCCGCCCGCCTTGAACACGTTCCCCATGTTGGCCGCCACGGAACGCACCAGCCCGTAGATGCCCAGCAACTGCATCGGCAGGATGGCGGGACTCCACTCCTTCCCATAGGCCTGCGTTACGAAGTTGTCGGCGAACCCGATGGTGGTTACCGCGATGGGCACCGACAGGAGCGACACGTACTTCAGCGCGCGGAAATACACGTTGCGGAACATCCCCAGGTCGCTCTGGACTTTGGAGAACGTAGGGAACATCACCTGATTCACCAGGCGCGTGATCTGCGTGGCGGGCAGGTTGGCGATGGTGTAGGCCAGGTCGTAGAACCCCAGCGTCGCAGTAGCCAGGAACTTGCCGACGAAGACGTTGTCCACGTTGGTGATGGCGAACACCAGCGCCTGGCTCCCCACGATGTGCTTGCCGTAGTCAATGAGTTCTTTCGCGCGCACCTTGCTGAAGCGAAGCCTGGGCCGCCACGGCGTGAAGAACCAGATAAGCCCCGCCGCGATGAGCGACACCGCCACCTGGCCATAGACCAGGCTCCAAACGCCGTACCCCAGCATGGCGAGCACGATGGAAAGGCCATTGCCCAGGACTCCCGCGATCAGGTCGGGAATCACCTTGCGCTTGAAGGCCAGTTCCTTCACGAGGAGCGTAACGGGCACCTGGGCGAACGACGACAGGAGCATGGTGAGCGCCAGCACCCGCATCACGGGAATCAACTGCGGCTCGTGGAAGAAATCGGCGACCCAGGGCGCGGAGAAAAACCCGACAAGGTACAGCGCCAGGCTGCTGGTCAGGACCGTCCAGAAGGCGGTGTCTGCCGCCTCCTCTACCTCCGTCTGCCTGTAGATGAGCGCCGACGTAAACCCCAACTCCTGGAACATCATCAGCAGGTTGATGGCCGGGTTTGCCAGCGCGCGCAGGCCAAAATCGCCCGGGGCGAGAAACCGCGCCAGGACGAGTTTCGTCAAGAACGACAGAAACCGCGTGAAGATCACGGACAATATAACCCAGATGATGGCCGAACCCACCTGCCGCTTCAGGCTCATACCGCCTCCTTCTTCCGGCAGACGAGCACGAAGTCGCGCGCAAACATGGAAGGCCACACGTGCGCCAGCCACTTGTACACGCTCCGCACCACGGGCTTGCGGAAGAACGCCGGATAGAAGTCCCGCGCCCACAGCGACGCGCTGCCGTCCACCTCCACCGGCTCCAGGTTGCGCGCGCGGCACAGCCGCTTCGCCTCGCGCACCGTGAAGAACCGCAGGTGCATGGCGTCGGTCGGCGAATGCTGCACGTAGGGGAAGCGCCCCGAGAGCACCCACAGTCGGCACTTCCAGTGGGCGATGTTGGGCAGGCAGACGATGAACCGCCCGCCGGGTTTCAGCACCCGCGCGCATTCGTCAAACGACCGCTCGTGGAAGAAACGGTGCTCAATGGCCGAGTTGGACACCACGACGTCAAAGGTGGCGTCGGCAAAGGGCAAATCCTGCGTGTCTATGTCCACCTGCTGGGCGGGGATGCCCTTGTCCCGCGCGCGCCGCACCGCCACCGACGACAGGTCTGTCGCCGTAACGTCGGCCCCGCGCTCCCGCATCTTCTTCGCAAGGACGCCCGGCCCGCAATCCACCTCCAGCACCTTCTCGCCCGCCCTCACGCGGCTCGCCAGCAGTTCCAGCCGCTCGTGGTCAAAGGTGTCGTCGGCTTGCGTCCAATAGGCGTCGTAGTAGGCGACTAAATCCATGCTCGCTCCTCAATTCAGGTAGATTCAGGCGCGGCGCAACGCCCGCCTGGCCCTGCGCCACACGTTCAGCACGCGCTCCATTCGGGCCTCGTCGCCGCGCAGGAGCGCGCGGAGCGCCTTCTTGGCGCGGTATTTCCACGGGTGGGTGCGCCTCAGACTCAACTCGCTCTTGAGCGCCATGAATCGGTCGTACTCGTGGGCCAGTTCCTCCTGCGTCAGCGTGGGCAGGTTGAGCACGCTGGTGCGCGCGTAGTACGTGGACAGCGCGCCCGCCTGCGGCACGTAGTACCCCTTGGCCACCGCCACGTCGTGAAGTTCCGTCATGGGGTACGGGTAGAAGACCGAGAACTGCAAGTCATCCGGCTCCAGGCGGCGGTTCAGTTCAATGGTCTCCTCTATCATCTCTTTGGTCTCGCCCGGAATGCCCAACATGTTGCACGTGTACGCCTTCAGCCCGTGCTTGCGCAGTCGGCGGAAGGCCGCGATGATGTCCTCGTTGCTCATGCGCCGCTTGAGAATATCCCGGCGCAGCAGTTCGTTCCCCGACTCAATCCCGATGCGCACGCCCCTGCAGCCGGCCCGCGCCAGCGCCGCCACGATCTCCTCGGACAGGCGCTCCACCCGCGTGTTGATCCAGAACGGGAGTTTGAACTCGCGTCCGTAGGCGTCGCAGAACTCCAGCGTCCACTTCTCGTCCAGGGTGAAGGTGTCGTCCTGGAAGTTGATGGTCTTCACGTTGTAGCGCGAGCGCAGGGCGCGAATCTCGGCCAGCACGTGGGGCACGCTGCGGAAGCGCACGTATTTGCCCAGGCCCTTGTAGCGGCTCTGAAGCCCAGGATTGCAGCAATAGGAGCACTGATACGGGCAGCCGCGCCCGCTCATCATGTCCACCCAGCCGTCGTTGGCCGCGAGAATCTCGTCAAAGGCGAACAGTTCGCGGTCGGCGAAGGGCAGTTCGTCCAGGTTGGCGATGAGCGGGCGGAGCGGGTTGCGGATGATGTCGTCGCCACGCCGCACCCACAAGTTGCGGATGTCGTGGAACGGCTGCCCCTCGGCCACGCGCTGGGCCAGTTCGCGGAAGGCGTACTCGCCCTCGCCCACGCACACCGCGTCCCAATTGGGGCTGGCGATGACCTCCTCCGGTGCCAGCGTGGGGTGGGTGCCGCCGGATACCAGCACGAGTTCGGGCATGGCTTCCTTCAGCCACGCCGCCCACTTCTCCACGAACGGGTGCTGGTGTGTCGTGGACGAGAACGCCACGATGGACGGGTTGGCGCGGGCCACGCGCTCCAAGAGTTCGTCGCGGGTCGGCTCGCGGTCGGCGTAGTACAGTTCGGTCTCATGCCCGTCCTGCTTGACCATCGCCGACAGGTAGGCCAGGCCGTGGTAGAACTTGCGCGCGCCGTAATGCTCCACTCCTTCTATGTCCGGATACACAAACAGAATCTTCATGCGGTCCTCGTTTCTACTGCGCGAAATAGGGTGGCACCGACACGAACGGCAGGAACAGTTGCAGACGAGCCTGACGGGTCGCCGTCGGAGTCGGCGTGCGCGGAGGCGCGCCGGTAGGCGTCGGCGATGGCGTGGCGGTGGGCGTCGGCGATGGCGTGCCCGTCGGCATGGATGTCGGCGTCGGTGTGGGTGTCGGCGTCCGCGTCGCCGTGGCGGTGGGCGTCGGCGAGGGCGTGAGCGTCGCCGTGGCGGTGGGCGTCGGCGATGGCGTCGGCGTGGGCGTGGGCAGCGCATAGGCCACCCACAGGCGCGGGCCGTTCGGGTTGTTCCCGTCCGACGACGCGATTTTGTACCAGGTGTACTTGTTGCTCTGGCCTTTCAGCAACAGGCCCCGATTGGTTGCCGAGTCCGCCACCCACTGCCGCGCCATGGGTCGGATGTTCATCTCGTAGGTTGTGAGAACCTGGTTGATGTCCACCACTCCCTGGGCGTCGGGGAAGCGGTCGGTTTCGGTGCTGTCCGCGCCGTTGACGCCCCAGTTCTCCGAGGCGGTGGCCTTGAACCACGTCGCTTCGGCCGCGTTCCAGGCGCGGCGCATCTGGTAGGCCGAAACGGTCAGCGTCTCGGTGTTGCGCTGCGAGGTGGCAACCAAGCGCAGCGAACTCCCAAGGACGATGGCATTCTGGGGGATGGCCGAGACGTCAAACCGGATGAGCGCGCGCTGATTGCCGTCGGACTGGATCGTCATGTAGGACTCGGAGCCCTTGGGCGTGCTGTCGTTGTACGCGATGTACGTGTCCTCCACGGCGCGCAGTTCAATCTCCGCAACCTGTGGTGCCAACGCGGGCGGTGAAATCCGTATCTCGTGCGTGCCCCAGCCCGGCGTTACCGACAGGAACCCGCCGACGGAAGAGGCGTTCGTGTGCGAATAGCGCCCTGTGGCCGCGTCAAAGTTCTGCACCACCCACGTGGACGACAACCCCGCCAACCCCATCTGCTCCAGATTGAACCGCAGGGTCATGGATGGCGTGCTCGCCGTGGTGGAAGCGGGCCTGGGGTCTTCGCTGGTTACGGTGATGACGCCGTCGGCGTCAAAGGTTGCTGCCACACGGCTCCAGTGGTCGCTCCCCGTCTGGGTGATGGTGAGCCAGTAGTAGGTGCACGTGCGGTCGGTGAAGGCGCAGAGGCCGTCGGTGCGGACAACCAGGCTCTGGGGCACCTCCACGCGGCGGTACGGCTTCAGGAAATTCAGAAGGCCGTCGCTGCCGCCGGGCCACGGCGTCTCGTGCCCGCCGGCGTACAGTTCCACCCTGGGGGGTATCGCCGCATACGCTCCAACGGCGTCGGACAGGCGAAGGGTGTGCGAAACCGGCACCACAGTGTCCTGCAGCCCGTGGGTCAAGAGCATGGGGAT
>DAOTVT010000085.1:0-31918 GCA_034436295.1 Anaerolineae bacterium | reverse complement strand
GCTCAGGCCCGCCGCGATGGCCGCCGAGAGGAAGAGTGGGATGACATAGGCTGTGTGCGTGCCGAACATGCGTTCTCCAATGGCGACGGCGAGCGCGTCCCTCGTCCGTCGCCGGCATTCGCATCCGTCCCATTATAGTCGCGTCCAGGCCGCGTGTGCAAAATGTCGCATTCGGGTCGCGGGCATGGGAGTTGTAACCGCGAATCACGCGAATCCACGCGAATGGGGTTGTAACCGCGAATAACACGAATCCACGCGAATGGAGAACGTGCGACGCGCGTTGGGGGTTGCACGATCGTTATCATTCGTGTACAATACGGGCGCACATCACATCTGTTCGGTCTGCCGGTGGGAGAGCGGCTGTGGCGGAGGGGGAACCATGCTGCCTTCGGCTATCCTCGGGTTGATCAACAATGCGGCGTTGCTCTTGGCGCTTGGCGTGCTCTACGATCTGCCGGGGTTCAGCCGCCCGCGCGGGCGTCGCTCCCTTCAAGAGGCGGCCACCGGTCTCGCCCTGGGCGGCATATGTGTGGCCGTCATGCTGAACCCCTGGCGGTTCGCCCCGGGCGTGGTCTTTGACACGCGCTCGGTGGTGCTGGCGCTGTCGGGCCTCTTCTTCGGGCTGTTTCCCACGGCGGTGGCGGCGCTGGTCGCCGCGGCCTTTCGGCTGGCCGTGGGTGGCGCGGGCGCGTTGACCGGCGTCATCGTGATCGTCGTATCGGGGGCCATCGGTGTCCTGTGGCCGCGCGTGCGGCGCAGGGCCGCGCACGAAATGCATCGCCGAGAACTGTACCTGTTCGGGGTGGTCGTGCACGTTGCGATGCTGCTGTGCATGTTTACGCTGCCGTGGCCGCTGCCCCTTCAGGTTCTGCCCGTCATTGCCCTGCCGGTCATGCTCATCTACCCTCTGGCCACTGCCCTCATGGGCTGGCTTCTGGCCAACCGCGAGCGGCGCCGGCGCGCGGAGGCCAACCGGCACGCGGCCCTGGATGCGCTTCGGGTTAGCGAGGCGCGGTTCCACGAACTCTTTGCGCGCATGGGCAGCGGTGTGGCCGTCTATGAGCCCCTGCCCGATGGCTCGGATTTCATCATCCGCGACCTCAACGACGCGGCGCTCCGCATCACCGGCGTAAAACGCGAGGACGCGATAGGCCGCCCTGTTACGGAGGTCTTTCCCGGAATACGCGATTTTGGCCTGCTGGACGTGTTCCGGCGCGTGTGGGAAACCGGCGCCCCCGAGCGCCACGCCGCTGGCCGCTATGTGGATGACCGCCTCGCCTTTTGGGCCGAGAATCAGGTGTACAAACTCCCCTCTGGGGAAATCGTGGCCGTCTTTGACGACATCACCGAACGTCGCCAGGCCGAGGCTGCCCTGCGCGAGAGCGAGGCCCAACTCCGCGCCGTGTTCCACAGTTCCGCCGACCTCATCACCATCGCCGACATAGAGACCGGCGTCTATCTGGATGTGAACGACGGCTTCCTCCAGGCGACCGGCTACGCCCGCGACGAGATCATCGGCAAGACGGGCGACGACCTGCGCCTGTGGTGCGACCCGGACCGGCGGCGCGAAGTGGTGCGGCGACTCGCGGAGGGCGAGGCCGTGCGCAACGAAGAAGTCTGGTTCCGGAAGAAGGACGGGACGGAGTTCGTGGGCCTGCTCACCGCCGAGATCATCCATCTCGCCGGGCGCGCCTGCCTGCTGTGCGTGGTGCGCGACATCACCGAGCGCAAGCGCGCCGAGCAGGCCCTGCTCAATGGTGAACAGCGCTATCAGACCCTGGCGGAGAGTTCGCCCGTCGGCATCTTCCGGGCCGACGCCGACGGCCACACGACCTACGTCAACCCCGCATGGTCGCAGATATCCGGCATGGGGGCGCAGGACGCCCTGGCCAACGGATGGCTGCAGCAGGTTCACCCGGACGACAGGGACAGGATCAAGGCCGGCTGGCAAGAAGCCGTGGACAAGGGCGCGCGCTCCGAGACCGAGTACCGCTTCGTGCGCCCGAACGGCAGCGTTGCCTGGGTCATGGGCCGCGCGGTGCCGGAGACCGACAGCGAGGGGCGCGTGGTGGGCTGGGTCGGCACCATCGTGGACATCACCGAGCACAGGCAGATGGAAGAGGCCCTGCGCCGCCGCAACGAGGAACTGGACATCCTGAACCGCCTGGGGCTGGCCCTGGCCCAGACCCTGGACCTGTCGCGCGTCGCGGAGATCGCCCGCGACCACGTTTCGCGCCTTGTGGACGCGCCGGTCTTCGGCATATCGCTCTACGACGCCGAGGCTCGGACCCTGAGCGCCGGGTTCATGTGGAGCGACGGCGTGGCGCTGGATGTTTCTCAGTTCCCGCCGTTGACCATCCCGCAGGAGTTGGGGGAGGATGTCCGCGGGCGGGCCAGGGCGATCCTTACGGGCGAGCCGGAGGTGGTGGAGTCGCTCGCCGAGGCCGCGGCCCGCGCCACGGATGGGGTTCACCATATCGGCCCGCCCGGCGACACCCGCGACGCCCAGTGCGCAGTGTACGTGCCGATGGTCGTGGAGGGGCGCGTCGTGGGCCTGCTGGAGGCGCAGAGTTACCGCCCGCGCGCCTACTCGGAGCGCGACGTCAGCCTTCTCCGTACGGTAGCCAACCAGATCGGCCTGGCGATTCAGAACGCGCGCCTGTTCCGGCAGGTGCAGGAGCGCGCCGCCGATTTGGAGCGGAGCCTGGCGGAAGTAAGGCGCGCCGAGCAGGCCCTGCGCGAGAGCGAGGCCCGGTTCCGGGGCTTGGTGGAATCCATGGACGACGTCATCTTCACGCTGGACACCGAAGGCCGGCACACCGGCGTCTTCGGGCAGTGGCTGGAAAGATACGGCACGCCGCCGGAGGTGTATCTGGGCAAAACTACCCGCGAGGTCCTGGGACCCGAGGCCGCGCCGGTGCACGAGGAGGCCAACGCACGGGCGCTGGCGGGCCAGCACGTGGTGTACGAGTGGTCCGCTCCGGGAGCCGATGGGATGCTGTATTTCCAGACGTCGCTTTCGCCACTGCGCGGGCCTGACGGGCAGGTCGTGGGTATCGTGGGCGTGGGGCGCGACATCACGGCGCTGAAGCGCGCCGAGCAGGCCCTGCGCGAGAGCGAGCAGCGCTATCGGTCGCTGGTGAACCTGTCGCCCGATGGCATCTTGGTGCACCGGTACGGGGAAGTCCTGTTCGCAAACGCCGCGGCCGCCGCCCTGTTCGGCGCCGAGGATCCCCAGGCCCTCGTCGGGCGACAGACGCTGGACTTTATAGCGCCGGAGTTCCGGGAAATGGTTTGGGAACGGATAAGGCGGGGGCAGGAGGAGCGAGAGCCTCAGCCGCTGATTGAGGAGAAACTCCTTCGCCTGGACGGGACCGAGTTCTACGCGGACGTGTGCGCGGTGCCGATTGAGTGGGAGGGCGCGCCGGCGGTGCAGGTGATCATCCGCGACAGCACCGAGCGCAAGCAGATGGAGGAGCGGCTGCTGCAGGCGCAGAAGATGGAGGTGGTGGGGCGGCTGGCCGGCGGGATCGCCCACGACTTCAACAACATCCTCACCGCCATGACGGGCTACGCCACCTTCGCGCTGGAGGCCCTGCCCCCAGGCGACCCCGTGCGCGCGGACGTGGAGCAGGTGATCCAGTCGGCCCAGCGCGCCGCCAACCTGACCCGCCAATTGCTGCTCTTCTCGCGTCGCCAAATCATTGAGCAGCGCGTCATCAACCTCAACGACCTGATCCTGGACCTGGACAAGATGCTGCGGCGGCTTATCGGCGAGGACGTGGAACTGGTAGCCATTCTGGGCGAGGGCCTGGCCCGGGTGAAGGCCGATCCCGGCCAGATAGAGCAGGCCATCGTCAACCTGGCCGTCAACGCGCGCGACGCCATGCCCGACGGCGGCAAACTCATCCTTGAGACGGCGAACGCGGCGCTGGACGCGGAATATGCCCGCCGACATCCGGGCATGGAGCCGGGCGACTATGTGATGCTTGCCGTTACCGACACCGGCGTTGGCATGACCGACGAGGTGAAGGCGCACCTGTTTGAGCCGTTCTTCACGACAAAGGAGCCGGGCAAGGGCACCGGCCTGGGGCTGGCCAGCGTGTACGGCATCGTGAAGCAGCATGGCGGCAACATCTACTGCGAGTCGGAGCCGGGCAAGGGCACCACGTTCAGAATCTACCTGCCGGCGGTGGAGGCCGAGGCCGAGCGGCTGCCGCGCAGGGACGAGGAGGGGATCGTCCCGCGCGGGACGGAGACGGTGCTGGTGGTGGAAGACGAGGCGATGGTGCGGGACATCCTCACGCGGACCCTGAGAGAGCAGGGGTATCGCGTGTTGGAGGCGATGGACGGCGAGCAGGCGCTGCGCGTGGCGAACGAGTACGCCGGCGAGATTCACCTCCTGGTAACCGATGTGGTGATGCCGCAGATGAACGGGCAGGAACTCAGCGAGCGGCTGGCCGCCGTGCGCCCGGGAATCAAGACGCTGTTCGTGTCGGGATACACCGACAACGCCATCGTGCGCAAGGGCATCCTGAAGCCGGGGATCGTGTTCCTGCAGAAGCCATTCACGGCGGCGGCCCTGGCCCGCAAGGTGCGGCAGGGGCTGGACATGGGCGACATGGGGTTGTAGGGTAGGGGCGACGCATGCGGGGCAACGCACGCTGGGCGGGGGTTTTGCCGGTAGGGGCGACGCATGCGTCGCCCCTACATGCCCCGACCGCATGTGTTCGGGACCACAGCGAGGTGCGCGAATGAAGATCCTGACAGCCGACGAGATGCGCGCCCTGGAGAAGCGGGCCGACGCTTCGGGCGTGTCGTACCACGACATGATGGAACGCGCGGGGCTGGCCGTGGCCCAGGCCATCCGCGCCGCCCGCGACGCCAAGAAGCACCCGCGGGTGGCGGTGCTGGTGGGGCCGGGCAACAACGGCGGCGATGGCCTTGTGGCGGCGCGCCGCCTGGCCCGATGGGGCTACCAGGTGGCGGTGTACCTGGCCAAGCCGCGCCCGCCCGAGGACGAGAACCTGGCGCTGGCGGCCCAGGCGGGCGCGCACGTCGTCGCCGGCGACAACGACGCGACCCTGGCGCTGTGGCGGCGCATCGTGGCCGAATGCGACATCTTCGTGGACGCGCTCCTGGGCACGGGCGTCTCGCGCCCGATTGAGGGCCGCTTCCGCGACATCCTGCTCGTGGCGGGCGAGCAGGTGGCCCTGCGCAAGGGCGCTGCGCCGCGATTCGCCAACTTCGCGGGCGGCCTGGCCTGGCCCAAAGACGCGCCCGAGCCGATGCCGCGCCCCTCGCCGTGGGTCGTGGCGGTGGACCTGCCCAGCGGCCTCAACGCCGACACGGGCGCGCTGGACCCCGCCGCGCTCCCCGCCGACCTGACGGTTACGTTCGCCTTCCCCAAGCGCGGGCATTTTCTGTTCCCGGGCGCGGGGGCGGTGGGTCGGCTCCTGGTGGCCGACATCGGCATCCGCGGCGAGTGGGCCGCCGACGTGCCGCTGACCCTCATCACGCCCGAATGGGTGGCGGAGCGGCTCCCCCGCCGCCCGCTGAACGCGCACAAGGGGACCTTCGGGCGCGCGCTCATCGTGGCGGGTTCGGTGAACTACACGGGCGCGGCGGGGCTGGCGGCAGGGGCAGCGGTGCGGGCGGGCGCGGGGCTGGTAACGTTGTGCGCGGGGGCGTCGGTGCGGCCGGTGGTGGCGGGCCTGTCGCCGGAGGTTACCTACCTGGTGCTGCCGGAAGATGTGGGCGTGTTGAGCGAGACGGGCGCGCCGCTGGTGCTCCGCGAGTTGCCGCAGAGCCAGGCGCTTCTGGTCGGCCCGGGCCTGGGCCAGGATGAGACGACGCGGCGTCTGGTGTGGGGGGTGCTGGGGCTGGGGACGGCGCGGCGGCCGCGCATCGGGTTCACCGAGCGCCAGGAGTCGCCTCCGCCACCCCCGCCGTGCCCGATGGTGATAGACGCCGACGGCCTGAACGCGCTGGCCGGGCTGGAGGGCTGGCACGAGCGGGTCGCGGCCCCTTGCATCCTGACGCCGCACCCGGGCGAGATGGCGCGCCTGCTGCGCTGCTCCACGGCCGACGTGCAGGCGGACCGAATCGGCGTGGCCACGCGGGCGGCGCGGGAATGGGGCAAGGTGGTCATCCTCAAGGGGGCGCACACGGTGGTTGCTGCGCCCGACGGGGCGGCGTTCGTGTGCCCGTTCGCCAACGCGGCGCTGGCGACGGCCGGCACGGGCGACGTGCTGGCGGGCATCCTGGTGGGGCTGCTGGCGCAGGGGGTGAATCCGACCGACGCGGCGGTGGCGGGGGTGTACGTGCACGCGCTGGCGGGCGAACTGGCGGCGCGGCAAACCGGGCCGTCGGGGCTGGCCGCCGGCGACTTGCTACGCCACATTCCGGCGGCGATGGCCCGACTGCGGGGAATGCCGGACACGGGACAGCAATAGGGGCCTGACCGGATTGCAGGCCCCTTTGCCCAAATCCACAGCGGAAATGCGGAACGGCTAGACTTGCGGCTCAGCGGGCGCGGCCTTCTTCTTGGAAGCCAGGGCCTTGCCCTTCTCCAGCAGTTCCTCGGCCTTGGCGCGCTGCTCCTCCAGGACGATGCGGCCCTTCTGCTGCGCCTCCTGGGCGCGCTTCGCGGCCTCTTCGGCCAGGCGCTCGGCCTCGCGCCGCGCCTCGGCGCTCAACTCCTCGGCCTTGTCGCGCAGTTCCAGGCCGGTCTCCCGAATCCGCGTGCGCGTCTCCTGCCCCGACTGAGGCGCGAACAGGAGCGCCGCCGCCGCGCCGACTACCGCGCCGATGATGAATCCCGCCAGAAAATCGCCAGCACCATCTCTCGCCATTCTGATCCTCCTCGCCTGCGTGTGAAATTACCCTTCGCCTGTCTCGGTCTTGTCCCCGGGCGCGCGCCGACGGAGTCCGAGCAAAGTCTTCGCCGCCTGCTGTGCGCCCGACACAAAACTGGTGGCCGACACAATGGGGTTGACCACCTTGTCGCTGATGAACGTGGTCGTGCCGCGCAGGGTGCTCGCCGTCTCGTTGGCCGAGTCCAGCAGCGGCTTGATCTCTTCCTTCAGCAGGCGAATCAGGCTGTTGACCTGAATCACCAGGAAGATGAGCACCACGCCGACGACGATGGACTCTATCGCCAGAACGATGATCGCCACATCCCGAACTTCAGCCATACGTTCCTCCTGCGTTTTCCGGCCACGCGCCCATTATATCATAACTTGAGCCATTTGACAACGAACATCGCGGCGAGCGCAAAGATGGCCCCTTCCAGCACGTGCACCTGGCCCAGCATGGGGACGGGCGACCTGGCGGCTTCGGCCGCGGCCTGGCCCACCAGGAAGCCCGCCGCGCTTGCCGCCCAGTAGAGCAGCGCATCGCGGGTTCGTTTGCCCTGCCACCACTGGAACACGCCCGCCAGTCCGGTGGCCAAGACCAGCGACAACAGCATCGCCGGAGCGGTCAGGTAGTCCATATCTCCCCCTACGCGTCAATGATGCCGCCGCCCAGCACCACCTCGCCGTCGTAGAAGACGACGCCCTGGCCAGGGGTGATGTCGCGGAGGGGCGCGGCGAATTCCACCCAGGCGCGGTCGCCCTCCACGCGGGCGAGGGTGGCTGGGACTTCTTTGGCGGCGTAGCGGATTTTCGCCGTGATGCGGGCGGGCAGCGCGGGTGGGTGGCCCGCCACGAAAGACACGCGGCTCGCCGTGAGCCTGTCGCGCCCAAGTTCGCGCGCCGGCCCCACCACCAGCGCGTTGTCCTGCGGGCGAATCTCCAGCACGTACAGCGGTTCGGTGTGGGCAATGCCCAGCCCCTCCCGCTGGCCGATGGTGTAGTACGGGAGCCCCTTGTGCGTGCCGACGCGTTCCCCCGCCGAGGTGTAGATGGGCCCAGGGCGGATGGCGTCGGGGGCCACGGCGGCCAGGAAGCGGCGGTAATCATTGTCGCGCACGAAGCAGATTTCCTGGCTTTCGGGGCGTTCGGCGGCGGCCAGCCCGAAGTCGCGGGCCAGCGCGCGCACCTGGGGCTTGGTCAGTTCCCCGAGCGGAAACAGAGCATGGGCCAGTTCGCGCTGCCCCAGCATGTGCAGGACGTAGGACTGGTCTTTGCGGGCGTCCAGCCCGCGCAACAGGCGGAACGTGTCGCCGACCCGCTGGACGCGCACGTAGTGGCCCGTGGCCAGGAAGCGGGCCCCCTGCGCCAGGGCGTAGTCCAGCAGCAGCCCGAACTTCACGTCGCGGTTGCAGTACAGGCAGGGGTTGGGGGTACGCCCGCGCAGGTACTCGGCGATGAACGGCTCCACGACGGCGCGGCGAAAGGCTTCGGCCAAGTCCACCACGTAGAACGGGGCGCCGACGCGCTCGCAGACCTGGCGGGCCACCGCCTCGGATTCGGGGGAGCAGCACTTGTTGGGCGCGGCGCGCCCGTCGCAGGACGGTTCGGCCCAGAAGTGCGCCATGACGCCGACCACGTCGTACCCCTGGCGCGCCAGGAGCGCCAGCGCCACGGAACTGTCCACGCCGCCGCTCAAGGCGACGACGACGCGGGGGGCCGCACCCTTGCCGCCCCACACCAGGGTTGGGCCGCTTGGAACGGATACCGCCTCGCCGCTCATGGCTCCCGCCTATCGGAATCCGAAAATCTGCTTGCCCGCCCAGATGGCCTGGATGTTGCCGTCGTAGGCGAGCGATATCTCGGCGTGCGCCGCGAACCCGCAGTAGGAGCAATGGATGGCGGCGCGGTTGCGCAGATAGCAGCCCTGCGTGATGGTGCCATCGGGCTCGGTGGTGCTGATGAGCCAGGGTTGGCAGCGCCACGTGTTGCGCTTCAGGCGGCGCAGGGTCGCGTAGGAGTTCAACACGGGGAACCCCTCCCGCTTCAGCGCCATGAGTTGATCCAGCGCCCAGTCCCGCTGCTCGGGGGACAGCATCAGGTCGTCGGTGCCCTCAAAGGGATAGTAGAACTGGATGGTGATTCCTTTGGTGATGCCGCTCAGGAACCGCACCAGGTCGGGAATCTCCTGCCAGTTGCGGGCGCCGATGGTGATGTTCGCCAGGATTTTCGGGTGGCGAGATGCGCGGATGTGGGCCACGGCGCGGTCAAAACTGTCGCCGCGCAGGGCGTTGTGGGTGTCGCGCAGCCCGTCCATGCTCACCCACACGATGTCGGCGCTGGTGTCAATGGGCAGCGTGCCGTTGGTAACCACGCCCACGGTGAAGAAGCGGCGCTTGGCCTGGACCACCAGGTCCTCCAGCCGCCTGGGGCCGTCGCGCCACAGGAACGGCTCGCCGCCCTCCAGGATGAGCAGCCGCACGCCGTCGGCCCGCAGGCGGTCCATGGCGGCGATGGCCACGTCGTAGGGGACGTCGGGTCGCGGTTGTCGCCAGAACGGGCAGGCGGCGCATTTCAGGTTGCAGCGATAGGTGAGTTTGAACCCGTTGAGGAGCGGCCGCTTGACGCCGAACAGGCGGGCGCGCGCCATGTGCGCGGCGAAGTACAGGTACTGTGAGCCGATCATCCGCCCCCTCGCGCCAGGTCGGCCAGGGTGGTGCGTTCCAGCGCGTCCACGACCAGCGCGTTCACCTGCTCCCATACGGTTCGCGCCGCGCACTGATCCAGGCGCGCGCAGGCTATGTCGGCGTCGGCGCAGCGCAGGCTGACCACGTCGCCTTCCAGCGCGCGGATCACGTCGGCGACAGAGACCTGGTGCGGCGGGCGCGACAGGGCATAGCCGCCGTGGGCGCCGCGCGTGCTGACGAGCAGCCCCGACGCGCGCAGCGAGGGGATGATCTGCTCCAGATAGGGCACGGGCAGGCCCTCGGCAGTGGCCACCTCGGCCACCGACACCGGGCCCTCGCCGTAGCGCCTGGCCCACTCGGTCATGGCGCGCAAGCCATAGTACTCTCTTGCCGAAAACTGCATGGGTTCCTCCACCCCTGGCGGGTCTGGCCTATTGTATGCGCGCGCGGCGGGGCTGTCAACGCGGGCGGGGGCTCTTGACCTCCCCCATCCTCTCCCGCACCCTCCCCTTCGCTCCCCGCGCGCGAGGAGAGAAGGGGAGGGTGCGGTAGCGAGGACGTAGGGCAGGTTTCCATACCTGCCCCGTGCGTTCGGCGGCTATGGGAAGCCGCGCTACGAACGGTAACCGCGAATGGCGCGAATCCACGCGAATAGGGAACGGAGCGTAGCCACCGGCGGCTATGGAAGCCGCGCTACGAACGGTAACCGCGAATCGCGCGAATTCACGCGAATGGGGCACGGAGCGTAGCCACTGGCGGCTATGGGAAGCCGCGCTACGGGTTTCCTGGGCTGGGGATGGCGCGCTCGCGCCGCGGGGCCGCGCACATGACAACCCGATTTGACAGGTGCGCGCTGCCCGACGTATTGTAGCCCAGACCTTGCGGCAAGGGGATGACCATGATGGTTCGCAGAACATTGCTCCTGGCGCTATCTCTGGCGGTCCTAGTTATCGGCTCGGCTTGCCGGACCGCGCCTACTGCTACGCCCGGCGGGGACGGGTTGCCGTCGCTGTCGCCGGTGGCGCTCGGCGCGGGCGAGAAACTCCGCGTGGTGGCGACGACGAGCATCGTCGCCGACGTGGTTGCCAACGTGGGCGGCGACCGCATCGCGCTGACGGTGCTCATGCCCCTGGGCGCAGATCCGCATTCCTTCCAGCCCACGCCGCAGGACATGACGGCTTTGGAGAAAGCCCACGTCGTGTACGCCAACGGCGCGGGCCTGGAGACGTTCTTGGAGCCGCTCATGGCGAACGCCCAGGTGGGCAACCGCCTGGTCGCGGTCTCCACGGGCGTGGCGCTGTTGGAGGCCGCCGAGGCTCACGAGGACGAGTCGGCCGAAGAGGAGGCTCACCACCACGAGGGCGGCGACCCGCACACCTGGTTTGACCCCAACAACGTCATCGTGTGGGTGGACAACATCCGCGACACGTTGAGCGCCCTGGACCCATCGGGCGCGGCAACGTACCGCGCCAACGCCCAGGCGTACACCGCGCAACTGCGGGAACTGGACGCCTGGATTCGGCAGCAGGTGGCGCAGATTCCCGCGGCCAATCGCAAACTGGTTACGGATCACACGGCCTTCACCTACTTCGCGGCGCGGTACGGGTTTGAGCAGGTGGGCGCGGTCATCCCCGGCTACAGCACACTGGCCTCGCCCTCGGCCCGGGACCTGGCGGCGCTGGAAGATGCCATCCGCGCCCAGGGAGTCCGCGCCATATTCACCGGCAAGACGGTGAACCCCGCCCTGGCCGAGCGCGTGGCCCAGGACACCGGCGTCCGCCTCGTCTTCCTCTACACCGGCTCCCTGGGCGAAGCGGGAAGCCCCGCTTCCACGTATTTGGGCATGATGCGGTATAATGTGTCGGCGATTGTGGAGGCGCTTCGCTAGCCCAATCTGCCGGTGAGTGGATGTCGGACGACGAGATTCTGGGAAAAGTTTATAACGCGGCGATTGTGCGGAGGCTTCTGGCCTTCCTGAAGCCGTATGTGCCGCAGATGGTGGGGGCGGGCGCGCTGATGCTGGTGGTGTCGGCGTGCTCGCTCGCCGGGCCGTACCTGGTGCGCCTGGCCATTGACCGGGGCATCGTGGCGCGGGACATGCAGGCGCTGGCCGTGTTGGCGGCCGCTTTCTCCGCAAGCCGCCTGGTGATGTGGGGCAGCCGCTACGCGCAGATTCAGATCATCTACCGCGTCGGCCAGCGCATCATCGTGCACATCCGCACGCTGCTCTTCGCGCACCTGCAGCGCCTTTCACTCCGTTTCTTCTCGCACCACGCGGTTGGGCGGCTCATCTCCCGCCTCACGTCCGACGTGCACGTGCTGCAAGACCTGATCACGTGGAGCGTCCTGGGCACGGTCAATGACGTGTTTGTCCTGGTCGGGATCGTGGCAGTCATGTTCGGCATGAGCGCCCGCCTGTCCCTGCTGGCGTTCGTCGTCATACCGGTGTTGGGCGCGCTGACGGCAGTCTGGCAGAAGGAGGCGCGACAGCGGTACCGGCGGGTGCGCAAGGCCATCGCCGCCGTCAACGCCAACCTGCAGGAGAACATCAGCGGCGTGCGGGTGGTGCAGGCTTTCTCGCGCGAGGAGCGAAACCTGCGCGCCTTCGCCGACGGGATCAACCGCGAGAACCTGGAGGCAAATCTGCACGCCAATCGGCTGTCGGCGCTGTTTTTCCCGGCGGTGGACCTGGTGAGCGTGGCGGCCACGGCCGTCGTCATCTGGTTTGGCGGGCAGATGGTCATCGGCGGAACCCTGACGGCGGGCGAACTTGTGGCCTTCGTGCTGTACATTGACCGCTTCTTTGACCCCATCCGCGACCTCAGCGAGCGATACAACACGCTCCAGGCGACGATGGCCGCTGGCGAGCGCATCTTTGAACTGCTGGACACGCCGCCCGACATCGTGGACCCGCCCGACGCGGTGGAGATGCCGCCGATGCGCGGCGAGGTGGAGTTTGACCACGTGTCGTTCAGTTACGATGACAAGACCGTGGTGCTGGAAGACGTTTCGCTCCACATCCGCCCGGGCGAGACGGTGGCCTTCGTGGGGGCGACAGGCGCGGGCAAGACCTCGCTCATCAAACTCATCGGCCGCTTCTACGACGTGGATGCGGGGGCGATCCGCGTGGACGGGCTGGACGTGCGCCGCTGGCGGCTGGCGTCCCTGCGCGGGCAGATGAGCATCGTCCTGCAGGAGCCGTTTCTGTTCACGGGAACCATCCGCGAGAACATCCGCTACGGGCGGCTGGACGCGACCGACGCCGAGGTGGAGGCCGCCGCCAGGGCCGTGGGCGCGGGCGACTTCATCGCGCGGCTGCCGAATGGGTTTGACACGTGGGTGGAGGAGGGCGGCGCGAACCTGTCGGTGGGCCAGCGGCAGTTGATCTCGTTCGCCAGGGCGTTGCTGGCCGACCCGAAAATCCTCATCCTGGACGAGGCCACGTCCAGCGTGGACACGCCAACCGAGCGCACCATCCAGGAGGCGATGCGGGTGCTGCGCAAGGGGCGCACCACGCTCATCGTGGCCCACCGCCTGTCCACCGTTGTCCATGCGGATCGGATTGTGGTGCTGGAAGCGGGGCGGGTGGTGGAGGAGGGGACGCACCGAGAACTCCTGGCGCGCGGGGGCGTGTACCATCGCCTGTACGAGATCGGCTTCGGGGTTTCGCCCGCGGGTGGAGACGGGGATTTATCCACGAATAACACGAATGAGCGCGAATAGATGATGAGGGGCGCGGCCGCGAACGGCGCCCGGCTCGGTTCTATCCTGTGTCGGTGAGCAAGGCGCGACGCATTTCCGGAAGTGCGTCGCACCTGTACCCATGCCGCGACCAACGGCGTTTGGAACCGAGTCCATCGCGCGGTGCGGTTGCGCGGGGCGCGCGTGCGGCGTATAATGGGCGCGCTGATTCTCGTGTGGGGAGGGCAAGGTGGCGCCGGAAATCCGCCAGTTGTTAGCCCAGCCGTGGCCGGACGGGCAGCGGGTGCTGGTATCCTTCCTGTGGGAGGGGGAAGGCCCGGTCAACGTGGAACTTGCGCTGCGGTCGGCGGCCGGCGACCCGTGGGCGCACATGCTGGTGGTGGAACTGAACGAGCCGCGCATGGACGTAACGCTGCACCTGCGCGCCCAGGCCCTGCCCGGAGCCGAGGGGGTGGTGCTGGCGCGCCTCTTGCAGGGCGAGAGCGTGGCCGACTCCATGACCGCATCGTTCGCCCTGCCCTCAAACCCGGCCCCGTAGAGCGGGCGGGGGTTGCGCACGTCCGCCGCGTCTCGCCGACCCACACCGCAGGGAGGTCATTCGGACTTGAAACCGTGGAGCGTTCTGAGTTCCCGCCTCATCCTCAGCAAGCCGCCGTGGTTGACCATCACGGCCCAGCGTTGCCAACTGCCCAATGGCCACATCATTGAGGAGTACCTGCTGGCCGAAGGGCGCGACGTGGTCATGGTGTTCCCGCTGTCGGCCGACGGCAAGGTCATTCTGGTGGAGCAGTACAAGCACGGGTGCGGGCGGGTGCTGTGGGATTTGCCTGCCGGCTACGTGGACGCCGACGACCCTTCGCTGCTGGAGGCGGCGCAGCGCGAACTGGCCGAGGAAACCGGACATTCCGCCGACGATTGGACGCATCTGGCGTCGCTGTATCCCGACCCGAACCGTTCGGCCAACCGATTCCACTTCTACCTGGCCGTCGGCGCGCGACAGACCTCGGCCCAGCACCTGGACCCCACGGAGGACATCAACGTGCACGCGGTCTCGCCCGCCGACCTGTGGGCGCTGGTGGCGGAAGGGAAAATCGGCTCCATGTCGTCGGTGGCGGGGATTGGCCTAGGGCTTCGGCGGCTCGCCGAGCGGGGCGTGATACCTTCCGCAGCCCTCGGCGACCGCGACGGCCGGGGCGCTGTATGAGGACTGAAGCCGACCTGGTGGAGAGCATGTCATCCTGGAAGGTGTTGCGGCGATTGGTGTCCTATCTGCGGCCCTATAGGCGGCGCGTGGCTCTGGCGTACCTGTGCCTCGCGGGGGTCAACGCGCTGGGCCTTGTCGTGCCGTGGGTGCTGAAGCAGGCCGTGGACATCGGGCTGGCGCAGGGGACGCCGTCGGCGCTGATGCTGCTGGCGGGCGGGCTGTTTGGGCTTGGGCTGGCCAGGGCGGGCGTCTCCTTCGGCCAGCGCTACGGGGTGGCGTGGCTGGCCCACCGCGTGGCCTACGACCTGCGCAATCAACTGTACAACCGCATCCAGACCCTGTCCTTCGCCTTCCACGACCACAGCCAGACGGGGCAACTGATGTCGCGCTGCACGTCCGACGTGTCGTCCGTGCAGGACTTCGCGGGGATGGGCATCGCCGAAGTCCTCCACATTACCATCTTGTTCGTGGCCATTGTGGCCATTCTGTTCAGCGTGCACCCCGGCCTGGCCGCGGCGGCGCTGACGCCCATCCCCATCCTGGCCGCGGTAACCGTGCGCTTCGGCAAGCGCATCGGCCCGCTGTTCCAGCGCATCCAGGAGCAGCACGCCGAGATGACCACCATCCTGCAAGAAGACCTGACAGGCATCCAGGTGGTGCAGGCGTTCACCCGCGAGCCGTATGAGATTGAGCGGTTCCGCGAGGCCAACGTGGAGTTGATGCGGCGCAGGCTGGCCACGGTGGGCGAGTGGAGTTTCAACTTCCCCATGATGACGTTCATCATCAGCCTGGGCACGGCCATCATCTTGTGGTACGGCGGGCGCCTGGTGTACGCCGGGCAGTTGACCGTGGGGACGCTGGTGGCGTTCAACGGCTACCTGGGCATGTTGGCGATGCCGGTGCAGCGCATGGGCTGGCTGGTGGACATGGCCGCCGAGGCTGTGGCGTCGGGCCGGCGCATCTTTGAGATTCTGGACACGCCGTCGCCCGTGCAGGAGCGGCCTGGGGCCGTTGACCTGCCGCCAGGCCCGGGCCGCGTGGAGTTTCGCGACGTTACCTTCGGCTACGGCGACAGGCCCGTCCTGCAGCACATCTCGTTCGTGGCCGAGCCGGGGCAAATCGTGGCGCTGGTCGGCGAAACGGGGTCGGGCAAGAGCACCCTCATCCACCTCATTCCCCGCTTCTACGACGTTACCGACGGCCAAATCCTGGTGGACGGGCGCGACATCCGCGACGTAACGCTGCGCTCGCTGCGGCGGCAGATCGGCATCGTGTTGCAGGACACCTTCCTGTTCTCGGCCACCATCCGCGAGAACATCGCCTACGGCCGACAGGACGCCACGGACGAGGAGATCATCGCCGCCGCGAAGGCCGCCCACGCCCACGAGTTCATCATGCAGTTCCCCGACGGCTACGAGACCCTGGTCGGCGAGCGTGGCATCACCCTGTCGGGCGGGCAGCGGCAGCGCGTGGCCATCGCCCGCGCCCTGCTCATGAACCCGCGCATCCTGCTGCTGGACGATTCCACGTCCAGCGTGGACACCGAGACGGAGCGGCTCATCCAGGACGCGCTGGCCCGCCTGATGGTCGGGCGCACCACATTCATCATCGCCCAGCGGTTGAGCACGGTGATGCGCGCCGATCAGATTCTGGTGGTGCACGACGGGCGGATCGTGGAGCGCGGGACGCACGCCGAGTTGCTGGCGCGGGGTGGGCGCTACGCCGCCATCTGCCGGCAGCAACTGCGCCCGCCGCGCGAGGGGCTTTCTGGCGAGCCTGCGCTGGACTCGGTGCGCACCGCACAGGTACAAGGAGGTGAGACATCATGAGCGAAACGCGATCCCCCTTCGGGCGCAGGCACGCGACCCATATCCCCGACGCGCCCATCCTGGAAGCCGTGGGCGTTACCGCGCGGTACAACGGGCGCGTCGCGCTGGACAACGTCTCGTTTCGCCTGACCAAAGGGGAACGGGTGGCTGTGGTAGGCCCCAACGGGGCGGGGAAAACCACGCTGTTCAAGGTCATCGCGGGCGTGCTGGCCCCGACGCAGGGCGAGGTGCGCGTGGCGGGGCATGGCCCCCGCGGGCACATCTGCATCGCGTATCTGCCCCAGCGGAGCGAAGTGGACTGGAACTTCCCCGTTACGGTCGCCGACGTGGTGATGATGGGGCGCATCGGGAAGATGGGGCTGCTGCGCTACCCAGGCCGCCGCGACCACGCGCTGGTGCGGCGGTGCCTGGACATCGTGGGACTTGCGGAACTGGCCGACCGCCAGATTGGCGAACTCTCGGGCGGGCAGCAGCAGCGCATGTTCATCGCGCGGGCGCTGGCCCAGGAGGCCGAACTGATGCTGATGGACGAGCCGCTCACGGGGCTGGATGTCGGCTCGCAGGAGAGCATCTTCCACATCCTGGACGCCCTGCGCGAGCAGCGTGTTACCGTCATGGTGGCCACGCACGACCTCAACATGGCGGCAGCCCGCTTTGACCGCGTGATGCTTCTGAACAGGCGGCTGTTCGGCTTCGGGCCTGCCGCCGAGGTCTTCGCGCCCGACCGACTGCGCGAGGCCTACGGCGACAATCTGCGTTTCGTGCAGAGCGACGATGGCCTGATGGTGCTGACCGACACGTGTTGCGGAGGGGATCGCCGATGAACGGGCTGGTTGACATCGTGCTTGCGCCGTTGCAGTACGGGTTCATGATGCGGGGATTGGCGGCGTCCGTCATGGTGGGCGTCGTGTGCGCGACGGTGGGCACCTACGTGGTGCTGCGCGGGATGGCGTTCTTCGGCGACGCGCTGGCGCACGCCATCCTGCCAGGCGTGGCGGTGGGCTACCTGGTGAGCGGCGTGGCGCGGGGGCCGCTGTTCTGGTGGGCGCTGGGCACAGCGATCCTCACGGCCCTGGGCATCGGCGCGGTGGGCAAGGAGACCCGCATCAAAGAGGACACGGCCATCGGCATCATCTTCGCCACGATGTTCGCGTTGGGCATCGCCCTCATCTCGCGGACGCAGAGTTACGCCGTGGATCTGGCCCACTTCCTCTTCGGCGACGTGCTCGGCGTCTCCACAGGCGACCTGGCGCTGACGGCGGGATTCGGCGGCCTGGTGATCCTGACCATCGTGGCGCTGTACAAGGAGTTCCTGGTCATCTCGTTTGACCCCATTCTGGCGAGCACGCTGCGCCTGCCGTCGTCGCTGCTCAACTACCTGCTGCTGGTGCTGATTGCGGTTACCATCGTGGTGTCGCTGCAGACGGTGGGCATCGCGCTGATGGTGGCGATGCTGGTTACGCCCGCGGCCACCGCCTACCTGCTGACCCGCCGATTGCCGCTGATGATGGGCCTCGCGGCGTTGCTGGGCGCGGCGGCGGGGGTCATCGGGCTGTACGTGTCGTACTACCTGGGCATTGCTTCGGGCGCGGCGATTGTGCTGGTGTGCTCGGCCTTCTTCCTGCTGGCCGTGCTGTTCGCGCCGCGCAGGGGTGTGCTGATGGGTCGGCGTGCCCGCGCCGAAAGCCGCGAGGCGCCATCGGCCTGACGCCTGTCGGGCCGCCCACGCAAGCCCCCGCACATTTCGCCTCGCGCGGATTCTCCGCGTGCGTGTCCCCCGCGGGTGTCAGTCCCGTGTCAGTCGGCGCGGGTATGATGGAGTCGCGAGGCGCAACCGTGGGGGCCTCTGTCCCCATGCGCCCGGCCATAGACCACAGCCCGGGAGGTGGGACATGAAGCGATTCTTCTCCCGCATAGGGCGCGGCATCCTGCGCTTTTTCCTGCGCCATTGGGCGGGCGGGGCCATCGTGCTCCTGCTCCTGCTCGCCGCGTTCACCGGCTACCAGATGTGGCGCCTGGGGCCGGTGATGGCGCTCTCGCTGCTGCCCCAGTTGATTTTGTGCCTGGTGCTCGTCGTGGCGGTGATTGCGGTCCGCCGGGTCATCAAGGCGCTGACCACGAAGAACGTGGTGGAAAGCGGCGTGGCGCAGGGGCGCGCGGCGCTCAAGACCACGGCGCAAGAGGCCAAGGAGGCGCTGGCATCGCTGGGCGCGGAGGTGAAGCGGGCCTATCTCCTGCCGCCCGGGAGCGGGATGGCGGCCGCGTCGCAGGCGACGGTGCGCTGCGCGTCGTGCGGGCGGGTGGCGCGGCCGGGGGCCAAGTTCTGCGAGGGGTGCGGGGCGGCGCTGTTCGCGCCGTGCCCGAAGTGTGGCCGGGCGATGCCGCGCGAGGCGCGCTTCTGCACCTCCTGCGGCGCGCGGCTGGGGCGGAAGGGGTAGGGGACAAGATCGCCCGTATGAAGATTGCCCACACAAAGACACGAAGACACGGAGTGCTTCTTTGCGGCTTGCGTGGGGAAGCATGCGCGGCGGGGTGGGGCCTTTCACGTTGCGTATGCACACCTGGAAATTTCGGATCTCCGCAGGTGCAGTCCCCTGGTCTCTCGTCAGCGCCTTGGGCAAATTCCAATTTGGCACTCCTTCCGATACTTGACAAACGGTGGCCTCTATTCTACACTGTTCCTAAAGCGAGGCGTTGACTTGAGGCAAATCTGTGCCTAGATTGGAGTACCCGATGTCGCAAGAGGAATTGACGCAGGCTCGGTTGCGGGCTGAGTGCGATGCTGCGGAAGACTGGAACGCGGCAGATGATTCGCCTACGGATGGACGCAGGAACCGCCGGGCTAACGAACTTGACGGCAAGACATGGACAAGGTACTCAATTTCCATTTGGAGCGACATCAAGAAGACCCAGGAGGAAATTGACCTTGGTCATCCAGCGATCTTTCCGTTAGCTCTGGTTACCCGCTTGATCGAAATTTACACGAACAGCGATGATCGGGTTGTCCTTGATCCATTTGTCGGTGTGGGCACAACGGCTTTGGCAGCGAAGAGGATGGGTAAACACGGGATCGGCATTGAGTTGAACCCCGATTTTGCGAGCAAAGCCAGGGCCAGGTGTGAGGCCCCTTTTATGTTTGATGTTCCTGGAGGCAGTGCCGTTATCTACAATGCGGACGCCAACGACCTTCTGCAGTACGTTGACCGAGAATCAGTGGACCTCGTCGTTACTTCTCCTCCGTACTGGGATGTATTGACACAGAAGCGAACGGCTGACTACAAAGAGGTCCGGCATTATGGTGATCAAAGCGGCGACCTCGGAAGAATTCGGGACTACAGAGAGTTCTTGGCTCGCTTGAAGTCGGTCTTCGCCAAGGTCTATGAGGTGATGCGTCCAGGTGCCTACTGCTGCGTGGTCGTCATGGATATACGGAAGAAAAACAGGTTCTACCCATTTCATAGCGACATTGCGGATTTCATGCAAGAGATCGGGTTCATCTACGACGATATCATTATCTGGGATAGGCGGCACGAATACAACAATATGCGGCCTCTAGGATATCCACATGTTTTCCGCGTCAACAAGGCCCACGAGTTCATTCTTATATTCCAGAAGCCCTGGTAGCGATTCTCAGGGAGGCAATTCATGCGACTCGCGCTTGACGATTACCTTGATGCGGACGTGGCCTACTTTGCTGGCTTGATTATTGGCCGGGGCACTATTTCGGAGGTGTCTGGAGTTCGGCAGATCACCATCAGGTTTACCTACCAGTCGTTGCGGGCCAAGGGCATATCTGTCGCGTTCTCCCCGGATGAGGCTATTAGGCTGGGGCTTGATAGTGTCCGTGAGCGACTTCAAGAACTGCTTGACACGGACATACAGAAGATCAGCAAGAGGGGCGGGGTTGACCTGGTCATTCGGTTTATGCGTAACAATATGATCTGGCGTAATATCTTGCTCCTGACAGACGGCGCAATGACGTATCCGTTTTTCAAGGTGCCCCGTGTGTTCTTTGACCCAGAGTTGCCTCTAGACTGGAAGAGGGAGTTTGTCCGCGGATTCGCCGATGTGGCCGGGAACATCCGCCACGCGAATCGCTACGTTGATGGTAGGCATCGCGTCCGGCTTGATGTGCTAAACTACAGGACCAACTGGGAAGTGCCCGTGCAACTATGCACCCTGCTCCAGGAGCACCTGGATGTACCCGTACAATTGATAACGTGGGGCCATCCTAACCTCGGCCGCGGGTTTAGAGAGCACCAACTCAACGTCTTCGCGCAGCCATTCCTGAAGATAGGCTTCTCGCTTGAGTACAAGCAGCGGATACTTGAGGAGTTTGCCGATTGGGATGCCAAGAACTGTGCCAACGCGAGCTACAGTCCATGCCCAGGCGAGCGGAGGGTGGGACAGAAGTCCCCCAATCCAGATGAGAGCAATGACGCCAAGCTGGATCCCCGTTTGCTCGGCAAGCACATTGACTCGTACTGGCAGATTTGCAGGGAACTGGGGTGCACGCGCAGACCCCAGCCGGGCGTTCAACTTGAGCTCGGCCCCATAGATTAGCCGGATGTGGTAACATGCCTTTTGCCACCGAGCCAGAGATGTACCCCGCTGTATGCGAGTGGCTACAGCGTTTCCTGAAAGATCGGCACCCGAAGGCCCAGGTTCGCGTGTTTGATGCGTCCAGGGCGAGCCTGGCTAGGCTCATTAAAGACCAAGGACTTGTGCAAGGCTTGCCACCCGAATGGCCCTCATGGGATATTCATGTTGACATAGTTGGTTTTCTACTCGCCAAGGGCGAGACAGATCTTGCCTTCGTGGAGTGCAAGAACACTCTGATCACTCTCGCACATTTGTCCCAGATACTCGGCTATAGCCGTGTTGCCAAGCCCAGGTACTCGTTCATTGTATCGCCATATGGCGCTTCAGACGCCCTTGCATCCTTGTTGCTGACATTTCATCGGATTGACGTGCTTGAGTATCACCATCAACCTGGCAAACTGGCAAGGTCAATCGTGGTTGCCAAATGGGATGAATGTGCGAAATCTATAGACTACGGTTCCGTAATAGCCGCCGATGGGGTATCTTTGGGTAGGTTGCGGTGAAGACTCTGGGCGACGAAGAGACCATGCGTTTCTGCGAAGATGTGCTGGAAACCTACGAGAAGCACCACATCAACGACCACATTGAGTGGAAACGCTGACACCCCGCCCAACTACACCCCACGTGCCGCCTGTGCTATGCAGTTGCGACGCACCTCCGAGGTGCGTCGCAACTGAAGTCCAGGGTGGAATGGAAACCTTACCCCTCGCGATTACACCCCCACGCCCAAACTGTGCTATAATAGCCGCGTAATCGTCTGTCCGCGCAGCACCGAGCCGTAGCGGAAAGGGGGGATGCGTACTGCGTACACCGTGAGCGTCCACATCCAACGCGATATTCGCTCTTTGGGTCTGGGAAAGCGGTTTTGGCCTTGCGCCCGCGCGATGCGCCAGCATCCGCGACCGAACAGTTCTGTTTCCCATGACTCCACCTTCGGGGCTTTGGCCCAATCATCCATAGAGGAGATTGCCTCATGGCAAGCGTAACCTACGAACACGTTACGAAGCGATTTGGCGAAGTCGTCGCGGTCAACGACCTGTCGCTGGAAGTTCGGGACAAGGAGTTCCTCGTCCTGGTAGGCCCTTCGGGGTGCGGCAAGACCACGGCCCTGCGCCTTCTGGCGGGCCTGGAGGAGATTACCGAGGGCAAAATCTACATCGGCGACCGCCTGGTCAACGACGTGCCGCCCAAAGACCGCGACATCGCCATGGTGTTCCAGTCCTATGCCCTGTACCCGCACATGAGCGTGTACGACAACATGGCCTTCGGGCTGAAACTCCGCAAGACGCCGAAATCCGAGATTGATCGGCGCGTGCGAGAGGCCGCCAGCATCCTGGGCATTGAGCAGTTGCTGGACCGCAAGCCGAAGCAGTTGTCGGGCGGGCAGCGGCAGCGCGTGGCCCTGGGCCGCGCCATCGTCCGCGAGCCCAAGGTGTTCCTGATGGACGAGCCGCTGTCCAACCTGGACGCGAAACTGCGCGTGCAGACCCGCGCCGAACTGTCCAAACTGCACCAGCGGCTTCAGACGACGTTCATCTACGTAACGCACGACCAGATGGAAGCCATGACCATGGGCACGCGCATCGCCGTGCTCAAGGATGGCATCCTGCAGCAACTGGACACGCCGCAGAACCTCTACGACAAGCCCGACAACATCTTCGTGGCGGGGTTCATCGGCAGCCCGGCGATGAACTTCTTTGACGCCACGCTGGTGGGCACCAAAGAGGACATGTACATTGACACCGGCTCGTTCCGGGTGAAGGTGCCCGCCAACCGCGTGCCGGTGCTGGCGCCCTACCTGGGCAAGGAGATCGTCTTCGGGATTCGGCCCGACAACATCCACGACCCTGAGTTCACGCCGCCCGGCATCAACCCCGCCCGCATTCCGGCCAAGGTGGACGTTACCGAGTTGATGGGCAACGAGGTGTTCGTGTACCTGGTTACGGGCAAGCATTCCTACATCGGGCGGGTGGATCCGCGCACCAACATGCGCGTCGGCCAGGATGTAGAAGTCATATTGGACATGGATCACATTCACATCTTTGACCGCGCGACGGAGCGGGCGATCCGCTAGGGCAATTCGGCCGTAACCGTAGGGGCGGCGCATGCGTCGCCCCTATGTGTTGCCTGCCAAAGGAACGGAGAAACCTCATGAACGAACTGGAATGGATACGGGAACTGGCCCAGCCGGCCAACACGAAAATCCTCATGCTCATCCTGGACGGGCTGGGCGGGCTGCCCCTGACCGCCAACGGCCTCACGGAATTGGAGGCGGCCCACACGCCCAATATGAACCGCCTGGCGCGGGAAGGCATCTGCGGGCTTAGTGCGCCGGTGGGTGCCGGCATCACGCCGGGCAGCGGCCCCGGGCATCTGGCCCTGTTCGGCTACGACCCGCTGCAGTACGTCATCGGGCGGGGCGTGCTGGAGGCGCTGGGCATCGGCTTCCCGCTGGAGCGCGACGATGTGGCCGCGCGCGGCAACTTCTGCTCGCTGGACGCCGCGGGCAACATCACCGACCGCCGCGCCGGGCGCATCCCCACCGAGAAGTGCCGCGAACTGGTGGAAATCCTGCGCCAGATTCGGCTGCCGGGGGTGGAGGTCTTCGTGGAGGCGGTGCAGGATTACCGCTTCGTGCTGGTGCTGCGGGGCCAGGGCTTGTCGCCGCACCTGAGCGAGACCGACCCGCAGAGGGTGGGTGTGCCGCCGCTGCCCGTGCGCGCCCTGACGGCCGACGCCGAACCGACCGCCGCGCTGGTCAACCGATGGGTGGCCGAAGCGCAGAAGTTGCTCGCCGGTCATCATCCGGCCAACGGGCTGACGCTGCGCGGGTTCGCCAAAGACCCGGCCCTGCCGTCCATGCAGCAGATATACGGCCTGCGGTGCGCCGCCATCGCCACGTATCCCATGTATCGCGGCCTGGCGAAACTGGTCGGCATGGACATCCTGAAGACGGGCGAGACGGTGGAGGACGAGGTAGAGACGCTGAAGGCGAACTGGGCCAAGTACGATTTCTTCTACCTGCACGTCAAGAAGACCGATTCGGCGGGCGAGGATGGCGACTTTGATCGCAAGCGGGAGATCATAGAGCACGTGGATGAACTGGTGCCGGAGATGATGGCGCTGAACCCCGACGTGGTCATCGTCAGCGGCGATCATTCCACGCCCGCCGTGCTGAAGAGCCACTCGTGGCACCCCGTGCCCACCATCCTCTGGTCGCGCTACTGCCGTCCCGACGACGTGGATACCTTCGGGGAGAGGGCGTGCGCGCGCGGCGCGCTGGGCGTCTTCCCCGCCAAGGAGATCATGCGCCTGGCGATGGCCAATGCCCTGCGGCTGGCGAAATATGGGGCGTAGATTGTAGGGGCGATTCACAAATCGCCCCTACGGGCGAGGCCGCGCGGCCCGCGGGGTGAACCCCTCACATCCCCCCTGTCCCCCTTGTCTCCCCGCAAGCGGGGCGAGAAGGGGGTAGCGTGCGGGCGGCGGGCCGTCTCCTGGAGTTTCTCTCCCGCCGGGAGAGGGCCAGGGTGAGGGGGCGTTTGGATCGCGCCCGCGCGGCGCACTGCGTAGGGGCGACCCACGGGTCGCCCCTACGGCCGGACATGCGCCCGCAGGGCTTTGCCCCTTCAGCCTGGCGCTTTGGCGTCGGGCGAATCGTTCCCTCTCCTGCCGGGAGAGGGCCAGGGTGAGGGATGCTACCCGCGGCGCGGCGTAGGAATCGCCCCTACCGCGAATCCTCGCATGCCGCGCGGGGCTAAACCCCCGCGCTACGTGGGCGAAGCCCCTGTCGGGGCTGATGCCAGCCCGCAGGGCTTTGCCCCTTCAGCCTGGCGCTTTGGCGTCGGGCGTGGCGGTACACCTCACCCCCGGCCTTCGGCTGCCCCCTCTCCGCCAGCGGAGAGGGGGAACGAGGGGGGGAGGGCAGCATGCCCGCGCGAGGCGTCGTTCCCTCTCCCGCCGGGAGAGGGCCAGGGTGAGGGATGCTGCCCGCGGCGCGACGTAGGAATCGCCCCGACGACAACCGCCTACCCGTGCCGCTGCATGAAGCGGCGCATGCGTTCCAGGGCCTCCTCAATCTTCTCCAGCGACGTGGCGTAGGAGATGCGCACAAACCCCTCGCCGCACGCGCCGAAGGCCGTCCCCGGAATCAGGGCCACGCGCTCTTCCTGCAGCAGGCGATTCGCGAACTCATCCGACGTCATGCCGCTGGCCCGAATGGACGGGAAGGCGTAGAACGCGCCGCGCGGCTCGCAGCACGTGAGTCCCATGGCGTTCAGGCCCGCCACCACCACCTTGCGCCGGCGGTCGTACTCGGCGCGCATGCGCTGGACATCGCCCTCGCCGCTCTGCAGGGCCTCCAGCGCGGCGTGCTGGGCGGGCGTGGGCGCCGACATGATGATGTACTGGTGCATCTTGCGCATGCCGGCGATGATCTCCGCAGGCCCCACCGCGTACCCCAACCGCCAGCCGGTCATGGCGTAGGCTTTGGAGAACCCCTGCAGGACGACGGTGCGGTCCTTCATCCCGGGCAGCGAGGCAAAGCACGTGTGCTCCACGCCGTACACCAGGCGGTCGTAGATTTCGTCGGAGATGACGATCAGGTCGCGCTCCTCGGCCAGGCGGGCGATGTCCAGCAGGCGGTCGCGGCTCATCACGGCGCCCGTGGGGTTGTTGGGATAGCCCAGCAGGATGGCCTTGGTGCGGGGCGTGATGGCCTTGGCGATGTCCGCCGCCGAGGTCTGGAACCCGTTTTCCATCGCCGTGCAGAGGGTTACGGGCGTGCCCCCCGCGAACACCACGGCGGGGACGTAGGCCACAAAGCAGGGCGTGGGGATGATCACCTCATCGCCGGGGTCAACCAGCGCGGAGAGCGCCAGGTGCAGCGCCTCGGACACGCCCACGGTTACCAGAATCTCGCTCTCGGCGTCGTAGTGCACGCCGTACAGCCGCGCGATGTGGTCGCTGATGGCGCGGCGCAGTTCCAGGATGCCCGAGTTGGACGTGTAGTGGGTCTCGCCGCGCTCCAGGGAGCGGATGCCGGCCTGGGTGATGGCGGGCGGCGTTACGAAGTCCGGCTCGCCAATCCCCAGCGAGATCACGTCCTTCATGGTCGCGGCGATGTCAAAGAACTTGCGGATGCCTGACGGGGGAACCGACACCACTCGTTGTGCCAACACGTTCTTCATTGAACCTTCCTCCTGACGATATTCCCATGCACGATGAAAGACAACGGCGGGGGCAATGGCTGTGTTTAGTCCCCCTCCCGCATGAACCATTGGTCAAGCGCCTCGTCGTACACGAGGGTTGCATTGGCGCCATCGGACAGGCGCACGCGAAACGCCGGGCCGCGCGGCTCGCGCCACCGCCGCACCACCGACACCACCTCGGCGCGGCCCTGGGGCGTCTCCACAGCGCGCGGCTCCTGGGCGTACTGGTAGCCCGAGTAGCACTCCACGCGGACGGGCTTACTCCTCGTATCCATTGCCGGTCGCGTCCACAAGCGACGAGTCGCCCACGTTCAGTTGCTCGTAGGAACCTCGCACGCGGGCGTTGTCGCCGATGAGCGACAGGTTGAGCATGGCGTCCTCAATACACGCGCCTTTGTTGACGATGGAATCCTTGATGATGGAGCGCCGCACGACCGCGTCCTCGGCGATGGTTACATACGGGCCGATGACCGAATGCTCCACGCGGGCCGAGTCGGCGATGTACACGGGCGGCACGATGATGCTGTCGTGGGTGTGGCCGGCGTGCCCGCCCGTCTTGGTCAGCAGGTAGCGGTTGGTCTGGAGCACCGTCTCGGGCTTGCCGCAGTCCTCCCACACGTCCACCGTTTCGGCTCGGAACTTCGCGCCGTCGTTGATCATGAGTTGCAGCGCGTCGGCCAGGAAGTACTCGCCCTTGGTCTGGATGTCCCGCGCCAGGAGTTCGTCAATGGCGGCCACCAGTTTCTCGGCCTGGCGCAGGTAATAGACGCCGATGACCGCCAGGTTGGACACGGGCGTGGCGGGCTTCTCCACCAGGCGCGCGATGTAGCCCTGCTCCAGGATGGCGACGCCGAACCTGCGCGGGTCCTCCACCTCCTTGACGTACAGCACGCCGTCGCAGTCGGTGGGCAGGTGTTGCAGGTCGGCCTCAAAGATGGTGTCCACGAAGATGATGAGGATGGGGCCGCTCAGATGTTCACGCGCCAGGTGTAGGGCGTGGGCCTGGCCCTTGAGTTCGCGCTGCTCCACGTAGCGCGAGGGGAACGTGTAATGGGTCTCCACGTACTTCTGAATCTGCTCGCCCAGATGGCCTACGATGAAGATCGTCTCCTCCACGTCCAGCCCCGCGAGGGAATCCAGGATGTGGGCCAGCACGGGCTTGCCGGCCACGTTGACCAGCGGCTTGGGCTTGGTGTAGGTGTGGGGGCGCAGCCGCGTGCCAAACCCCGCCAGAGGAATCACCACCTTCATGGCCGTTCAGACCTCCTCGTCTATTGAATCTTGCTACTCCAATAGAGCACTCACATCTTCAGTTCGGCCCGTCGGAACAGGGGGCGCGCTAGACGTAGGGCAAATTGGCAATTTGCCCTATGATGCCCACCGAGAGAGAAGCGCCAACCCAACGTGCGATCTCCCGGTAGGTCTCCTGGCACTATGTTACCACACCGTGCGTCCTTACGAAAAAGCGAGCGTGAATAAATTCGGCTTCCGTGTATGCCAGTCGGTCGCCTGCTCGTAGGTATAGGCTACTCGCAACACCGTCGGTTCGTCAAATACGTTGCCGATGATCTGCAACCCCACCGGCAGGCCGTCGGCGAACCCGCAGGGGACCGCGATGCCGCAGACGCCCGCCAGCGAACACGCCAGCGTGAACACGTCCGATAGGTACATCTGCAGGGGGTCGTCCACGCGCTCGCCGATGGGGAACGCGACGGTGGGCGAGACAGGGCACGCCAGCACATCCACCTGCTGGAAGGCGCGGTCAAAGTCGCGCCGGATGAGCGTGCGCACCTTCTGGGCGCGCAGGTAGTAGGCGTCGTAGTACCCCGCCGACAGCGCGTAGGTGCCCAGCATGATGCGGCGCTTGACCTCGGGGCCGAACCCGCGCCCGCGCGTCTGCCGAATCATCTCCCACACGTCATCGGTTTCGCGCACCGACAGGCCGTACTTCACGCCGTCGTAGCGCGCCAGGTTGGCCGACGCCTCGGCGGGGGCAATGAGGTAGTACGCGGGCAGGGCGTACTCGGTGTGCGGGAGCGAGACATCCACGAGGGTGGCGCCGAGGTCCTCCAGCGTGCGCAGCGCGGCCTTCACCGCATCGGCCACGCCGGGCTGCATCCCTTCCACGAAGTACTCCTTCGGGACGCCCACGCGAAGCCCGCGAATGCCGCCCTCCAGCGCGGCCAGGTAGTCGGGCACGGGCGTGTCCACCGATGTGGAGTCGCGCGGGTCGTGGCCTGCGATGGCCTGGAGCAGAATGGCGCAGTCGCGCACGTCCTTGGCGATGGGGCCGATCTGGTCCAGCGACGACGCGAAGGCCACCAGCCCCCACCGCGGCACGCGGCCGTAGGTGGGCTTCAGCCCCACCACGCCGCACAGGCCGGCGGGCTGGCGCACGCTGCCGCCCGTGTCGGACCCGAGCGCCCCCAGCGCCATATCCGCCGCGACGGCCGCCGCGCTGCCGCCGCTGCTCCCGCCGGGCACGCGCGACAGGTCCCACGGGTTGCGCGTCGTGAAGTAGGCGGAGTTTTCGGTGGAAGACCCCATGGCGAACTCGTCGGTGTTGGTCTTGCCCAGGATGACGGCTCCCTGCGCCTTGAGCCGCTCCACGGCGGTGGCGTCGTATGGGGGGACGAAGTTCTCCAGGATGCGCGATCCGCAGGTGGTGGGGATGCCGCGGGTGCACAGGATGTCCTTGACGGCGAGGGGGATGCCCAACAGGCGCGGGGGTGGGGCGCCGCCCTCGCGCCGCCAACGGTGCAGGCGGGCGTCGGCCTCGCGGGCCTGGGCCAGCGCCGCCTCGGGCACGAGGCGCAGGTATGCCCGAATGCGCGGATCCAGGCGGTGGATGCGCTCCAGCACGCTCTGGGTCAACTCCACCGAGGACAGCGCGCCCGAACGCAACCGTTCGCTGGCCTGGTGGATGGTCAGGGCGTGGGCGCTCACGGCGTTACTCCAGAATAGGCCGCACGCGGATCAGGCCGTCCTTGTGGTCAGGCGCGTTGGCCAGAATCTCATCGCGGGGGAAGGAAGGGGCCGGCTCGTCCGGGCGGGTGATGTTGGTCAGGGCCACAGCGTGGGACATGGGGGGCACGCCGTCCAGGTCCAGCCGCTGGAGCATGTCGGCGTAGTCAAGGATGGCCGACAACTGGAGCCGATAGCGTTCCTTCTCCTCGTCGGTCAGGGCCAATTTCGCCAGTTCGGCAATATGTTCCACCTGTTGCAGGGAGAGCGGCATCGGGTTGTCCCACCGGATAGATTCGGGGGGATTATAGCACGGGGGACAGCGCGGGGCAAAGGGGGCGTGTGCCCCGATTGGGTTCCGTCCTGCGTGGGCGAAAAAGGTGCGACGCGCTTCCGAAAGTGCGTCGCACCTTTGCCCATAGAGAGATTTACTCTCTCGCTGCGCTTCCGGTGTCCTGTACGCCCAAATCGGCGAGCATCTGCTCGGCAACCGCACGCAGCGGCGGCAGGCTCTCATGGACCGTCTTCCAAATCACTTCCACATCCACGCCGAAATAGCCGTGAATCAAGATGTTCCGCATGCCGATCACATTTCTCCATGGAATCTCGGCATAGCGTCGGCGCAATGACAGGGGCAGGTGCCTCGCCGCCTCCCCGATTACTTCCAAGGCGCGAATGACGGCAAATACCTTCTCCTCGTTCGCGCAGAAAGCCGCAAAGTCCAGGCCCGCAACGAATTGCTCGGCCTTCTGTGCGTGGCTGACGATATCTCTGACATAGTCCACATAGGTGCGCCTGGGTCTCATACGGGCACCATCTCCGCCAGAATGTGCTCGCGGATTTCAGGCCGGAGGGCCGTTCTCATGACCAAGTCCACCTTGACCCCGAGCAAGTCGCTCAACCGGTACTGCAAGTCCACGAACTCCAGCAGCGTCGGTGTCTCGTCAAATTCCACCAGGATGTCCACGTCGCTGCGCTTGCGCTGCTCCCCGCGCACATACGAGCCGAACAACCAAAGCGCGCTCACGCCATATCGTGCCCGAATTTCCGGAAGGTGCGCACGCAGGATGCGGGCGATCTCGTCGGCCGAGGGTTGGTTCGCATGTCGGGCCTGGCTTGCCATCGCATTCTCCTCCAGCAAATCGGTGCTCGCTCCCGATATTTCGCACTGCTGCCAAGAATACTACCTCGTTCCGCGGGAGCCGTCAATGTGGCGGGCTGGCACCTGTTGGCCGCCCATGGGTACAGGTGCAACGCGCTTCCGAAAGCGTGTCGCGTCTTGCTCACCACCACAAAATAGAACCGAGCCGGCTGGCGGAACGTGTCTGTCCGCTAAAACTCCGTCGTCCCCGTGAAGCGGAACCCCGCCAGCCGCACCGCCGGAACGCGCACCCCGCCGATTTCAAAGCGGGACACCAGGAGCCGCGTCTCCTTGCCGATGTCCTCCACGCGGTTGAATGCATCCAGGTAACTCTCGGTGAAGCGCAGGTTCTTGACCGCATAGGCGATCTCGCCCCCCTCCACCCAGAACGTGCCGTCGCGGGTCATGCCCGTTACGACGGCCTTCGCCGGATGCACGGGAACCGTGTAGTGGAATCGGGTAACCAGCAGCCCTTTGTCCAGCCCCGCGATCAACTGCTCCGGCGACGCAGTCCCCGGCGCCATGAACAGGTTGAGCGGGAAGGGGCCTTGGGGATTGGGCATGGGCAGCGAGTGGCCGGTGCTGGCGACGCCATCCTTGAGCGCCGTCGCCGAGTCGTGCACGACGCCCACCGCTACGCCGCCCTTGATGAAGTCCACCCGCTTCTTGGGCGCGCCCTCAAAGTCAAAGGGCAGGGGCAGGCCCGAAGGATCAAGCCCATCATCCCAGATGGAGACCGAGGGCGACATGATGGGCTGGCCGAACTTGCCGGCCATGAACGAGCGGCCTTCCTGCACCGCCAGCGCCGAGAAGGCCAGGTAGCCCATGATGCTCACGATGTCGGCGGTGGCATACGCCTCCAGGACGACCGGATACTCGCCGGCGGGCAGCGGTCGGGGGTTGCGGCTTCGCAGCGCCTTGTCCACCGCCTCGGCGGCCAGGGCCTCCACGTCCAGGTGGCGCACGTCCACGGCGGCGGCCTCGCTGTAGCCCGAACTGTCGTCGCTCATGATGACCGAGTTGACGTCGGCCACGGTGCCCGCGCTGTACACGAAGTGGCCCAGCGAGTTGGCGACGCCCATCTCCCAGATGGCCGTGCGGAAGGCGCCGGCGGCGGTGAGGCCCTTCTGGCGGGCCAGGGTGCAGAAGACGCCGGCCGCGCGCGCCCGCAATTCGGGCGATGCGTTGGCGGTGGCCTCCGAGAAGGCTGCGGCCAGCGGCACGGGTTGGGGCGCGGGCATGGGGGGCGCGTTGGGGTTCTCGGGTTGCAGGCCGGCCACGAGCATCGCGGTTTCCAGCGCCCGCTCCAGTCCTGCGGCGCTCAAGTCGTTCGTCGTGGCCACGCCGGTCCGCCGCCCGATGACCACCCGCAGGCGCACGGCCGCGTCCGACTCGGCCACGTTCTGATGGATGTACGAATTGGCGAAGCGCGTCAAGGCGCTATCGCCGGCCTGAAGCAGAACTTCCGTCTGGTCGGCCTTGGACTTGGACAAGACCTGGTCCGCCAGTTTGCGAAAACCCTTCTCTCCGAGCATGGGAACTCCTTTCAGTCAGCCTGTAGCCGTCGGCCTTTCGCCATGCCGCTTGACGCGGCGAGGGGCCAACGGCGGTGCGTCGGTGTTATCCTTTCATCACGCCAACCTGGACGTTGCGGAAGCGGGCAGGGGCCGTGCCGTGGCCCACGTGGGCCACCTGGGGGGGCTGGCCCTTGCCGCAGTTGGGCGT